>NZ_JBSFUR010000031.1:0-69013 GCF_053591895.1 Streptomyces sp. NPDC002867 | reverse complement strand
GGGGCTCCGCCCCCGACCCCGCGCCTCAATCGCCGGCGAGGCTGGATTTCGCTGCGCGAAATCAGCCCGTCTGGGGGCACCACCCACGGCCGCCAGGCCGTAGGGGGAGCTTGAGGACACCGCGCGAAGCGCCGTACGGGTCCTGGGCGGAGCCCCGGTTCGGGAAGGGGCGGGGTGGGGACCTCACTCCACCCGGTCGTACGCCGCGCGCAGGCCCTCGCGGGCGGCGGCCAGCGCCGCCTCGTGCGAGAGGCCGAGGCGGCGCACCTCCGCCGCGAACGTCGCCGCCGCCGCCGCGGCCTGACGGGCCGCCGCGTCGCCCGCCGCCGCCACGAACGTGCCGTTGCGGCCGCGGGTCTCGATCACGCCGTCGCTCTCGAGTGCCCGGTACGCCTTGGCCACGGTGTTGGCCGCGAGGCCCAGTTCCTCGGCCAGGCCGCGGACGGTCGGCAGCCGGTAGCCCACCGGCAGCTCGCCCGAGCGGGCCCGCTCGGAGATCTGGGCGCGCACCTGCTCGTACGGCGCGTCGGCGCCTTCCGGATCGATGGTGATGTTCAAGGTCACGGCGCGATTGTCCCCCACCGCACCGATATTGGGAGGCGCGGCGGTACGGCGGCACGTAGCGTGCGGCCCCATGACTGTCATTGTCCGAGATCTCCGTGCCGACAGCGCGGAGGACGCCGAGGCCGTGACCCGGATCCGGCGTGTGGTGCTTCCGTTCGACGTGACCACCGCCGAGTCGGTCCTCTTCGGCGTGCGCACCGCCAACCCGGCCAAGAAGTACCGCCTGCTGGTGGCCGAGCGGGACGGCGCCGTCATCGGCATGTCGCACGTCGGCATCGCCTACGACGCCGCCGAGCCCGGACTCGCGTACGCGAACCCGGTCGTCCACCCCGAGCACCGGGGGCAGGGCGCGGGAGGGCTGCTGCTGCGCACGGCCGAGGAGCATCTCGCCGGCGAAGGCGCTCGCTCCCTGTTCTCCTGGGTCGAGGACACCCCCGCGTGCCGGGCGTTCGCCGAGAAGCGCGGCTTCCGTCCCAGCCGCGCGGCGCACTTCCTGCGCCTCGGCCTGGCGGCCGGGACGCTGCCCGGCCTGCCGCCGCTGCCGGCCGGGGTCGAGCTGCGGACGGCCGCGGACTACGAGGACGACCCGCGCCCCCTGTTCCGCGCGGACGCCGAGGCGACGTCCGACGAGCCGAGCGACGTCGGTGCGGACTTCACCGACTACGACGACTGGATCCGCCACACGTGGGAGAACCCGCTGCTCGACCGCGGCCTGTCCACGGTGGTCGTCGTGGACGGCGAGATCGCCGCGTTCACCGCGGCCATGACCGACCGCGAGACCCGCTATCTGAGCGGCATGACGGGCACGATGCGTGCCCACCGGGGCAAGGGCTTCGCGAAGCTCGCCAAGACGGATTCGCTGCGCCGGGCCAGGGAGGCCGGTTTCACGGACGCGTTCACGAGCAATGACGCCGACAACGGCCCCATGCTGGCGGTCAACCGGTGGTTCGGCTACGAGATCTGCGCCTCGGAGGTCCGGCATGTCCGCACTCTCGGCTGAGGTCCGCCTGGTCAAGGCCGGGGCGACGAAGATCCGTTACCCGGCGGAGCTGCTCTCCGACGACGGCACGCATCTGGTGGTGCGGGCTCCGTGGGCCGCCCCGGGGGTCCGTGACTTCGGCTTCGTGCGGTTCGAGCCGGGGGATGTGTTCACCGAGCACTACTGGCGCGACCGGTGGTACTCGGTGAAGGAGGTCCGCACGGGCGCGGGTGTGCTCAAGGGCTGGTACTGCGACATCACCCGGCCCGCCGTGGCCGGCGGCGGCGAGGTGGTCGTCGAGGACCTGGACCTGGATCTGTGGGTGTCTGCGGACGGGCGGACGGTCCTGCGTCTCGACGAGGACGAGTTCGCCGAGAGCGGCCTCGCCGACCGGGACCCGCAGGCGGCGGAGGAGGCCGTGCGCGCTCTCGACGAACTCGAACTCCTCGCCCGCGGCGGCTCCTTCAGCGACCTCCTCGGCTGACCGGAAGCACCACCGCCCGGTCCGGCCCGTCCGCGTCGTACGCGACGGAGTCGCCGTCCTCGTGCCAGTGGACGACGAACCTCTCCCTGGCCCGGTAGGCCTCCAGCCCTGCCCGGCAGTAGGCGACCATGTCGCCGGGCAGGGCGTCCAGCCGGTGCCAGGCGATCTCGGAGCACTTGTCCGGCTCGCGGTTGTACGGCTCACCGGCCGTCTCGTGGTCCGCCTCGAAGAACCAGCCGGTGCGCGGCTGACCCCCCGGGCCGCGGTGCTGCATGACCAGGGCGGCCCGCAGATCACCGGGCGCCAGCTCGACGCCGATCTCCTCGGCCGCCTCGCGCACCATCGCGGCACGCACGTCCTCGCCGTCCTCCACGTGGCCCGACGGTCCGTTCCACAGGCCGTCGGCGTAGCCCGTGTTCGCGCGGCGGGCGAGCAGCACCTCGTCCCCGCGGCGCAGCACCAGGTGCACATCGATCACCTCGGTGTGCCGGCGGAGCGCTGCCGTGCACGCCACCAGCGCGTAGCGCTCGTCGTCGACGGCCCTGCCCCACAGGGCCGGGTCCTGCGACAGGGCTTCGTGGTGGATCCGCTCGGCCAGCGGTGCGAGGGCCTCGGTCAGCCGCTCGGCCGGCAGTCCGTCGCCGCCCCAGACGCCTTCGACGAGGACGAGCCGGCCTCCCGGGCGCAGGAGCGAGGCCCAGTGGCGCAGGACGGCCTCGGGATCGGGCAGAAGCCACACGACGTGCCGGGCGAGGACGACGTCGAACCGGCGCTCGCCGACCGGGGGCCGGTCCGCGGTGCCCTCGACGATCTCGGCGCCCGTGCCGGCGAGCTTGGCCCGTGCCCGGGCGACCATGCCGGGCGAGAGGTCGACGCCGGTCACCCGGTGACCCTGCTCGGCGGCGAGGAGGGACAGACTGCCCGTGCCGCAGCCGAGGTCGAGCACGTCGGACGGGTGCGGCGGCAGCCACTGCCGGAGCCGCTCCGCCCAGGCACGCCGGACCACGGGGTCCGCGAGGCCGTGGTCGGGCTCCTGGTCGAAGGTGCCCGCCATGGCGTTCCAGTCGATCGTCGTCATGGTCCGATCGTCGCAGCCGCCACTGACAACCGGCCCCTGACGGGCTCCTGTTCGGGTCAGCGGCTTGCGGTAGTGGAAGCGGTCGTACTGCCCGTCGACCCGGCGCTCCACCAGTTCGTAGCCGTAGCGCTCGTACAGCTTCTGGTTCTCCCACATCGTCGCGTTGGTCAGCAGCCGCACCGCGGGCAGGCCGAGTTCCCGTGCGCGCGATTCCACGAAGGCCGGCAGGCGGCGGCCGAGGCCGGGGCCTGGACATCCGGATGGACGGCGATGTTGTCGAGACGGAGGTGGTCGGCCTCGGTCCGCAGGACCACGAGGCCGACCACCGTGGCCGCGTCGGTCACGGCCTTCACCCGCGGAACGTCGTCGGTCAGCGCGAGGGGGTCCCCCCACGCCCGCAGGGGCGTAGGGGGAGGGTGTCCGGTGTCATGCCGACACAGTGCGGCGGCGGACGATCACCTTCTTCAGCAGCGGCCACGCCAGCAGGATCGCGATCACCGCGTACACGGTCACGGAGAAGGGAGTGTTGACCAGGCCCGTGACGCTGCCGTCGCTGATCTGCAGGGCGCGGCGCAGCTGCTGTTCGGCGGCCGGGCCCAGGATGACGCCGATCACCGCGGGCAGCACGGGCAGTCCGTAGCGCCGCATGCCGAACCCGATGAGGCCGATGACCAGCAGGATCACCAGGTCGAGTGCCTCACCGCCGACGGCGTACGCGCCGACCGCGGCGAAGAACAGGATGCCCGCGTAGAGGTACGGGCGCGGGATGCGCAGCAGCTTCGCCCAGACCGGCGCGAGCGGCAGGTTGAGCGCGAGCAGCAGCACCATGCCGACGAAGAGGGAGGCGATCAGGCCCCACACCAGGTCGGGTTCGCGCTCGAAGAGCAGCGGTCCGGGCTGGATGCCGTACTGCTGGAAGGCGGCCAGCATCACGGCGGCGACGGCGGTGGTCGGCAGACCGAGCGTCAGCATCGACACGAGCGTGCCCGCGGCCGACGCGGAGGCCGCCGACTCGGGTCCGGCGACGCCCTCGATGGCGCCGCGGCCGAACTCGTCCTTGTGCCGGGACAGCCGCTTCTCGGTCACGTAGGACAGGAAGGTGGGGATCTCCGCACCGCCGGCCGGGATCGCGCCGAACGGGAAGCCGATGACCGGCCCGCGCAGCCATGCCTTCCAGGTGCGCTTCACGTCGGAACCGGCCAGCCACGGGCGGCCGACGGGAATGGGCTCGCCCGCCGTGCGGCGCAGGTGGGCGGCGACCCACAGGGCCTCGCCGATCGCGAAGAGACCGACGGCGACGATGACGACGTCGATACCGTCCGCGAGCTGGAGCGAGCCCAACGTGAGGCGCTGCTGGCCGGTCATCTGGTCCAGGCCGACGAGGCCGATGGTGAGGCCGATCAGCAGGGAGGCCAGTCCGCGGATGCGGGAGGAGCCGAGCACCGAGGTGACGGCGATGAAGGCCAGCACCATGATGGCGAAGTAGTCGGGCGCGCCGATGTCGACGGCGAGGCCGGCGACCGTGGGGGCGAGCGCGACGAGCAGGATCGTGCCGATCATGCCGCCCGTGAAGTGGCCGACGGCGGCGGCGGCGAGCGCCTGGGCGCCCCGCCCGGCCTTCGCCATCGGATTGCCCTCCAGCGCGGCGACGACGGCCGCGCTCTCGCCCGGGGTGTTGAGCAGGATGGAGGTGGTCGAACCGCCGAACATCGCGCCGTAGTAGATGCCGGCGAACATGATGAACGCGCCGGTCGGCTCCAGTCCGTACGTCACCGGCAGCAGCAGCGCCACCGCCATCGCCGGGCCTATGCCGGGCAGGACGCCGATCGCGGTGCCGAGCAGCACGCCGATCACGGCCCAGAGCAGGTTGACGGGCGTCAGCGCGGTGCCGAAGCCGTCGAGAAGGGAGTTCAGGGAATCCATCAGAGCACTCCCATCAGCGGGCCGCCGGGCAGCGGGACGCCGAGCAGGTTGTTGAACACGAAGTAGGTGACCACGGACAGGACCGCGGCGATGAGCGGATCACGGTCGTGGTGCCTGCTGCCGAGCGCGAAGGCGGAGCCCCAGAAGAGCAGCGCTCCGGCGACGGGGAAGCCGAGCGGGCCGATGAGCGCGGCGAAGGCGAGGAAGACGCCGCCGAGGAGCAGGACCGTGCGCCAGTCGCTCGGCTCGCTCAGGTCGATGTCCTCGCCGCCTTCGGCCTCGCCGCGGCCGCCGCGCAGGACGTCGACCGCGAGGAGGACGGCGACGACCAGCAGGCCGCAGCCGACGACGATGGGGACGGTCCTGGGTCCCACGGGTCCGCGCTGGGCGATGTCGACGTTCATGGTCAGTGCGTCGGTGAGGACGAGGACGCCGATGACGAGGAGCAGCAGGCTCACGCCGAGTTCGGAGTGCTCGCGCAGCCAGGAGCCGCGGACGTCGGCAGTACGGGTGGTGTCAGGGGCTTCGGCGCTCACAGTCCCAGCTCCTTCAGCACCGAGTCGACCTCGTCGTCCTGCTCCTTGAGGAAGTCGCCGAAGAGATCGCCGGTGAGGAAGGCGTCGTCCCAGCCGTTCTTCTTCAGGGACTCCTGCCACTGCCTCGACTTGTGCATCTCGGTGACGAGCCGTATGAGCTTGTCGCGCTCCGCGTCGCTCAGTCCGGGCGGTGCGACGATGCCGCGCCAGTTGGTGAAGTCGGTGTCGAGGCCGGCCTCGCGCAGGGTGGGGGCGTCGAGTCCGGGGACGCGCATCGGGCCGGTGACGGCCAGCAGCCGCAGCTCTCCGGACTTGATCTGGTCGAGGTACTCGCCGACGCCGGAGACGCCGAAGGCGACCTTGTTGCCGAGGATCGAGGCGAGCAGTTCGCCGCCGCCGTCGAAGGGGACGTAGTTGACGGACTTGGGCTCGATGCCGGCGGCCCGGGCCATCAGCATGGGCGCGAGGTGGTCGGGGCCGCCGGGCGAGGAGCCGCCGCCGACGGCGAGCTTGCCCGGGTTCTTCTTCCATGCGTCGACCAGCTGGCCGATCGTCCTGTACGGGGAGTCCTTGGAGACCACGACGATGTCCTGCTCCTCGGTGAGCCGGGCGATCGGTGTGGTGTCGGCGAGGGTCTTGGGCGCCTTGTTGGTGTGCACGGCGCCGACGACGCCGAGCCCCATGGACATGGCGAGCTTGCCGTTGCCGTGCTCGCCGACGAGGCGGGTGAGCCCGACGGTGCCGCCGGCTCCGGGGAGGTTGAAGACCTCGATGCCGTGGGTGAGCCCGGCGTCCTCGGCGTTCTTGGCGGCGGTGCGGGCGGTGATGTCGTAGCCGCCGCCGGGGGTGTTGGGGACCATGAAACGCAGGCCGGGGATCTGCGTGCCGGTGTCGGTGCCGCCGTCCGTGGAGAGCAGCGGCGGCACGGCGAACACCAGGAGCGCGGCCCCGAGCAGGGCGATGGAGGTGCGCAATCGCACGGGAGGCCTCTCATGAGCGGTGAGTAGGAGCTGTGAGGTGGCCCACATGTTGCCTGCGCGTTAAGAAGCTGTCTCTCTTCCGGAATCAACGGACGTTGTGGTCCTTGTGGTCGCGGCTTAGCGTGGCGGCGTGACCAAGGTGCTGGTGGTGGACGACGACTTCATGGTCGCCAAGCTGCACAGCCGCTATGTGTCCGCGACGAAGGGGTTCACGGTCGTCGGCGTGGCCCACAGCGGTGCGGAGGCGTTGCGCGCCGCGGAGCGGCTGCGGCCCGATCTCGTGCTGCTCGACGTGTATCTGCCCGACATGGACGGGATCCGTGTGCTGCGGGAACTGCGGGCGGCCGAGGCGGGCGACCCGGACCGGGTGAGCGCGGACGCACTGTTCATCACGGCCGCACGGGATGCGGCGGTGGTGCGGTCCGCGCTGCGGGCGGGGGCGCTGCACTACCTGATCAAGCCGTTCAACCAGGCGGCGCTCCAGGAACAGCTGCGGCACGTGGCGTCGCTGCGTTCTCGGCTGGAGCGGCTGGACGAGGCGCGCCAGGAGGATGTGGACCAGATCTTCGGCACCCGCCCGCCGGGGTCGCGCGAGCTGCCGAAGGGGCTCGCCCCGCACACGGCGGAGCTGGTCGAACGCATCCTGCGCGACCACCCGGGCGACCTGTCGGCCTCGGAGTGCGCCGAGGCCGGCTCGCTGTCCCGCGTGAGCGCCCGCCGCTACCTGGAGTACTTCGCGGAGACGGGCCGCGCCGAGGTGACGCTGCGTTACGGAGGCACGGGGCGCCCGGAACGCCGCTACCGCCGCGTGGGCTGATCCGCGGTTGTTCAGCCGGACTCCGCCGGTGGCTGGTGGAGTCCGAAGGGGGAGCCCTGGTCGTCCTGGCACAGCTGGAAGCGGCCGAAGCGCGCGACGGACTCCTCGTCGCCGCTCGGGTCGGCGTCCTCCACCGTCCCGCCGAGTCCCCTGACCCGGGCGACCGCCGCCCGCATGTCGTCGACCCGGAAGAACACGTACGGGCTCGCGCCCGGGTCCTGGCCGTGCACGCCGCCGGGTACGCCGGCCGTGCGGATGGCGTACCCACCGCCCTCCGTCGTACCGGCCTCGAAGCTCCAGCCGAACAGGCCGCCGTAGAAGGTCCGGGCCCGCTCCGAGTCGCCCACGCCCAGTTCGAAGAAGGAGATCTCCCCGGCCATCGCTCGCTCCCGGCATCGTGACGGACAGTGCCCGTCCCACGGTACGGCCCGGGTCCGGGTGCCGCACGCGAGCGGTCGGCTTTCTGAGCCCCTTCTTAGCGTCGCCTTAAGCGGAGCATAAGGATCGCCATTCCCCGCTCCCAGCAGGCGATTTCGCGGTGATCAGGGGCTAGCTTGCTGATCGCCGGGGCCGGTTCGAGCAGTCGGCGCCGTAGTCCTACGGGGGGCCGCACCGCCGGTTCGAGCCGGGCCCCGCCCCTCACGCCTCCGCCGCCATTCGAAGGAGAACGTCACCATGACCGCTCGCAGGGCCGCCACGGTCGCCGCACTCGGTCTCGCCCCGGTCGCGCTGGCCGGCCTGGCCGCCGCTCCGGCGGCCGCCCACGGGTCGATGACGGATCCGGTCAGCCGGGTGTCCGCCTGTTTCGCCGAGGGGCCGGAGAGTCCGGTGTCGCAGGCCTGCAAGGCGGCGGTCGCGGCGAGCGGCACGCAGGCGTTCTACGACTGGAACGAGGTCAACATCGCCAACGCCGCGGGCAACCACCGGCAGCTGATCCCGGACGGCGAGCTGTGCAGCGCGGGCCGTGACAAGTACAAGGGGCTCGACCTGCCCCGCGCCGACTGGCCCTCCTCGCCGCTCGCCTCGGGGAACCACACCTTCCGGTACCAGGCGACCGCTCCGCACAAGGGCACCTTCGAGTTGTACCTGACGAAGGACGGCTACGACCCGACGAAGCCTCTGAAGTGGTCCGACCTGGAGGAGAAGCCGTTCGCGAAGGTCACGAACCCGAAGCTGGAGAACGGCGCGTACGTCTTCGACGGCGTCGTGCCCAACCGGTCGGGACGGCACCTGGTCTACTCGATCTGGCAGCGCTCGGACTCCCCGGAGGCGTTCTACACGTGCTCCGACGTGGTGTTCGGCAAGGACAGCGGCGGCGTTCCGGCGCCGGCCGCCTCCGCGCCCTCGGACCAGGAGATCGCACAGGGCGCGGACAAGTCGACGGTGGACCACGGCGGTCACGGCGGTGACGACCACACGCAGGCGGTGGGTGCGGCCGCTCCCGCCGAGAAGCCCGACGCGGCACCGTCGTCCGAGCCCGCCGGCAACGCCCCCGAGGCGAAGGGCGCCGGTGCGCCGTCCGCCGCCCCGCAACCCTCGGGCGAGAACCTCGCCGAGACGGGCGGCGACAGCAGCACCACGTACATCGCGATCGGTGGCGCCGCCGCTCTCGCCGTCGGCGCCACGGCACTGTTCGGGCTGGGCCGCCGTCGGCCCGCGGTGTCGGGCGGACGCCACAGCCGCTGACACTTCCCGAGGCCCGAGGCGGCCGTCCGCTCCCGTGAGCGGACGGCCGCCTCGTCCGTGGGTCAGCCGAAGACGGAGGCGCAGGTGGTGGGCTTGGCGTGCGCGGGGTCGAGGGCGTTCGCCACCTCGTGGTAGGCGATCAGGTCGAACACGCCGATCGCGACGTGCTCGGACAGGTCGACGGGACACAGGTCCTGGAGCAGGACGTTGCGGACGTTCGGCCCGCTGAGGTACTGCGACCCGTAGGGCGTGACGACCTGGTCGTAGCGGGTGGCGATGACCGTGTAGCGCACGCCGGGGACGGTGTCGCCGCCCGCGTTGAGCTTGGTGAGGAATGCGGATCCGGCGACCTGGTCGGCGAGTGCGGGGGTGCGCTCGCTCAGGAGGTCGGCGGCGCCCGGGAAGTACGGCAGGAGCTTGGTGAGCCCGCCCAGGGTGGTGCCGTGGTTGCTCGGCGCGATGCCGACGAGGGCGTTCACCCTGTCCGCGCCGCCCAGGTACTTGAGGTAGTAGCGCGGCATCATGCCGCCCTGGGAGTGGCCGACGATGTCGGCCTCGGGCGCGCCGGTGGTGGCGAGGACCCGGTCGACGTAGGCGTCGAGTTGCTCTGCCGACTTGTCGACAGGACCGAGGCCGTGGAAGAAGGGCACGCCGGGGAGCTGCCCGTAGTCGAGGGAGAAGACGCAGTAGCCGCGCTTCACCAGGTACGGGGCGAGGGCGAGCCAGTTGTCGACGGAGTTGCCGAGGGTTCCGTGGACGAGGACGACGGGGCGGGGATGGGCGGCGGAGGGCTTGCAGGTGTCGTCGTTCCAGCCACTGGTGGGGGCAGTGGCGGTGGTGTCGGCGGTTGCGGTGGCAGTGGGGACGAGAGCGACGGCGACGGCCAGCAGGAAGGCTGACAGTGGTCGGAGCGCACGTTTCCAAGGCAGCATCGATCGGTCTCCTTGCGGCTCACGGGAGTTGCGATGGCTGAATGTGCTTGCCGTGCACACAACAACTTACGGACGGGTAACCGCACGGGGAAGTGACGCGTCGGTAAAGACTGACTCTTCGTCAATAGCGGTCGGCCCTACGTCCGTAGCCGCCGATCACCGCCGCCCGTCGCCTGTGCGGCCCGGTGACCTACGCGGCCAGCGACCCCGGCACGACCGCCCTCGGACCGAACCTGGCGCGGGCCCGGTCCGCCACGGCCTCGATCCGGCGCGCCCGTTCGTCGGCCGGGTCGAACGACAGCTGCCGGGCGGCGCGTTCGGCCGGCATCAGGCCCTCGGCTCGCAGCGACAGCCCGCGCACCCTGGCCCGCTGCAGTCCGAGCGACGCGTGCAGGGCGTACGCGGCGCCGGTGAGTGCCGCGGAGTGAGCGGTCGGCTCGCGCAGGGTGCGGGTGCGGACGGTCGTGGACCGGTCGGCGTAGCGCACGGTGAGGGTCAGGGAACGGCACACCTCGTGCTCGCCGCGCATCCGCGTGCCGAGCTCCTCGGCGAGCGAGAGCAGCGCCCTGCGGTGCTGCGCCTGTTCCAACTCGTCGAAGGGGAAGCTCCGTTCGGCGACGACCGAGGAGGAGAGGGCGCCCGGGACGACCGCCGTACGGTCGATGCCGCGCGCCCGCTCCCACACCTCACGGCCCGCCCGCGCGCCCAGGATCCGCTGGATCACGGCGAGCGGCGCGTCGGCGACGCGTCCGGCGGAGTCGAGGCCGTAGGCGCACAGGGTGCGGGCCGTCGCGCGCCCCACGCCGTCGAGCGCGGCGACCGGCTTGTCCGCCAGGAAGGCGGCGGTCTCGTCCTCCGCCACCACCAGGGTCGTACCGGGCACGGCCTCCCGCGCCGCCATCCGGGCGAGCATCGGGCCGGGGCCGGCTCCGATGACGCAGTCCACCCCGCAGTGCGCCAGCGCCCGAACCCGCAGCAGCGAGGCGAGCTCGGCCGTGTCCCGCCCGAAGTACCGTTCCGCGCCCCGGACGTCGACGAGCGCGGCGTCGGGCGGCAGCGCCTGGACGACAGGGCTGATGGTCCCCGCCACCCCGAGCAGGGCGGTCAGCATCGCCTCGCCCCCGGACTCTTCGGACGCCGGGGGCAGCAGGAAACGCACGTGGAGGATCATCCGGCGCTCCCCGGGCTCTGGTGCCACAGCTTCCGTCCGGTGGCGGCCGTGTCACCGGCCGGCCGCAGGTCGGCCCACGGGTTCATCTCGTAGCCCGTCGGCAGCTGGATCCGGCGGCCGCCCGAGGCGTCGCCGTCCGGGTGCGCGGCCGGGGCCGCCAGCCGGGCCGCGACCGCGTCGAGGCCGCCGGTGCGGCGCAGCTCCGCCAGTTCGGCCAGGTTCCAGGCCGCCGCGCCCACCACGCTGAGGCTGCGCGGTCCGCGCCGCTGCACCACTCCGCGTACCAGCAGCAGCCAGGAGTGGAAGACGGTGTGGGCGCAGGCGGCGTGGCTGTCGTCGAAGAAGGCGAGGTCGACCAGGCCGGTGCCGTCGTCGAGCGTGGTGAAGATGACCCGCTTGCCGGACCGGATCGGCGGCGTCTGGGTGGCCGCCTTGGCGCCCGCGACAAGCACCGTCTGGCCGTGCCGTGCGCCGCGCAGCCGCTGCGCGGAGAGCACCCCCAGCTCGGCCAGGAAGGCGTGGTGATCCTCCATCAGGTGGCGGGAGGCGTCCATGCCGAGGACGCCCAGCTCGGCGCTGAGGCGTTCCGCGTCACCGAGATCGGGCAGGCCGACGTAAGCGGTCTCCCGCCCCTGGGCGAGCGGGAGCTGGCTGCCGTACGACGCCGTTCCGCGTCCGCCGCGGTGGAGTTCGGCGAGGTGCAGCAGCAGGTCGCGGCGGTTGGCGCCGAAGGCGTCGAGGGCGCCGACCTGGGCGAGCCGTTCGGCGACGGGCCGGCCGGGGCGGGCGCGCTGCCAGAAGTCCAGGAGCGAGGAGTAGGGCTGCCCGGACTCGATGCGGGCCTTCTCGGCCTCGCTGATGCCGTGGACGTCCGCGAGGGCGAGCCGCAGGCCCCACCTCCCGGACGCCGTACCACCCTCACCATCAGACACCAGTTCGATTCGATGGGCGGCGCCCGACCGGTTGACGTCCAACGGCAGCACGGGCACCCCGCGCCGCCGCGCGTCCGCCAGCAGCAGCCGCTTCGGGTACATCCCGGGGTCGTGCGTGAGCAGCCCGGCGAAGAAGGCCGCCGGGTGGTGCGCCTTGAGCCAGGCCGACTGGTACGTGGGCACCGCGAAGGCGACGGCGTGCGCCTTGCAGAAGCCGTACGAGCCGAACGCCTCGACGATCTCCCAGGTGCGGGCGACCACTTCGGGCCCGTACCCCCTGGCCCCGGCGCGCTGCGCGAACCAGGCCTTGATCCTGCCCTGCGACTCGGGATCGGAGAGCCCGCGCCGCACCCGGTCGGCCTCGTCCCGGCCGCAGCCGGTCATGATGTTCACGATCTCGATGATCTGCTCGTGGAAGACGACCACCCCGTACGTCTCCTTCAGCGGCCCCTCCAGATCGGGATGCGGGTAGCGGACGGGCGCGCGGCCGTGCCGGGCCTCGATGAACGGCCGGACCATGTCGGCCGCGACCGGCCCCGGACGGAACAGCGAGATGTCCACGACCAGGTCGTGGAAGTTCTCCGGCTGCAGCCGTCCGACCAGGTCGCGCTGGCCCGGGGACTCGATCTGGAAGCAGCCCAGCGTCTCGGTGGACCTGATGAGCCGGTAGGTGTCCGGGTCCCCGGGCGGCAGGGAGTCGAGATCGACCTCCTCCCCGGAGACCCGGCGCACCTCGGCGACCGCGTGCGCCATCGCCGACTGCATCCGCACGCCGAGGACGTCGAGCTTGAGCAGCCCGAGCCTCTCCACGTCGTCCTTGTCGAACTGCGACATGGGGAAGCCCTCGCCGCTCGTGGGCACCACGGGGGTACGGGCGAGCAGCGAGGAGTCGGAGAGCAGCACACCGCACGGGTGCATGGCGACACCGCGCGGCAGCGCGTCCAACGCCTCGACCAGTTCCCACAGCCGTCCGCGCTGCTTCAGCTCCTTCGCGACCGGCTGGAGTTCGGGCAGCTCGTCGAGCGCGGCGCGCGCGTCGCGGGCGCGGATGTGCGGGAAGGACTTGGCGATCCGGTCGATCTCGGCCGGGTCCATCGACAGGGCCGCGCCCACGTCCCGTACGGCATGGCGCACCCGGTAGGTCTCGGGCATGGAGACGGTCGCGACCCGCTCCTCGCCGAAGCGGCCGATGATCGCGCGGTAGACGTCGAGGCGGCGGGCGGACTCGACGTCGATGTCGATGTCCGGCAGCACCCGCCGGCGCTTGGACAGGAAGCGCTCCATCAGCAGCCCGTGCTCGACCGGGTCGGCGTGCGCGATGCCGATGAGGTGGTTGACGAGGGCCCCGGCTCCGGAGCCGCGAGCGGCGACCCGGACGCCCATCCGCTTCACGTCGTCGACCACCTGGGCGACGGTCAGGAAGTAGGAGGCGAATCCGTGGTGGGCGATGATGTCCAGCTCGTGGTGCATCCGCTCCCAGTAGGCGCGCCGGCCCTCGTAGCCGCGCAGCACCATGCCGGCCGCGGCACGGGAGGCGAGCACCCGCTGCGCGGTGCGGTGCTCCGCGCCGACGAGGCGGGGCTCCGGGAAGTGCACGCTGCCGATCCCCAGGTCGTCCTCGGGGTCGACCAGGCAGGCCGCGGCCGTCTCCTCGGTCATGGCGAGCAGCCGGTACGCGGTGTCACGCCGGAAGCCGGCCGCCTCGGCGACCCGCTCGGCGGCACGGGCCATGGCGGCCGGGTCCTTGAGCCAGCGTTCGCCGCTGTCGAGTTCTGTGCGCGGGTCCACGGGCACGAGCCGGCGGGCCGAGTCGAGGACGTCGGCGACCGGGCCCTGGCCGGGGTCCGCGTACCGGACGGCGTTGGTCAGGACGGCCCGTACGCCCTGGTCGGCGGCGAGGCCGAGGGTACGGGCGGCGTGCCGCAGCGAGCCGGGGCCGGTGCCGGTGCGGCCGTGGTGGACGACCTCGAGGCACAGCCGGTCGCCGTACCGCTCGCGCCAGGGGCCGAGCAGCCCGGCGGCGCGGTCGGGGCGGCCGGCGGCGAGCGCGCGTCCGACCTCGGACGAGGGGCCGAGGAGCACGGTCAGTCCGTCGCCGTGGTTGTCCTGCCACGGCAGCAGCGGGCTCTCCCGGTCGGCCGCATGGGCGGCGGTGATCATCCGGCACAGGTCGGCCCAGCCCTGGCGGGAGCGGGCGAGGAAGACGGTCCGGGGCGCGGATTCGTCGATGAACGCGCCTCCGCGGACCGGTGTGCGGCGGCGTTCGGCGGGCCCCTCCCGGTGTTCGCGCTCCCCCACCGCGAGGTCCGCACCGAACAGCGGCCGTACGCCCGCGCCGGAGCACGCCTCGGCGAAACGGACCGTCCCCGCGAGGGTGTCGCGATCCGTCAGCGCGAGGGCGTCCATGCCCCGCTCGGCAGCGCACTCGGCAAGCCGCTCCGGGTGGGAGGCCCCGTATCGCACGGAGAACCCGGAAACGGTGTGCAGATGCGTGAAGCCCGGCATCCGCACCTCCTGGATCAGCCCGTCTCACCTCCCCTGTCCTTTCCACCATAGACCAAATTTCGAACACCCGTACGACAGTCGTACGACACGTGTCGACCGTGTCCGCCCCGGGCCGTCCCTCAGCCGTTCGACCCGGCCCCACCTGCGGGAACACCGGGTCCCGCCGGGCGTCGGGCCACTTACGGGAGAACGGCGCGGCGGGTCCGACGGGGTACGGGAGCTCTCCCCCACCCCACCCCGCACCCTTCCCGAACCCGGGGCTCCGCCCCGGACCCCACGGCCCCTGCGCCCGGACGGCGCGGCCCGGCACCGCGCTTCCCGCGGGCCAGCCGACTTGCCGGCCCCACGGTCGGTGCGGCCCCGCCGAGGGGCGACGCTCCCAGCCCCGCCGCGCGATGAAACGCGGGCTCGGGGCGGAGGCGCACGGGCGGCCCCCGTCGACGGGCACTTCCAGCCCCGCCGGCGCTTGAGGCGCGGGGCCCGGGGGCAGAGCCCCGACAAGAGCGACGCGGGGCCCGGGGCAGAACGGCCCGGGGGGCCACCACACAGGCGGCCCCCGTCGACGGGCACCTCCAGCCCCGCCGGCGCTTGAGGCGCGGGGCCCGGGGCAGAGCCCCGACAAGAGAGAAGCCGGCGTGGGCTCACGCGCAAGGGGCCCGGGGGCAGCGCCCCCGGGCCCCTGGTCACACCGGGTCAGCCGATCTCCGCGCCGAACGTCGACAGCGCCTCCGTCAGCGGCTGGAAGAACGTCTCGCCGCCCGACGAGCAGTCACCGCTGCCGCCCGACGTCAGACCGATCGCCGTGTCGCCCGCGAAGAGCGAACCGCCGCTGTCGCCCGGCTCGGCGCAGACCGTGGTCTGGATGAGACCCTCGACGATGTCGCCGTTGCCGTAGTTCACGGTCGCATCGAGTGCGGTGACCTCACCGTCGTGGACCTGCGTCGTGGAGCCGCTGCGCTGCACCTGCATGCCGACGGTCGCGTCACCCGCCTTGGCGATGGCCTGTGCGCTGCCGTTGTAGAGGTTGACCTCGCTCGGGTGCGCGGTGTCCCCGTTGTACTTCACCAGCGCGAAGTCGTTGCCCGGGAACTGCGAGTCGACCATCGTGCCGATGGCCGCGCCGCCCGCCGCGTCCGACCACTCGCTGCCGGACTGGCCGCAGTGGCCGGCGGTGATGAAGTGCGGCTCGCCGTCCTTGACGACGTTGAAGCCGAGGGAGCAGCGTCCGCCGCCCGAGTGGATCGCGTCGCCACCGGCGACGAACGGCTTGAACTCGCCTGCCGTCCGCTTGAGTTCGGCCCTCGCGCCAAGGCCCTCGACGACCTCCTGCAGCTTGGTCAGCTCCGCGCCCTCGACCGTACGGTCCGCCGTGACCACCAGCTTGTTCGTGACCGGGTCGGTCGCCCAGGAGGTGCCCGGGATGCGCGCCTTGTCGGCCAGCGTCTGCCGGGCGCCCGTCAGTTCGGCGAGCGTGTTCTCGACGATCCGGGCCTTTCCGCCCGCCTCGCGCACGGTCTGCGCGGCGTCCTCGGAGACCACGTTCACCACGAGGGCCTTGGCCTCGGCGTCGTAGTAGGCCCCGGCACCGTCGGCACCGAGGTCCTCCGTCAGGGAGAGGGCGAGCGTCCCCGCCGCCGGCGCTGTCAGGGACTTGAGGGCGTGCTGCTCGGTACTGTCACTGGCGTTCGCACTCTGGAACGTGACGGCCGCGGCGACCAGGGCGACGACCGCGCCGCCCGCAACTGCCGCTTTTCTCCTGGGTATACGCCGGTGCTTCACGACATGACCTCCTGTGGGGGCCGCGCCCGGACAAGTGGGGTGCCCGGACACGGAGGATGGGGCGCCCACTATTCCGAGGCGTCGCACTCGCACACAAGGCAGACCCTTGGACGGGCACACGACAACTAGCGTGATTTCACAGCCCCTTCACAGGGGCGGCGGTACCCCGCCGCATCCTGGACGCGGCGCCGCCCGCGTGTTGACATGACCGCAGGCGGCCGGGCAGCGGGACGAGCCCCCGCCGCGAACTGCGAGCGGGGGCTCAGGCGTCTGCCCCTGGGCAGGATCACCCGAGTCAGTAGACGCTGACTCCATAGGCGCTGAGCGCCTCGGTGACCGGCTGGAAGAACGTCGTGCCGCCGGTGGTGCAGTTGCCGCTGCCGCCGGAGGTCAGGCCGATGGCCCGGCTGCCGGAGTAGAGCGGTCCGCCGCTGTCGCCCGGTTCGGCGCAGACGTTGGTGCGGATCATGCCGTAGACGATGTCTCCGCCGCCGTAGTTGACGGTGGCGTTGAGCCCGGTCACGCTGCCGCTGTGGGTGCCCGTGGTGGAGCCGCGACGGGTGACGGACATCCCGACCGTGGCGTTGGCCGCGCTGGTGATGTCGACGCTGCCGACGGTGCCCGGGTGGGACAGCGAGGTGTTGGAGTAGCGGACGATGCCGTAGTCGTTGCCGGGGAAGCTGGATCCGGCCGTCGGGCCGATGGTGGTCGTCCGCGAGGAGTTGGTGTACCAGGTGCCCGCGCCGTCGGTGCAGTGACCGGCGGTCAGGAGGTAGTAGGTGCCGCTGCCGCTGCGGACGTTGAAGCCGAGGGAGCAGCGCCAGCTGGAGGCGTAGATGGCGTCGCCGCCCGAGATGAGCTTGGAGAAGGTGCCCGGGGTGCGTTCGATGCGCAGGGCGCCGGCGTTGTTTCCGACCTCGCGCTTGATCCGGGCGATCTCGGCCTGGGAGACCGTGCTGTCGGCCGTGACGACAAGGGTGTTCGTCGCCTTGTCGACGTGCCAGGCGGTGCCGGCCACGTCCGCTTCGAGTACGGCGTCACTCGCGGCGGAGAGCTGGCTCGCGCTGTAGGTCTGCGCCTGGTCGGCGCTGGCGGTGGCGGTGGGTACGGCCAGTGCTGCGGCCGCGATCAGGCCGGTCGACACGGCGAGCAGGCGGGTGCGTCTGCCGGTGGCGGTGCGGGGGATGGTGCGCTTGATCCTCACTTGTCGTTCCTCCCGAGGGGAAAGGGGGCCCTTTCGTGGGGTCGGGGCCCGGTGAGGCGCAGCCATGAAGCGCGGCGGGCCCGTTCGAAAGCCGAACATGCCGTGCTCCTGACAAGCGCTGCTCGGGAGTATTCGCGGCGTCAACCAACGGCACAAGGGCGGCTTTCGGCCGCCGTGCACATGCACGGCGGCCGGCCCCGGCGGCGGTCTGCCGCCGGGGCTGGTCCTGCTCGGCTGTGCTCGGGTCGCCCCCTAGGACGGGTCACCCGCCCACGAGGTTCCGTTCACCCGGACGCCGGTGTGCTCCTCGTACGGACGGCAGCGCCCGGGCAGCACCCAGCGCGGGTCGTACGCGGTGGCCTCGATGCCCCGGAACGCCGTGCGGGCGGGCGCGTCCGGGTCGAAGTCCCGTACGGCTCATAGCCCTTCGCGGCGCATGACGACCAGACGCCGGTCGTGCGCCACCCGGGACCCGGGGATGGGCGCGTGGTCGGCGGCGAGCCGGACGCTGCCGGTGAACGGCTGTCCGTCGACGGTGAGGGCGTCCTCGGCGGTGGCGGTGAGCGCCACCTCGTCCCCGTCCTCCGGCCATGTCCCCGGCACGGCCGGAATTCGACCCTCCGGGTGGTCGGAGAGCCTGGGGGGCGCCTCCGCCGAAGGCAGGGGGAGGGTGCCCGTGAGGGACAGCGGACCGTACGGCCCGGAGACCAGGGCGACGCGCTGCTCGTGCCAGGTGCGCCAGCTGAAGAAGGACGGCACGTACGACCGGATCCTGGAGAAGTGGGGCACGGCCGAGTCGGCGATCGAGCGGTCGCGGATCTCGCCGCCCGAGATCAGGTGACCCGCTCCGGGCGGGGGCGGAGCCTCCGGCCCCCGCCCGCCGGGCATGCGTCGGCCGGCTTCCGACTACCGGCCGGCCGACGGGTGCGTTCAGCAGTCGCATCCGCACCCGTCGCAGCAGCAGCTGTCTCCGCAGTTGCTGCAGCAGTCACAGCAGCTGCAGCAGTCACCGCAGTTGCTGCAGTCGCACTGATTGCACAGCCCCTCGCGCCGCTCCCGGCTCCACGGGTCCTCGAAGGTGCCGCAGCACATCTGGCAGGTGCAGGCCAGGCCGGCCCACACCAGGCAGCCGGCTATGAGCCCCCGGCGGTCGCGCCGCGGCGGCTCGGGCGGCAGCGGTCCGCCGGGGCCGCCCGGACCGCCGGGACCGGGGGCGTACGGATTGCCGGGCCCGTACGGACTGCCGGTGCCCGGCGCGTACGGACCGGGCTGGTGCGAGCAGGTCGTGGTGCCGAAGGACCGGTCGACGGAGTTGCGCAGTTCGTGCGCGAGCAGCACATGCACGAGCTTGTCGTCGACGAAGTCGGCGTCGCGCAGGGCGAGCCGGATGCCGTGCACGGCGTCGTCGGCGAGGCGGCGGGCCTCGGCGTGCGAGGTACCCGTGGCCGTCAGCGGGTTCCAGGCGCCCGACGCGTCGTCAGCCTCCTTGTCCTCCACGGCGTCCAGCAGATGCGCGAGCCGTCCGAAGAGCCGGCCGGCCTCGGCGAGCGGCTCCTTGTTCTGCGGCCGGCCCGCGAGCACCGCGGTGTGCGCGAACGCCGCCGCAGTCGCCGTCTCGGTCGGCTCGGTGACGGTGAGCAGCGAGGTGCCCGGGCCGGCCAGCGCCTCGATCCCGGTCTGCCGGTCGACGGCGTCGACGAGGACGGCCGTGTCGAAGCCGAGTGCGGCGCCCGAGCGTGCGCCCGCCCTGTCCCAGCCCGCGGCGACGCGCCGTGCCGCAGCGGCCACCGGCCTGCGGGCCAACACGCCGTCCCTGTCGGCGACGTGGTCGCGGACCTTCGCCGAGGCGAGCACGAGGGAGACGGCCGCGGCGAGCCTCGCGCCCTCGCCCCGGGCGACGGGCGCGGTGCGCATGGCGCGCAGCGGGCAGGGCCCGGCGGTGCGGCGCTGTGCGGGGGTGCGTTCGGTCTGAGCCTCCGTCAGGACCGAGACGATCAGGCCGTCGTAGTTCGTCACGATGCGGGCGAACTGGCCGTGGTCGGCGCGAAGCGCCAGGCACAGCCCGCACAGGTGCGCCATCCACTCGGTCCTCAGCGCGTCACCGAGCCGGTGCGAGCATGGCCTGACTATTCCGAACAAGACGGTCCCCCGGGAGTCGTTCGACAGATCGGGGGCATCGTACCGACGGGCCGTTCACCCGAACGTCCCCAACGTCACCCGTCTGGTCCGACTTTTATATTTTGATCCCCTCATGGCCCCTGTGCAGCAGGAACCTTGACGAATCGCCACATCTTCTGCACCAGTACCGTCACGAAACCTCTGCGCGGCGGCTATCGACTTGGCGCGCGATCCGCATGATGGACGACCATAGGGGTGCGGAAACGACAGAGACCGCAGTGAGACCACTGCAGCAGCGGAAGGAGGCGTCCATGGGTTCGGTACGCAAGGCGAGCGCCTGGCTGGGACTCGTCGAGGACAACGACGGGCGTTACTACGACGACGAGTACACCGAGGGCGCGGAGACGGGTGACGCATGGGTCACCGACCCGCGGGTGCGCGTGGCCTCCGAATCCGCCCAGCAGGAGGGCCGTCGGATCGCCACGGTCTCCCCGGACGGCTTCCGGGACGCCCGGGGCATCGGTGAGCTCTTCCGCGACGGCGTTCCCGTCATCGTGAACCTCACGGCGATGGAGTCCGCCGACGCCAAGCGTGTCGTGGACTTCGCCGCGGGCCTCGCCTTCGGCCTGCGCGGCTCGATCGAGCGCGTGGCGACGCGGGTCTTCCTGCTGACCCCCGCCGACACGCAGATCGTCAGCGGGGATCCCTCGGGTCGTTCGCAGGACGGTTTCTTCAACCAGAGCTGAGCGTGGGGGCACTCCCCCGGACTTCGTCCAGGGGCACCCACCCAGCGGCGGCTGGGGGACTCGCCTGTCGGCCGTCTCCGGTGTCCGGTCTACCGGAAGGCGTCGAGGCCGGTGAGCGCCTTGCCCAGCACGAGCTGATGCATTTCGACGGTGCCCTCGTAGGTGAGCACCGACTCGAGGTTGGTCGCGTGCCGCATGACCGGATACTCCAGGGAGATCCCGTTCGCGCCGAGGATGGTGCGTGAGGTGCGGCAGATCTCGATCGCCTCGCGCACGTTGTTGAGCTTTCCGAAACTGACCTGCTCCGGCCGGAGCTTCCCGGCGTCCATCCGCCTGCCCAGGTGGTGGGCGAGCAGGATGCCCTTGTGCAGCTCGACGGCCATGTCGGCGAGCTTCGCCTGGGTGAGCTGGAAGCCGCCGATCGGCCGGCCGAACTGTTCGCGCGTCTTCGCGTACTCCACCGCCGCCTCGAAGCTGGAGCGCGCGGCGCCCATCGCACCCCACACGATCCCGTAGCGGGCGTGGCTCAGGCAGCTGAGCGGTCCGCGCAGGCCGGTGACCTCCGGCAGCACCGCGTCGGCGGGCAGGCGCACGTCGTCCATGACGAGTTCGCTGGTCACGCTCGCGCGCAGCGACCACTTGTGCTTGATCTCGGGCGCGGAGAAGCCGGGGCTGTCGGTGGGCACGGCGAAGCCGCGGATGCCCTCGTCGGTCTGTGCCCACACGACCGCGACGCCGGCGACGGAGCCGTTGGTGATCCACATCTTGCGGCCGGTGAGCACCCAGTCGGAGCCGTCGCGCTTGGCGTACGTGCGCATACCGGCCGGGTCGGAGCCGTGGTCGGGCTCGGTCAGGCCGAAACAGCCGATGGTCTCGCCCACGGCCATGCCCGGCAGCCAGCGCTGCTTCTGCTCCTCGGAGCCGTAGCGGTGGATCGCGTACATGGCCAGGGACCCCTGGACGGACACGAGGGAGCGGATGCCGGAGTCGGCGGCCTCCAGCTCCAGGCAGGCCAGTCCGTACTGGACGGCCGTCGCGCCCGCGCACCCGTATCCGTCGAGGGACATGCCGAGCGCGCCGATGGAGCCGAGCTCCCGGGCCAGTTCGCGGATACCGGGGAGCTCGCCGCGCTCGTACCAGTCGGCGATGTGCGGCAGAACGCGGTCGGCCGCCCAGGAGCGGACGGTGTCGCGGACGGCGAGGTCCTCGGCGTCGAGCAGATCGTCGATGCCGAGCGGGTCGGCCGGGTCGAAGGGCGGAAGCTTCGAGGGTGCGGACATGAGGTGGCCTCCGGCGGCTCTCCCGCAGCTCGGCGCTGCGGAACACTGGTGACGGACTCTCGAAAACTAGCAACGCTAGTTACGACGGGAGCGACGTTACGGCCCAGTCTCCCGCGCGTCCAGAGCCACCGGCCCCCACCGCGTGCCCCTGTCCGAAGCCGACGAGATCCGCAGCACCGACGCACTCGGGAAGGGGCCGGGTCAGGCCGGGCTCTCGGGCCTGCGGCCGACCGGGACGGGCTCTGCGGGGGCGGTCGTGCGGCGCGCGGCGGGCACCTCCGGGCGGCGGGCCGCCGGGACGTCCGCTTCGCGGCGCCCCTCCGCCGCGCACTCCATCACCCGCGGCAGCCGCAGTGCGGCGAACGCGCCGATGAGCAGGAGACCCGCGCTCACCAGGAGCGTGACGTGCAGACCGTTCACGAAGGAGTGCCGCGCGGTGGTGCGCAGCAGGTCACCGACGGGGCCGCCGATGCGCTCGGCCTCCTGGTAGGCCTCGCCGAGCGAGTGCGCGGCGGCGGAGCTCGCGGACGCGGGCACCCCGGCGAGGGAGGCCACGGACGGTCCGTACGCCGCGTTCATCACGCTGCCGAGCAGCGCGATGCCCATACCGGCGCCGAGCTGGTAGGAGGTCTCGCCGATGGCGGCCGCTCCCCCGGCCTGCTCCGGCGGCGCCTCGCTGAGCATCGACTCGTACGCGGCGAAGAGCGTGGTCTGCAGGCCGAAGCCGAGCAGGACGAAGCCCCCGGTGAGCAGCAGCGGCCGGTCGTGCTGCCCCATCAGGACGAGCAGCAGCACGGCGGCGGCCGTGAGGACGAAGCCCCAGCCGACCATCCGGCGCGGCCCGACGCGGCGCAGGGTGTACGAGCCCGTGGCGCCCGCGGCCATCGCCGCGAAGGTCAGCGGCAGCAGGCGCAGCCCGGTCTCCAGGGGGCTGAGCCCGAGGACCAGCTGGAGGTACTGGACCGCTATCAGCTCCAGGCCGACGAGCGCCAGCATCGCGAGGACGATGCAGCCGACGGAGGTCGAGAAGGCGGGCCGGGCGAACATGCGCATGTCGATGAGCGGGTGCTCGCGCCGCCTCTGGCGCCGCACGAAGACCACGAGCAGGACTGCGCCGACGAGCAGCGGCCCCACGGTCCCGATGTCGAGCAGTCCCTCGCCGGCGCCCAGCCGCTTGACCCCGAGGACCATTCCCAGCACACCGGCCGCGGCCATCAGCGCGCCGAGCACGTCCCAGGGACCGTCGTGCCCGCCGCGGGACTCGGGCAGGAGCCAGCGGCCGACGGGAAGGATCAGGGCCATCAGCGGAATGTTGACGAGGAAGACCGAGCCCCACCAGAAGTTCTCGACGAGGAAGCCGCCGAGCACCGGTCCGGTGGCGGCGCCCACGGCGGCGACCGCGGTCCAGATGCCGATGGCCGTGGCCCGCTCGCGCCGGTCGGGGAAGACGGCCCGCAGGATCGAGAGCGTCGCCGGCATGATCATCGCGCCGCCGACACCCAGCAGCGCGCGGGCGCCGATCAGCACCTCGGGGCTGGGTGCGAAGGCGGCGACGGCGGAGGCCAGGCCGAAGAGGCCGTAGCCGATGAGCAGCAGCCGTCTGCGTCCGACCCGGTCGCCCAGCGTGCCGAACATGATCAGCAGTGAGGCGCAGACGAGGGGATAGGCGTCCACGATCCACAACAGCTCGACGCCGCTCGGACGCAGGTCCTCGGTGACCGCGGGGACGGCGACGTGCAGGACGGTCGCGTCCAGGGCGACCAGCAGCAGGCTGACGCAGAGGACTATCAGGACGACCCAGCGGTTGGCACCGCCGCCGGCAGCGCGCAGGCGTGCCCCGGCCGTGGTCGTCACGGACATGTACGAACCTCCCAGTGAAGCCTCGCGCTCGGTGGACCGGCCGGGGGACGGTGCTGGTGGCTGGTCCCGCAGGGCGGCCCGGCATCGACGGGCGAGTGGCGCCAGCGTACGCGAGTTCGCGCGCGGTGCGCGTGGCCGATCTCTCACCTCCGCTCAGGGCCGGGTGTGGCGTACGCCACTCCCTCCGGCGCCCGGGGCGGACACGGAGCCGTCCTGAACGGCACGGAAATTCCACGCACTGACCCGGTGAACCATTTTCGGCGTGCGCTGTGAATGCCTCCGGGAGGACCGTCCGATAAATAGGGAACAAGGTCACCGGTCTTTCCTGGCGAGCCGTGAATTGAACGGGATCTGAGACAAACTCCACATCACATAGGCATCACGAAAGGAGTGGATCGGCCTATCCGGCCACTCACTCCCTGTAACGTCGATTGGGTGCGTACCGACATCTTTGCCCGGCTGGACCGGGAGCCGGAACCGCCGAAGATTGAGATCCCGCGGATGAGCCGCACACGTCTCGCGCTCTTCGGCGGGACGTCCGCGTTCTACGTGGCCATCGTGGTCGCCGTACTGGCGTCGACGTGGCTCGTCGCCCTGGACTGGAAGCTCATGCTCTTCCGTCCCTACGAGCAGTGGCCCGAACAGCACGCGTTTCTCGACTACTTCGTCGTACTCGGCCAGCGCGGCCCGACGGCCGTCATGGTCGCGGCCTGGCTGGGCTGGCGCTCCTGGCGTCAGCACACCCTCCGGCCCCTGCTGGCGCTCGGCGCGGCCCTGCTGCTGCTGAACGTCACCGTGGGCGCGGTCAAGATCGGACTCGGCCGGCTCGGCCCCCACTACGCGACGCAGATCGGCTCCGCCGAGCTCTTCGCCGGCGGCGATATATTTCCTTCCGGGCATACCGCCAATGCCGTGGTGACCTGGGGCATCCTGGCCTATCTCGCCACCACGCCCAGAGCTCGCCGGTACCTGTCGGCCCTGTCGGCCGTGGTCTCCCTCGGCGTGGGTCTGACCACCGTCTACCTCGGTACGCACTGGCTGAGCGACGTCCTGCTCGGCTGGGCCGCGGGACTGCTGATCCTGCTGGGGCTGCCCTGGTGCGAGCCGGTCATCGTCCGCGCCGAGAGGTTCATCCTGGGCCTGCGGGACCAGTGGCGCTCGCGCCGGACGCTGTCGCCCTCCCGGCCCGTCGCGGCGGGCGGCCCGCGGCAGACGGTGTTCCCGCTCCGGGTGCCCACGCCTGCGGCGGACGATCCGTCACGGGAGCCGGTGGCCCTCGTCGGCGGGAGCCGGCCCGGTTCACCGGCCGGCACGAGGACGACGGCACACCCGGCCACGGCGCATCCGACGGCGACGCATCCGCAGCGCCCGCACACGGTGCGCTCCGAGCGCTCACCGGTTACCCCGTCGGGCAGCAGACGCCCGCACTCGCGGTCCGTCACGGGCGGCTGAGCGGGCGGGACGGCCACGGGGAAGGCCCCGGCACATCGGTGCCGGGGCCTTTCGCGCGTCTGCCCTCGGGCGTCGGTCAGCCCTTCCAGCAGCGGATGACCACGTCGTCGCGCACCTCGAAGTTGAGCCGGCCCGCCACGTACTCCATCGTGATGATCGAGCCGGGGGGCAGCGCTCTGACGGTCGTCCAGCCGCGCTCGCGGGCCTGCTGCTCGGCCGCCCGCGCGCCGAGGCCGACATAGGAATCGGGGGCGTCGTCGGGCTGCTCGGGAGGTGTCGGTATGGGTGCCATGCACTCCACCGTAGGCGGCAGCGGACGGTGACGGAAGGCGGGAAGTCGATCACCCCAGCAGCCCCGGGTACCTCACCGGTCACGCTTCTGTCACAGGATCTCGACACCCGTCCGGAAGGGCTTCCGTGTGAGCCCGTTCACCCGAACGGGCGCTCCTCGCGCGTTCTCCTGATAATTCACCGGGCCATTGACGATCGAGCGGAATTCCCTCGCGGAATTACCGGAGCCATCGGCGGGCCGAATTGACACGGCAAGGAGAATTCACCACTCCCTCACAGAATCCCCATCATCTGTTCCCGCGCCGCGATCCGCCTCGTACGCCAGAGCGCGCGAGAGGCGGTCGCGTACGTCCCGGACGCGGTCGGTCAGCTCCGGAGGCTCCACCACCTCGAAGTCCACGCCCATCAGCATCACGTGGATCACCAGCACGTCGAGGCCGGCGGCACCGGTGCGCAGCAGGCAGTGCGACGCGTCGACGGGCTCCAGCACCCCGTCGGACGGCCCGATCGTCTGCGCCGCACGTTCGGCGGAGGTGTGGAGTCTGATGACCGCGCGGGCCGCGTACGCCTTGGTGGAGACGCCCTGGGAGACATAGGCGGCCAGGTCGTCGGCGGGCGGCGTGCGCGGGGCGAAGCGCGGGCCGTGCGGTGGCTTCGGCGTGATCCGGTCCGCGCGGAACGTGCGCCAGTCCTCCCGGTCGACGTCCCAGGCCACCAGGTACCAGCGCCGTTCGGTGCACACCAGCCGGTGCGGCTCGACCGTGCGGCGGGTCGCGGAGCCGGCGTGGTCGAGGTACTCGAACCGCAGCCGTTCGCTGTCGCGGCAGGCGTTCGCGAGCTCCGTCAGGACGGACGGGTCGAGCCGGGCCTGCGGCGTCCGCAGCATCGGCACCGTGAAGGCGTTGAGCGCGCTCACCCGGCGGCGCAGCCGGCCCGGCAGCACCTGCTCCAGTTTGGCGAGGGCGCGCACGGACGACTCGCCGATGCCCTCGATGCCCTGGCCGGCCGCCGTGCGCAGTCCCACGGCGACGGCCACCGCCTCGTCGTCGTCGAGCAGCAGCGGCGGCAGTTCGGCGCCCGCGCCGAGCTGGTAGCCGCCGCCCGTGCCGGGGCTGGCGTTGACGGGATAGCCGAGCTCGCGCAGCCGGTCCACGTCACGGCGCACGGTGCGCGGCGTGACGCCGAGCCGTTCGGCGAGGTCGGCACCCGACCATTCTCGATGGGCCTGCAGCAGAGAGAGCAGGCGCAGGAGTCGTGCCGAGGTCTCCAACATGCGGCCGAGTCTGCCAGTCCTTGCGGACAGGTTCTGTCCGCGGTCGCTCCGCGTGCGCGCCCGGCGCGCGAGGGCGTCAGCCCGCTGCGGTGACGCGTACGCAGAGGTCGTTGTCGCCCGTGTAGCAGGGCGCGGCCAGACCGCTCTCCGTCCGCTGCTTCGGATAGACGAAGATGCCCTTCTTGTCCCAGACGTCGTCGAGTATGCGGGAGATCCTGATGCCCTCGGCGTCCGCCGCGGGCCGCAGCCACAGCTCCCACAGCTGCTCCTTGCCGCCCGGGGATCCGGCGATCGGCGCATACGGCAGCGTGAAGCCGAACGCGCGGCCCTCGCCGGTCACGGGCACCTCGTGCACCCGCCCGCCCGAGCTCAGGCGGGCCTCGGCCACCGCACCCTCACCGAGCGAGGCCCCGTACAGCAGTCCCTCCACGGAGACCGCGCCCTGTCCGGGAGTGAGGCCGATGTCGCCGGCCTCCGCGTGCGGTGCGCGGACCCAGCAGCGGACCGCGAGCCCGCCCTGCGCCGTCGGATACGGGACCCGCACATCGATCCGGTCCGCCTCGGGGACCAGGTCGACGAGGGCCCGCAGGTCGCGGACACCGGACTCGACGGGCTCCCCGGAGGCGGTGAGAACCTCCCACCGGCCCTCGGCCAGCTCGGTCGCGGCCGCCAGCACCGCCCGCGCCGTGCCGTCGCCCGCGTCGGTCAGCGGCAGCCGCACCTCGTCTCCGGACCCGCCCCCGCCGATGCGCCGCAGGACGAGCGCGGCGCCCGCTGCCACCGCCTCGAAGACGATGTCGCCCGATGCGTCGGCGACGCAGTCCGCCCGCGGGGTCCGCCGTCCGCCGGCCGTGCTGGACGTGCTCATGTGCTCTTCTTCCCTCGGCGGATCACGTCCGCGGCAACATAACGCAGGGAGTAGGCCCCGTCATAGAGCGCGCTTCTGCCGCGGTGCAGCGCCTCGCGCACCGCGCCGCTCCCCTTGCGCTGCGCGCCGCGGGCGACGAGCTCGGCGAACAGCGCCTCGTGCCGCTCGGCGATCCGCACCGGGTCGAACCGCGCGGAGGCGGCGAGCGCCGCCTGTCCGGTACGCCGCCGGAACTCGTCGTCCTGGATGAGTTCGAGCAGCGCGGCGGCGAAGGCGTCGACGTCGCCGACCGGCACGAGCAGGCCGTCGGCACGGTCGTCGATGATCTCGCCCGGCCCGTGCGGGCAGTCGGTCGACACGACCGGGAGCCCGCAGCGCATGGCCTCCACGATGGTCATGCCGAAGGACTCCAGGGTGGACGTCACAGCCGCGACGGAGCCCTTGACCCACTCGGGCTCCAGCGGGTTCGCCGTGCCCATGAGGAGGACGTGGTTGTGCAGCCCGCGCTCCTCGATCAGGGCGCGCAGCGCGTTCTTCTCGTTGCCGGTCGCGTCCCCGCTGCCGTAGATCCGCAGCCGCCAGTCCGGGCGGACGGCGACCACCTTGGCGAAGGCCTCGACGAGCACGTCGTAGCGCTTGACGCGGGTGAGCCGGCCGGCCGCCACGACCCACTTGGCGCGGGAGTCCGCGGGCGCGACCTTCGGTGCGGGCACGCTGTTGGGCACCGCCTCGACACGGACGCCCGGCAGGTCGAGCCGCTCGCGGTAGGCGCGGGCGTCGGCCTCGGTGACGGTGGTGATCGCGTCCAGGACCGCGTAGCGGTGGCCGATCTCCCGGCGCAGCCGGTAACCGTGGCTGTCCAGTGTCAGGTGCTCCTGGGCGATCCGCACGACACCGCGCGGCGCCTGCCGGGCGATGTGCACGTTGAGGCCGGGTCTGGTGCCGATCACGACGTCGGCGTCCAGCGACTCGAGGTGCGCCCCGATGCGCAGGTCGGTGAGGCGGCTGTACTGCTTGTGCCGGCCGTCGCCGCGCGGGAAGACCTTCGCGGGCCGCTTCGCGAGCGGGTCGTCGCCGTCGTAGCCGGGGCTCTTTCTGCGCAGGTCGACGAGGTACTTCATGGTCACGCCCGCCGGCGCGCCCATCGTCGGCTCGTCGCGGTGGCGGAAGACGGAGACGATCTCGACGTCGTGCCGTTCGGCCAGGGCCTCCGCGAGGTTGAACGTCGTGCGGATCGTTCCCCCGATGCCGTAGGCATTGTGAAGCAGAAATGACAAACGCATACGGCGCCACGTCCCCCTGATGTTCTTCGCTCCCCCGGTCGGTGGGGGCCCCGGCTGAACTGTACTGGCCGGTCAGGGCCGGTACGGGATCCGGGGCGCCGTGAAGCGGTGGCCTGAGCCGAGCCCGTCCGGTGGCGATTCGGTGCCGCTTCACGCGTGACCCCTGCCGCATATCACCCGTTGACCCGTTATGAGCCGGGACCCGCCCGGCACACGTGATCAAGTCCGAGGAGCCTCCCGTGCCGCGCATGCTCGACGTCAGCGAGGACGTACGCGCCGAGATCGGCGACGAAGAAGCCGACCGGCTGCTCGCCGGCCACAACGCCCCGGGCAGCTACGACTGCACCTCCTGCCGCACCCCGGGCGACTCCGAGCAGGAACGCACCAGCACGGTGCTGTTCGTCGGGGAGGAGACCGCCGTTCTCGCCTTCGCCCATGCCACCTGCATCCCCTCTCAGGTCGTCCAGGTCGCCGAGGACCAGCTCCAGGGCGCCGTCCGGTCCATCACCGGCGAGGAGCCCCGGATTCCGGGCACAGCCCCCGAGCAGGCGGTGCTCGGTGTCACCAGCGGTCTGATCCTGATCAACGGGGAGCTGCACCCCGCGCTCGTGGTCGAGCCGACCGCGCCCATCGCCCGTCCCGGCACCTCGGGCGCGGCCGGAGACGAGTTCCTCCCGCTCCTCCTCGAGCAGGGATTCCAGCCGGTCTCCGACCTGAACCAGGTGCCGGGGCAGCTGCCCGGCTGGTCGGTGCTGGTCGCCATGGGCCAGCTGCACGCCGTGCTCCAGCCCGGTACGGGAGGCGGCGGCCAGGTCGCCTGGTGGCAGGCCCATCAGCCGCTCCAGGTCACGGACGGCTGGCGTACGGCGGCCAACAAGACGCACACGGTGCTGGTGTTCGCCGCGCCGGTCGGCTCCATCGGTCAGCAGCCGCGCGAGGACCTGCTGCGCGACGCCCTGGAGAAGGCCGCGGCCAACGGTCGCCTGGTGGCCGCCGCGATGCCGCTCGCGGGCACCTGACCGTTCGGCGCCGATCCCCCGGTCGGCACGCCGCCCGCCGAGAGGCCGCGACTCGGCCGAGCCGGGAGCCGTGTCCGGCCACGCGGACGTACGCCCGGAGAAGATTCCGCCCGGGCGCGCGTCCGTGTGCCCGGGCATGGCCGCAAGGGCCTTCGTCCCCCGGAAGAATGCAGCTGCTCCCAGCCCGCATCCGCAGGACTCCCGCGTCGTTGCAGGGTACGTGCACTCATACGACCCCTCCCGCCAGCCGTACCAGAGCCAGATTCCCGCGATGCGCCCGGCGCGTGACGGATCGGCGGGCCACTCGGCCACCCCGATCTACGACGCGCTGTACTCCGAGTACCTGAGGGCGTTCAAGGCGCTGCCGGGTGACCGCAGCGGCGAGGAGGACCTCCGATTCCGGGCCTTCGGGGCGATGGGACTGCACAGCAGCCGGGGCGGCTTCAGCGGAGACGGCGACCACACGGAGCATCCCAACACGTCCACGCAGCAGGGCAATTGGCAGCCGTACTACCAGGTCGGCCGGCACAGCGCCCAGCCCGCCGCTCTGCCGCCGGGACCGCGCCGGGGGATGTGACCCGGCCCGCGACACGTCGAAGGGTGCCGTCGCCTCGGCGACGGCACCCTTCGACGTGTCAGGTCACTTCTTGCGGCCGCGCTTCTCGCGCACCCGCACCGAGATGTGGATCGGCGTGCCCTCGAAGCCGAACTCCTCGCGCAGGCGGCGCTCGACGAAGCGCCGGTAGCCGTGCTCCAGGAAGCCCGAGGCGAAGAGGACGAACCGGGGCGGCTTGGTGCCCGCCTGCGTACCGAACAGGATGCGGGGCTGCTTGCCGCCGCGGATCGGGTGCGGGTGGGCGGCGACGAGCTCGCCGAGGAAGGCGTTCAGCCGGCCCGTGGGGACACGGGTCTCCCAGCCGGCGAGCGCGGTCTCGATCGCCGGGACCAGCTTCTCCATGTGGCGGCCGGTGAGAGCCGAGACGTTGACCCGCGGCGCCCAGGCGACCTGGCCGAGCTCGGTCTCGATCTCCCGCTCCAGGTAGTAGCGGCGCTCCTCGTCGAGGGTGTCCCACTTGTTGTACGCGATGACCATGGCCCGGCCCGCCTCGACGGCCATGGTGATGATGCGCTGGTCCTGGACGCTGATCGACTCGCTCGCGTCGATCAGGACGACCGCGACCTCCGCCTTCTCCACGGCGGCCGCGGTGCGCAGGGAGGCGTAGTAGTCCGCGCCCTCCTGGAGGTGGACGCGGCGGCGGATGCCGGCCGTGTCGACGAACTTCCAGGTGACACCGCCGAGTTCGATCAGCTCGTCGACCGGGTCACGGGTGGTGCCCGCCAGTTCGTTGACGACGACGCGCTCCTCGCGCGCGACCTTGTTCAGCAGGGAGGACTTGCCCACGTTCGGGCGGCCGATGAGGGCGATGCGGCGCGGGCCGCCGACCACGTTGCCGAAGGTCTGCGCCGGGGCGTCCGGCAGGGCCTCCAGGACGGCGTCGAGCATGTCGCCCGTGCCGCGGCCGTGCAGCGCGGAGACGGGGTGCGGCTCGCCGAGACCCAGCGACCACAGGGCGGTGGCGTCGGCTTCAGCGCTCGGTCCGTCGACCTTGTTGGCGCACAGCACGACGGGCTTGCCCGCGCGGCGCAGAAGCTTGACGACGGCCTCGTCGGTGTCCGTCGCGCCGACCGTGGCGTCGACGACGAAGACGACCGCGTCGGCGGCCTCGATGGCGTACTCGGCCTGGGCGGCGACGGACGCGTCGATGCCGAGGACGTCCTGCTCCCAGCCGCCGGTGTCGACGACCTTGAAACGGTGGCCCGCCCACTCGGCCTCGTAGGTGACGCGGTCGCGGGTGACGCCGGGCTTGTCCTCGACGACGGCCTCACGGCGGCCGATGATGCGGTTCACCAGGGTCGACTTGCCGACATTGGGGCGGCCGACGACGGCGAGGACGGGCAGCGGGCCGTGGCCCGCCTCCTCGATCGCGCCCTCGACGTCCTCGACGTCGAAGCCCTCTTCCGCGGCGAGCTCCATGAACTCCGCGTACTCGGCGTCGCCGAGCGCTCCGTGGTCGTGCTGGTCGTTCATGAAGTCCGTTCCTCGTTCGTCACTGGGCCGCGTGTTCTGCGGCCCATTACTCAAGTCTGGCCTAGCGCCCGGTCAGGCGCTTTGCGTTTTCCAGGTGGGCGGTCAGCCGCTCCTGGATGCGTACGGTGGCCTCGTCCAGCGCCTTGCGCGTACGCCGTCCACCGCTGTCCCCGGCCTCGAAGGCGTCGCCGAAGACGACGTCGACCTTGCTGCGCAGCGGCGGGAGTGCCCGTATCAACCGTCCGCGGCGCTCCGTGCTTCCCAGTACGGCGACGGGCACGATGGGCGCGCCGCTGCGGACGGCGAAGTACGCGAGGCCCGCGCGCAGCGAGGCGAAGTTTCCCTCGCCCCTGGTGCCCTCGGGGAAGATGCCGAGGACGCCGCCGTTCCCCAGGACGCCCAGGGCGCCCGCGATGGCGGTGCGGTCGGCGGCCGTACGGTCCACCTTGAGCTGCCCGATCCCGGTCAGGAACGGGTCCAGGGGGCCGACGAACGCCTCTTTCTTGATCAGGAAGTGCACGGGCCGGGGAGCGGTGCCCATGAGCATCGGCCCGTCGATGTTGTGCGCGTGGTTCACCGCGAGGATGACCGGACCGGCGGCGGGGACCCGCCAGGCGCCCAGGACGCGCGGCCTCCACAGTCCGTACATCAGGCCGATGCCGATGCCCCGCCCGACGGCCGCGCCCTTCTCCGAGGGGACGGTCACTTGGCGGCCCGCTTCTCCTCAACGAGGGTCACGACGCACTCGATGACCTGCTGGAGGGTGAGGTCGGTGGTGTCGACCTCGACCGCGTCGTCCGCCTTGGCGAGGGGGGAGGTCTTGCGGCTGGAGTCGGCCGTGTCGCGCTTGATGAGGGCCTCGCGGGTGGCGGCGACGTCGGAGCCCTTGATCTCGCCGCTGCGGCGGGCGGCCCGCGCCTCGGGCGAGGCGGTCAGGAAGATCTTCAGGTCGGCGTCGGGGAGGACGGTGGTGCCGATGTCGCGGCCCTCGACGACGATGCCCTTCTCGGCGGCCGCGGCGATGGACCGCTGCAGCTCGGTGATCCGGGTGCGCACCTCGGGCACGGCGCTCACGGCGCTGACCTTGGAGGTGACGTCCTGCGTACGGATGGGGCCGGCGGCGTCGAAGCCGTCGACGGTGATGGTCGGCGCGGCCGGATCGGTGCCGGACTCGATGACGGGCTTGTCGGCGGCGGCGGCGACGGCGGCCGGGTCGGCGACGTCGACACCGTTGCTGATCATCCACCAGGTGATCGCCCGGTACTGGGCCCCGGTGTCCAGGTAGCTCAGGCCCAGCGCGGAGGCGACGGCCTTGGAGGTGCTCGACTTGCCCGTGCCGGAGGGGCCATCGATGGCGACGATCACGGATTCCACGGTGTCGGACACCTTTCGGGTTCGCGGGAGAGGGCGGCGGGAGTGCCGAAGGCCCCGCCACAAGGTTACCGAGTGCCGGGCGGCGTCTTTACCGGGCGGGGCCTTTGCCCACCTGCCCCGGGCATGGGGGGGGCGGACCGGGACGGGGGGCGGACCAGGACGGGGGGCGGACCGTGCGGTCCGCGCGGTCCGGCACCGCGCTACTGGCGGAGCGCCCAGCCGCGCTCGCGGAGGGAGGCGCTCAGGACCTGGGCCGCCGCCGGTTGCACCATCAGTTGCACGACGCCCGTCTGCTGGCCCGTCGCGTGTTCGATGCGGACGTCCTCGATGTTCACGCCCACCCGGCCCGCGTCCGCGAAGATGCGGGCGAGCTCGCCGGGCTTGTCGCTGATGAGGACCGCGACGGTCTCGTACGCCGCCGGTGCCGCGCCGTGCTTGCCGGGGACGCGGGCGCGGCCGGCGTTGCCGCGGCGCAGCACGTCCTCGATGCCCTCCGCACCGGTGCGCCGCTTGGACTCGTCGGCGGCCTGCAGCGCCCGCAGCGACTGGACCGTCTCGTCCAGGTCCGCGGCGACGCCGGCCAGCACGTCGGCCACCGGTCCGGGGTTCGCGGACAGGATGTCCAGCCACATCCGGGGGTCGGAGGCCGCGATCCGGGTCACGTCCCGGATGCCCTGCCCGCACAGCCGTACGGCGGTGTCGTCGGCGTCCTCCAGGCGGGCCGCGACCATCGAGGAGATCAGCTGCGGGGTGTGCGAGACGAGGGCGACGGCGCGGTCGTGGGCGTCCGCGTCCATCACGACGGGGACGGCCCGGCACAGCGCGACCAGTTCCAGTGCGAGGTTCAGCACCTCGGTGTGGGTGTCGCGTGTGGGCGTGAGCACCCAGGGGCGGCCCTCGAAGAGGTCGGCGGTGGCCGCCAGGGGTCCGGAGCGCTCCTTGCCGGACATCGGGTGCGTACCGATGTACGCCGACAGGTCCGCGCCCAGCGCCTCCAGCTCGCGGCGGGGCCCGCCCTTGACGCTGGCGACGTCGAGGTAGCCGCGCGCGACGCCCGCGCGCATCGCCTCGGCGAGCGTGGTGGCGACGTGCGCGGGCGGCACCGCGACGACGGCGAGGTCCACACGCCCCTCGGGCGGCTCGTCCGTGCCCGCGCCCAGCGCGGCGGCGGTGCGTGCCTGCGCCGCGTCGTGGTCGACGAGGTGCACCTCGACGCCGCGCCCCGCGAGAGCGAGCGCGGCGGAGGTGCCGATCAGTCCTGTTCCGATGACGAGCGCGGTTCTCACTGGGCCATGTCCTTGCGGTGTCCTTGCCTGGGTGACGCGGTGCGGGGTGCGGCGTCTGCGGGCGGCTGCTGCGTTCAGCCTAGTCAGCGCGTCCGGGCCGGGCCGGGACGACCGTTCCCCGAGACGCCCGTGCCCCGGCGCCTGCGCTACAACTGGCGCATGCTCTTTCATGTCGTGCCGGTGGACGAGTGGACCGCCGACGTCGCCGGCCCGTACGCCCCGGCCTCTCTCACGTCCGAGGGCTTCGTGCACTGCTCCGCGGACGAGTCCGCCGCGCTCGCCGTCGCGGACGGCCCGTACCGCGACGTGGCGGACCTGCTGGTGCTGGTCATCGACGAGTCGCTGCTCACCGCCGAGGTCCGCTGGGAGGGCTCCCGGGACATGCTCTTCCCGCATGTCTACGGCCCGGTCGCGCGGGCGGCCGTGACCGGGGTGCTCGCCGTTCGGCGGGACGAGGACGGCCACGCCCGGGAGCTGACGCCCTGGGTCTGAACCGCGCCGCGCCCTTCGGTGGGCCGGGGGACGGACATGCCTGCGCGGTTGCTTCACCGGAGGTGCCGGGAGCGCAAGGATGCTGGTTGCCCCGGTGGTCGGGGCGAGGAATGTCCCGAACCGAGGGAGAGTGGCATGGACACGCGCCGAAGGTCGGTCCTGGCGGCGGGAGCGGCGGGAGCCGTCGCGCTCGTGGCGGGCTGCGGGGACGGGGGCGACGCATCCACGACCGAGGCCCCCACGGAGGGGGCCTCGACACCGACGGACAACGCGCAGGCTTCGGCGCCGTCCGGCGAGGAACTGGCCAGGACGGCGGACATCCCGGTCGGCGGCGGAACCGTCTTCAAGGAGCAGGAGGTCGTGGTGACGCAGCCGGCGGCCGGGCAGTTCAAGGCGTTCTCCGCGATCTGCACGCATCAGCGGTGCACGGTGGGCTCGGTCAGCGACGGTCTCATCAACTGCCCCTGTCACGACAGCAAGTTCCGCATCGAGGACGCCTCGGTCGCGGCGGGCCCGGCGACGCGGCCGCTGCCGGCGAAGCAGATCACCGTCGAGGGGGACTCCATCCTGCTCATGTGACCGCCGGCGCGGTGTCGTAGCCTCGCGCGCATGACTCCAGAGGCTCTCGTCCGCGATCACACGATCTACTCCTGTGTCATGGGGTCGCGGGCGTTCGGACTGGCGACGGAGTCCAGCGACACGGACCGCCGCGGGGTCTTCCTGGCCCCGACCGCGCTGTACTGGCGGTTCGCCAAGCCGCCGACGCACGTCGAGGGCCCGGCGGAGGAGCAGTTCTCGTGGGAGCTGGAGAGGTTCCTCGAACTGGCCCTGCGCGCCAACCCGAACATCCTGGAGTGCCTGCACTCCCCGCTCGTCGAGCACGCCGACGACACGGGACGCGAACTGCTCTCCCTGCGCGGAGCGTTCCTGTCCCGCCGGGCGCACGAGACGTTCGTGCGATACGCGGACGGGCAGCGCAGAAAGCTGGAGGCGGACGTACGGCAGTACGGCACGCCCCGCTGGAAGCACGCCATGCACCTCCTCCGCCTGCTCACCAGCTGCCGCGACCTGCTGCGCACCGGCGAGCTGGTGATCGACGTCGGCGCCGACCGCGACCGGCTCCTGGAGGTCAGGCGGGGCGAGGTGCCGTGGGAGCGGGTCGAGTCGTGGATGACCCGCCTGTCCGAGGAGGCCGACGCGGCGGCCCCCACCACCCCACTCCCACCGGAACCGGACCGCGCCCGGGTGGAGGACTTCCTGGTGCGGGTGCGGAAGGCATCGGCGGGCTGAGGCGGCGCGTCAGTGCGTCTCTTCGGCCCGTCGGGCGGCCAAGGCGCCCGCGAGCGGTGCGCCCTCGGTGCCGCGGCGCACCCGCCGAAGGACGCAGGTCGTGCGTGACCGGGACGGGAATCCGTACAGGTGCGCCCCGGAGACCGTGGCGAAGACGAGGTGGCCGCGCTGCGGCGGCACGGCCGTGGCGAGGTCGGTCAGGTCGAGCTGATCGGTCATGGATCAAGCGTCCCAGAGCGCCCCCAGAGCCAGCAGCTCCTCCCCGTACTCGATCCGCTCCGCCCACTCGTCCGGCCACGCGTCCGCTCCCAGCTGCGCGCCCGCGAAGGCGCCCGCCAGGCAGGCGAGCGAGTCCGAGTCGCCCCTGGTGCAGGCCGCGCGGCGCAGGGCCGTCAGGGGATCCTCGGGGAACATCAGGAAGCACAGCAGCGATGTCGCCAGCGCCTCCTCCGCGATCCAGCCGTCGCCGGTCGCCAGGCACGGGTCCAGCTCCGGCTCGGGGGAGCGCAGCGCGGCCGCCAGCCGTTCCAGGATCTGCAGGCACTCGTCCCAGCCGCGGGCGATGAAGGCCTCGGGTGTCGGGTCGTGGGAGTACGTCCACAGGTTGCCGAGCCAGCGCTCGTGGTAGCGGCCGCGGTTCTCGTACGCGTACGAGCGCAGCTGTCCGACCAGGCCGGTCGGCTCCGCGCCCTGCGCCAGCAGGTGCACCGCGCGCGCCGTGAGGTCGCTCGCCGCGAGTGCCGTGGGGTGCCCGTGCGTGAGCCCGGACTGCAGTTGCGCGGCGCCCGCGCGCTGGTCCTCGTCAAGGCCGGGTACGAGGCCGATCGGCGCGACGCGCATGTTGGCGCCGCATCCCTTGGAGCCGATCTGGCTCGCCGCCTGCCAGGGGCCGTCGCCGTCCAGTCTCCGGCAGGCCACCAGGCAGGTCCGGCCGGGGGCCCGGTTGTTCTCCGGCGAGTGGTACCAGTCGACGAACTCCTCGCGCAGGGGGCGCTGCAGACGGGAGGCGACCAGCGGCCCGCGCTCCGTGGCGGTGCGCAGGGCCCGGCCGAGCGCGAGCGTCATCTGGGTGTCGTCGGTGACGACGGCGGGCTTCGGCAGTGCCATCTCCCGCCACGGGCCGCACTTGGCCAGGATCGAGGGCACGTCATTGAACTCGGTGGGGAAGCCCAGCGCGTCCCCGAGAGCCAGGCCGACGAGTGATCCCGTGGCGGCCCGCTTGGCGGTGGTCATGGCTGCCGTCCTTCCGGTCGCAGGAGTGGTGGGTGCAGCGTGGTGGCGGTGCCCGCCCGGTAGAGGGCGGCCGGCTTCCCCCGGCCGCCGGTGCGGCGCGGTCCGCCCTCGACGGCCTCGACGAAGCCGGGGGTGGCGAGGACCTTGCGCCGGAAGTTGGGCCGGTCGAGCTCGACGCCCCAGACCGTCTCGTACACCTGCTGCAGTTCGCCGAGCGTGAACTGCGGGGGGCAGAAGGCCGTGGCCAGGCAGGTGTACTCGAGCTTGGCGCCGATCCGGTCGTGGGCGTCGGCGAGGATGCGGTCGTGGTCGAAGGCGAGCGGTGTGGCCCGGCCGAGGGGTGTCCAGCGGGCGCGGGCGGCGTCGCCGCCGCCGCGCGGTTCGGGCAGGCCCGGTACGAGTGCGGTGAACGCGACGGAGACGACGCGCATCCGCGGGTCGCGGTCCGGTTCGCTGTAGGTGCGCAGCTGTTCCAGGTGCAGTCCGGCCGCCGTGTGCCGGGACAGGCCGGTCTCCTCGGCCAGTTCGCGGCGGGCGGCCGACTCGGCGGACTCGTCGGGCAGGAGGAATCCCCCGGGCAGCGCCCAGGCGCCGCGGTAGGGCTCCTGCCCCCGTTCGACGAGCAGGACGTGCAACTCTCCCTCGCGGACGGTGAAGACGGCGAGGTCGACGGTGACGGCGAAGGGCGGGAAGGCGCCCGGGTCGTAGCCCTGCATCAGCGCCGCTCCGGCAGAGGGTCGGCGAGGTGCCAGCCCTCGCCGATCAGCGTGTCCACGGCGGCGACGGCCCGTGCGAGCCGCTGCTCGTGCGGTCCGGTGAGCTCGACGGTACGGCGGCCGGTGCGGGCCAGTTCCTCGCGGAAGCGGCCGGTCATCCAGGGGCGCAGGTGCTCCCCGTCGCGCAGGCCGTCGTCCTCGAAGGCGACGCTCTCGTGGTCGGTGAGCAGCCACAGGTGCTGGGTGCGCGGCTCCGGGGCGACGGGGTAGGGCTCGCCCAGGTACCGCTCGTGCCAGATCGTCGTCGCGAAGGCGTCGGTGTCGCAGAAGAGGACCGGGGAGCCGGAGCGCGCGGCCTCCTCCTCCAGCTCCGCCTGGCGGCGGGCGATCAGCGGGAATTCCTCGGAGGCGAACACGACGTCCGGCCAGTCGGCGCCGGGCCGTACGGCACGCAGGGCGGCGAGTTTGCGCTCACTGAACTCCCGCCCGTACTCGGGTACGTACCGGGTCCGCGCCCATACGCCGCCGCGCGCCCGGTAGTGCTCGGCGAGCGCCTCGGCCATGGTCGTGGTGCCGGTCGACTCGGCGCCGACGACGACCACGCGGCGGGCGAACGCGGCGCGCACGGGTGCCTCGAGGAAGTCCCAGCAGCCGACCGGGTCCTTGCGTACGGCCGTGCCGGAGACGGGGTGGCGGAGGCGGTCGGGGTCGACGCACACGGACGCGGCGCCGAAGCGGCGGCCGAGTTCGTCGCCGTACGCCTCCGAGGTGAAGACGGCGTCCACGGGCTCGGGGACGGCGGTGCGGAAGACGGCCATGTGGGCGTCCCAGACGGCGGGATCGGTGACGTCCACGGGGATGTCGTCCACGGCCCCGACGACGCGCACGTCCGGGTGCACCTCGCGCATCCAGGCGACGCGGTCGGCCAGCGGGACGCTCTCCACGGAGGCGGCGCACACGAGCACGGTGAGCCGGTCGCAGCGGCCGGCCGCGGTGCGGACGAGATGGTGGTGACCGGCGTGCGGCGGATAGAACTTGCCGAGCACGAGTCCGTGCCGGAAGCGGCTCATGCGGCCCTACCTTCTTGAGTGCGTCCCGAGAGCGGCGTCCGCGGCCCGCTGCTGCCCGATGACCGCGTCACGCGACCAGTTGCGCAGGCCGATGACGCAGAGCGTCATGAAGCCGACGTACAGCAGGGAGGTCAGGTACAGCTCCTTGTAGGCGTACAGCGGGATGTAGACGACGTCGGCCGCGATCCACAGCCACCACGACTCCAGGCGCTTGCGGCACTGGCCGTAGGTCGCCATCAGGGACAGGGCGGTGGTCAGCGCGTCCCAGAAGGGGACGGTCGAGTCGGTGGCGCGGTCGAGCAGGAGTGTCAGCGCGAGGGTCCCCACCACCCCCGCCGCGAGCAGCCACGTCCACTCGGTGCGGGTGGTGCGTCGCACGGGCAGCGTGCCGGAACCTGGTCCACCCCCGTGGGTCCAGGTCCACCAGCCGTACACGGCGAGGGTGATGAAGACGACCTGCAGGCCGGCGTCGGCGTACAGGCCCGCCTGGGAGAACAGCAGGATGAACAGGACGTTGTTGGCGATGCCGATCGGCCAGTTCGCGATGTGCTGCCGGGCGACGAGCCAGACGCAGAGCGCGCCGCTGCCGAACCCGAGGAACTCGGTCCAGCTCACCGGCGTGCCGAGCACGGTGAACAGCGGTTGCTGCAACGGTTCGACGATGTCCGCGAGACTCATGCCCGCCCCCCTTAATAGTCATGTTGACTATAAACGGCTCCGGGTACGCGCCACAAGACGGCAAGAGCCCGCGACCGAGAACGGTCGCGGGCTCTTGCGGCGGTTTGCGCTGTTACAGACCGACTTCCTTCATCAGCATGCCGACCTCGGTGTTGGTCAGGCGGCGCAGCCAGCCCGACTTCTGGTCGCCGAGGGTGATCGGGCCGAAGGCGGTCCGCACGAGCTTCTCCACCGGGAAGCCCGCCTCGGCCAGCATGCGGCGCACGATGTGCTTGCGGCCCTCGTGGAGGACCACCTCGACCAGGTAGTTCTTGCCGGTCTGCTCGACGACCCGGAAGTGGTCCGCCCGGGCGTAGCCGTCCTCGAGCTGGATGCCGTCCTTGAGGCGCTTGCCGACCTCGCGGGGCAGGGGGCCCTGAATGGCGGCGAGGTACGTCTTCTTCACGCCGTACTTGGGGTGGGTGAGACGGTGGGCCAGCTCGCCGTGGTTGGTGAGCAGGATGATGCCCTCGGTCTCCGTGTCGAGGCGGCCGACGTGGAACAGCCGCGTCTCACGGTTGGTCACGTAGTCGCCGAGGCACTGCCGGCCGTCCGGGTCCTCCATCGTGGAGACGACACCGGCGGGCTTGTTCAGCGCGAAGAACAGGTACGACTGGGTCGCGACGGTCAGGCCGTCGACCTTGATCTCGTCCTTCTCGGGGTCGACGCGGACGCCCTGCTCGATCACGATCTCGCCGTTGACCTCGACACGGCCCGCGTCGATCAGCTCCTCGCAGGCACGGCGGGAGCCCATGCCGGCGCGCGCGAGCACCTTCTGCAGCCGCTCGCCCTCCTGGTCCTCGAAGGTCTTGGGGGTCTTGATCTGCGGCTTGTTCTCGTACCGCTCGCGGTTGCGCTGCTCGGCGCGGGCCTCGTACTCGCGCGAGCGCGCGGGAGCGGTGCGGCCGCCGCCGCGCTGGGGGGACTGCTTCGGGCCGCCCTTGGCGCCGCCGCGGGCCGCGCCGCCGCGGCCCTTCTTCGGGCCCTCGGAAGGCGTGCCCACGTCGTAGCGGCGCTCCTCGGGACGGGGCTTGCGGGGCCTGCCCTGCTTGTCGTCGCGGTTGTTGCCGGCACCCCGCTGGTTGCCGCGCCCGCCGCTGCTGCCGCCGCGGCTGCCGCTGTTGCCACCACGGCTCCCGCCGTTGTTTCCGCTGCTGTTCCTGCCGCTGCTGCTTCGCATCAAAGTTCCGTCTTGTCGTCTGCGTCCTCACGATCCGGTGCATCCGGATCGAACGACGGGAGCCCTTCCTGCGTCTCCGCCTCGATCGCGTCCGCCTCGGGGAGGAAGGGCGCGAGCTCCGGGAGCTCGTCCAGGCCGCGCAGGCCCATCCGCTCCAGAAAGTAGTTCGTCGTCCTGTACAGGATCGCACCTGTTTCGGGTTCCGTGCCCGCCTCCTCGACCAGACCCCGCTGGAGGAGGGTGCGCATGACGCCGTCGCAGTTCACTCCGCGCACCGCGGAGACCCGTGAACGGCTGACGGGCTGGCGGTACGCGACGACCGCGAGCGTCTCCAGGGCGGCCTGCGTGAGCCGGGCGTGCTGGCCGTCGAGGACGAAGCGCTCGACGGCCGCGGCGTGCTCGGGGCGGCTGTAGAACCGCCAGCCGCCCGCGACGAGCCGCAGCTCGAATCCGCGCCCCTGCACCGTGTACTCGTCCGCGAGCTCCCTCAGGGCGTCCGCGACGGCCCTGCGGGGCTGCTCCAGCACCTTCGCGAGGTGCTCCTCGGTGGCCGGCTCGTCGACGACCATGAGGACCGCCTCCAGCGCGGGCTTGAGGTCGCTCACTCCTTCTCCTCCACAACCTGGTCGAACTCGTCGGTGACGGTCACCGCCGCGGCCCCGTCCCCGGCCGCCCACGTGACCATGAGCTCCCCGAGCGCCTCCTCCTGGTCCAGGACGAGGGCCTTCTCGCGGTACAGCTCCAGCAGCGCCAGGAAGCGCGCCACGACGGTCAGGGTGTCGTCGACGCCCTCGGTCAGCTCGCGGAAGGTGGCTCTGCCGCGCTCCCTGAGCAGGGCGACGACCACCTCGGCCTGCTCACGGACGCTGACGAGGGGCGCGTGGATGTGGTCGACGTACACCTGCGGCTTGGGCTTCGGCTGCATCGCTTTGACGGCGAGCCTCGCGAAGCCCTCGGCCCCGATGCTGATGACGACGTCGGGAAGCAGCTCCGCGTGGTGCGGCTCCAGCCCCACGGTCCGTGGGAAACGCCGGGCCTCGTCGTCGAGCCTGCGGTCGAAGATCTCGGCGATCTGCTTGTACGCGCGGTACTGGAGCAGCCGCGCGAACAGGAGGTCGCGCGCTTCGAGCAGCGCGAGGTCGGCCTCGTCCTCCACCTCGGCGGCGGGGAGCAGCCGGGCGGCCTTGAGGTCGAGGAGCGTCGCGGCGACGACGAGGAACTCGGTGGTCTGATCGAGGTCCCAGTCGGCGCCCATGGCCCGGATGTGCGCCATGAACTCGTCGGTGACCTTGGAGAGGGCGACCTCGGTGACGTCGAGCTTGTGCTTGGCGATGAGCTGAAGGAGGAGGTCGAAGGGCCCTTCGAAGTTCGCCAACCGCACGGTGAACCGCCCGTCACCGCCCCCCTCGGCCGACGCCTCCCTGACCGCCCCGTCGCGCCCCTCCGCCTCACCGGCACCGCTGGGAGCCACGCCCTCCGGGTCCGAGCCCTCATCCGCGAACTCGCCCGCGGCGCGCGGCGCACGCGTCGGGGGGGCCGGGGGCTCGCCCCCGGTTTCGGGAAGGGGCGGGGTGGGGGAAACAACCCCCGCCGCACGCTCCCCCACCTCACGCAGCGCACACGCCGGGGACTCGCCCGCGGGATCAGCCCCGGCCGGAGCCTCGGGCTCGCCCGCGTCACGCGGCGCGGTCCCCGTGCCCGGGCCGCGGCCCAGCGCGCGGCGGCGCGAAGGGCGGGACGTTTCGTCGGTCGGGGGCATCGTGGTCCAGGACGGGAGCGGCGCAGGCGGGCAGGCCCGCAGGCTACCGCGTCAGCGTCCGCGCAGACGCCGCACGAGGATGCTCGCGTCGCCGCGCTGCTCCAGGTCGGCCAGCACCACCGCCACCGCCTCGCGGACGATGCGCCCGCGGTCGACGGCCAGGCCGTGCTCGCCGCGCAGCACGAGCCGCGCGTGCTCCAGGTCCATCAGTTCCTCGGCCGAGACGTAGACCGTGATCTTCTCGTCGTGCCGTTCACGGCCACTGGGCCGGCGGTTGGCGCCGCGCCCACGTCGGCGCGTCGCACCGGCCGTCGGCTCCTCGCCCGCCGGCGCCCGGCGGCCCTTGGCCGCGCCCGGCGCCGCCTCCGTGCCCCGGCTGCGTTCCTCGACGGGAGCCTCCGCCTCGGCAGCCGCGGAGTGCTCCTGCGAACGGGACGACGGTGTGCCGTCCGCCGCCGGGTCGCTCTCCCCCGCCGGCGCCGGCACCCGCGGCTCACCGTTCGTCTGCCTGCGCGGGGTCGACGCCTGCAGCGCCGTGCCCCCGGTCGTACGGAACAGCTCGTCGGCCCCGGGCAGACTCACTCGGCGTGACACCGGGCGAGCACCTCCCTGGCGAGCTGGCGGTAGGCGGCGGCACCGACGGAGTTGGACGCGTACGTGGTGATCGGCTCACCGGCGACCGTGGTCTCCGGGAAGCGCACGGTCCGGCCGATCACCGTGTGGTAGACGTGGTCGTCGAAGGCCTCGACGACACGCGCCAGCACCTCGCGGCTGTGCACGGTCCGGGAGTCGTACATCGTGGCGAGGATGCCGTCGAGCTCCAGCTCGGGATTGAGCCGCTCCTGGACCTTCTCGATGGTCTCGGTCAGCAGCGCGACACCGCGCAGCGCGAAGAACTCGCACTCGAGCGGCACGATCACCTTGTGAGCCGCCGTGAGCGCGTTGACGGTCAGCAGGCCCAGCGAGGGCTGACAGTCGATCACGATGTAGTCGTAGTCGGACATCAGCGGCTTCAGCGCACGCTGCAGCGTCGACTCGCGCGCGACCTCGCTCACCAACTGCACTTCCGCGGCCGAGAGATCGATGTTGCTCGGCAGCAGGTCCATGTTGGGCACGGCGGTCTTGAGCAGCACCTCGTCCGCGGACATGCCGCGTTCCATGAGGAGGTTGTAGACCGTCAGGTCCAGCTCCATGGGATTGACTCCGAGGCCCACGGACAGCGCGCCCTGCGGGTCGAAGTCGACGAGCAGCACCCGGCGTCCGTACTCCGCGAGTGCCGCGCCCAGGTTGATGGTCGACGTCGTCTTGCCGACGCCGCCCTTCTGGTTGCACATCGCGATGATCTTCGCGGGACCGTGATCGGTCAGCGGGCCAGGGATCGGGAAGTACGGCAGGGGGCGCCCGGTGGGGCCGATCCGCTCGCGGCGCTGACGGGCAGCGTCGGGCGCGAGGGTGGCCGCGTACTCGGGATCGGGCTCGTACTCGGCGTCGGGGTCGTAGAAGTGCCCTTCGGGGACTTCCTCGTAGGCGGCGAAGTGGGTGGACTCTCGGCCACTCTCGTTGCCGGCCATGGCGTTCACGTGTTGGCCGTCCATCATCTTCATCGTGTGGGGTGTCGTCATGTGCGTCGTGTGCTGGTGCGTCGCGAAGGGGCGGACAGCGACGGAGCCGACAGCCTCGAAACCGTTCGACGGGTCCTGGCCCGCAGAAGCCGTTCCTGGTTGACCACCCCCGGGAGTAAATATCGACTCATTCACAAGTCGTCTTACCTCCTTGGACGTGACCAGGAAACATATCGATAGGTCAGCGTGGCACCATGCCGACGGTTGGCGACTCTATGGCGTGTCACCGGTCCGCAGCAACACAATCCGCCGGACCCGGCCCGATGTGTCGGCAATCGAACACCCCGCTGTCAAGAGCGCAGAGCCCTTTCCGCGTGCTCCCGAGCACAGGTTTCGTCGGCGGGCGAAACGGTTAAAGGGTTACGTTCGAGGCGAGTTGAGCGAGCGCGACGAACCGGGGCGGAACACGCGTCCGGCCGGACCTTGCGGCAAGGTCCGGCCGGATGCGTGACGTTGACGACGTCGGTTGACTCGTCAGCCGAGCAGCGCGCTCAGCTCGATGCTCTCGAGGCCGTGCGCCTCGGCGACCTCCTTGTAAACCACCTTGCCGTCATGGGTGTTGAGGCCCATGGCGAGCGCGGCGTCGCGGCGGAGCGCCTCGACCCAGCCGTTGTTGGCCAGCGACACGATGTACGGGAGCGTGGCGTTGGTCAGCGCGTAGGTGGAGGTGTTGGGCACCGCGCCGGGCATGTTGGCGACGCAGTAGAAGACCGAGTTGTGGACCTGGAAGGTCGGCTCGGCGTGGGTGGTCGGACGGGAGTCCTCGAAGCAGCCGCCCTGGTCGATTGCAATGTCGACAAGGACACTTCCGGGCTTCATCTTGGCGACGAGCTCGTTGGTGACCAGCTTCGGGGCCTTCGCGCCGGGGATGAGGACGGCGCCGATGACGAGGTCGGCCTCGATGACCGCCTTCTCCAGCTCGTAGGTGTTGGAGACGATCGTCTGCACCTTGGTGCCGAAGATCCTGTCGGCCTCGCGCAGCTTGTTGATGTCCCTGTCGAGCAGGGTGACGTGGAAGCCCATGCCGACGGCGATCTGCGTGGCGTTCCAGCCGGAGACGCCGCCGCCGATGACCACGGCCCTGCCGGCGTGGGTCCCGGGGACGCCGCCGGGGAGCACGCCGCGGCCGCCGGCCGAGCGCATCAGGTGGTAGGCGCCGACCTGCGGGGCCAGACGGCCCGCGACCTCGGACATCGGGGCGAGCAGCGGCAGCGCGCGGTTCGCGGTCTCCACCGTCTCGTACGCGATGGCGGTGGTGCCGGACTCCAGAAGGGCGTCCGTGCACTCACGGGACGCGGCGAGGTGCAGGTAGGTGAAGAGGGTCTGGTCCTTGCGGAGGCGGTGGTACTCCTCGGCGATGGGCTCCTTGACCTTCAGCAGCAGGTCGGCGGTGGCCCAGACCTCGTCGGCGGTGGGGAGGATCTGCGCACCGGCGGCGACGTACTCGTCGTCCGTGATCGAGGAGCCGACACCGGCGTTCTGCTCGACGAACACCTGGTGGCCGTTGCGCACGAGCTCGTGCACGCCGGCGGGGGTGATGGCCACCCGGAACTCGTTGTTCTTGACCTCGCGGGGGATACCGACCTTCACGTCGATCACGGTCCTTGGCTCAGGGGATGCTTCGGTTCAATGCCATAGATACCCAGGCACACAGCGCGCACCGGGACACACCACGAGAAGACGTGGCGCAGCCAGTCTAATGAAGGATTTCCCGCTGTCTAGCCTTACAAAGCATCAATCTTCTTCGAGACCACTACGGATTTCGTAGGTGGAAGCCTCGGTTCCAAGCAGTCTTTCCGCAGTGAGCCGGTGCAGCCGCGCCGCGGCCGGATCACCGAGACGGTCGAGCGTGTCGGCCAGCCTGAGCTGCAGCGCGGCCTGCAGGCGTGCGTCCCCGGCGCGCCGCGCCCATTCCACGGCCTCGCGGCAGGTGTGCAGCGACTCCTCCGGCCGTCCCGCGTACTCCTGAACCCGGGCCGCCTCGCTCAGCGCCCGTGCCTGGGCCGGGACGTCGCCGAGCCTGCGATATCCGGCGACCGCCGCCCGCCAGCTGCGCAGCGCCTCTCCGTAGCGGCCCGCGTAGGTGTGGGCCGTGCCGAGGCGTCCGTACAGCCGTGCCGCGTCGGCCTCCTCTCCGCGCGCCTGGCGTTGCGCGAGCGCGCGTCCGTACCAGTCGGCCGCCCTCTGCCAGTCCCCCAGCTCCTGGTAGGCACCGCCGACGGATTCCATCGCGCGGCCGGTCGCATAGGGGTCATTCGCGACCCGGCCCGCGTCCAGCGCGGCCCGGTAGCGGGCGAGTGCGTCCTCGGTGCGGCCGGTCCTGGCGTCCAGGTCGGCGAGGTTCAGCAGCGCCGCGGCCTGCTCCCGGTGCAGACCGCGGCGCTCGGCGACGTCGAGCACCAGCCGGTGCAGTCCGTACAGGTCGGGCGCGGCGGCCTCCGTGCCCTGGTGCGCGGCAAGGGCTCTGACCAGGGCCGCGACCAGCCTGCGGGCCAGCGTGTCCAGCTCGCCGTCGTCGACGGCGAGCCGCGCGGAGGCCAGCAGCGCGGGCCGGTGCGTCCGCAGCCACGCGTCGGCCTCGCCGACGGAGGTGAAACGCAGCGCGCGGGGAAGGCCTGCCAGCTTCTTGCGGGCCGGTGACCCCTCGGGCTCGGTGACCGCGCGGCACGCCTGGAGACGGCGTACGGTCCGCTCCAGCATGCGGGCCCTGGCGAGCTGCACCTCGGCGGGCCGGTCGCTGACCTCGTACAGCGCGCGCAGCAGGGGGGCGAGGCAGCCGGGCACCTCGAAGCCGTCCCCGGCGGTGCGCAGCAGACCGAGTTCGGCGAGAGCGTCGAGGGTGGTCCGGGCGGCGGCCACCGAGCAGCCGGCCAGGGCGGAGGCGGTGTGGGCGTCGGCGAAACCGGCGGGGGCCAGGGCGAGCAGGCGCAGTATCCGCGCGGCGGGCTGCGGCAGGGACTCGTAGACCAGGCGGAACGCGCGGGCCAGCGGCCGTACGCCGCGCGGCTGCTCGCCGTCGTCCGGCAGGGCCCGCAGCCGCTTGGCGGCGTCGGCGACCGACGCCCTGGGCCGGGCGGCCAGCCAGCCGCCGACCAGGACCAGTGCGGCGGGCTGCCCGCCGCACTCCTCGGCGACCGCCTCGGCGGCCTGCGGGTCCACCGTGATGCGGACCTCGCCGGTGAAGGCGGTGAGCAGCTCGATGGCGGCCTTGGCGTCCATGCCGCCGACGGTGCAGGGGCGCACGCCGGGGATGCCGGTGAGCGGCCCGTCGGAGACGGCGACGACCAGGCAGTCGGGGTTGTCGGGCAGCAGCAGGTCGACGTGCTCGGCGTCGTGGGCCTCGTCGACGAGGAGCAGCGCACGGCGTACGGCGAGGGCGTCGCGGACCAGCTCGGTCAGTTCGTCGTCACCGGCGCCGGGCGGCGAGGCGATGCCGAGGTCCCCGAGCAGGTGCCGGGCGGCTTCCTCGAGGGGTACGGGCCGGCCGCCGGGCTCGGCCAGCCGGACCCGCAGAACGCCGTCCGGGTACCGGTCCGCGAGCTGCCGGGCGAGCTCCTCGGCGAGCGCGGTGCGCCCGGAACCGGGCCGCCCGGCGATGAGGAGGACGCGGGCACGGGCGGCCTTGCGGCCCGCGAGGGTGTCGAGTCCGGCGTGTTCGATGTCGGCGTGCAGTGACTTCAGTTCCCGCTGGCGGCCGAAGAACCGGTCACCGCGGCCGGAGCGAACGGCATCCGCCCGGTCGGGGCCGCCCAAGTCCAGCGCCTGGTCCGTCACGGGTCACGCTCCAGTCCGTCCGCGCACGAGCCGAGCCCGCCGGGGCTCCGCACGGGCGGTTCGAGCGTAGTTCACGCTCTGCGACGAACCGTGCGGAGCGGCCGGGGACGACGCCGCGATCGCTCGATCGGATCAACGGATCTTCATATTGGTGGGGTTGAGTACCCGTCAGCCCCGGCCCGGCCGGTACGGAGACCGCGTCACGCCTCGAACGGGCGGGCCGGCCACGGGGCCTGTGCCTCGCGCAGCGCGTCGAAGCCCTCGCCCGCGCGCGCCGCCACCACCGACAGGACACCGACGACCAGGCACGTGTTGTGCAGGTCCCCGGCGAGCACCCCGCGGACCAGTTCCTCCAGCGGCACCCGTGCCAGCTCCATGTCCGCCTCCTCCTCGGCGACCTCGAAGCGTTCACCGTCCGCCGCCGACAGGTCGCGCGCCAGGAAGATCCGCACGGCCTCGTCGCAACCGCCCGGGGTGGTGTAGACGTCGGTCAGCACGCGCCAGTCCTCGGCCTTGACATGGGCCTCCTCGTACAGCTCCCGCTGGGCCGCGTGCAGCGGGTTCTCGCCGGGCACGTCCAGCAGGCCGGCCGGGATCTCCCACAGCTTGTGGCGCACGGGGTGCCGGTACTGGCGCAGCACCAGCACCCGCCCCTCGTCGTCGAGGGCGAGGACGGCGACCGATCCCGGGTGGACCTGGTAGTCCCGCTTGACGACCGATCCGTCGGGCATGACCACGTCGTCGGTGCGGACGCTCGTCTTGTTGCCCCGGAACGGCGTCTCGGTCGCGGTGATCCGCCACACCTCGGGCGTGTCCTTGATCGTCATCAAAAGCGTCCTTCCACCACGCACAAACGGAAACCGGGGCACGGACCCGCAAGGTCCGTACCCCGGTCAACCGTATCGCCTGCGGTTACGCGCCCGACGTGCGCGCGGCCTGCTGCCGCTCCACGGCCGCCTTCACCAGACCGGCGAACAGCGGGTGCGGACGGGTGGGGCGCGAGCGCAGCTCGGGGTGCGCCTGGGTGGCGACCAGGTAGGGGTGCACCTCGCGCGGGTACTCGACGTACTCGACGAGCTTGTTGTCGGGGGACGTGCCCGAGAAGAGGATGCCCGCCTTCTTCTCCAGCTCCGCGCGGTAGGCGTTGTTCACCTCGTAGCGGTGGCGGTGGCGCTCCTCGACGTACGGCTGGTCCGCGTAGACCTCGCGCACGATCGAGCCCTCGGCGAGCTTGGCCGGGTAGAGGCCGAGCCGCATGGTGCCGCCCAGGTCGCCCGCGCCCTCCACGTACGCCAGCTGCTCCTCCATGGTGGAGATCACCGGGTGCGCGGTGGCCGCGTCGAACTCGGTGGAGTTCGCGTCGGGGATCTCGGCCAGGTTGCGCGCGGCGTCGATCACGATGCACTGCAGGCCCAGGCACAGACCGAGCAGCGGGACCTTGTTCTCGCGGGCCCAGCGGATGGCGCCGACCTTGCCGTCGACACCGCGCTCGCCGAAGCCGCCGGGAATGACGATCGCGTCGACGTCGCCGAGCTGCTTCTGCGCACCCGCCTGCGTCTTGCAGTCGTCGGAGGTGACCCACTTGACCTTGACGCGGGCCTTGTTCGCGAAGCCGCCGGCGCGCATCGCCTCGGTGACCGACAGATAGGCGTCGGGCAGGTCGATGTACTTGCCCACCAGCGCGACGGTGACCTCGTGGTCGGGGTTGTGGACACGGTCCAGCAGGTCGTCCCACGTGGTCCAGTCGACGTCGCGGAACGGCAGGTCCAGCTTGCGCACGACGTACGCGTCCAGGCCCTCGGTGTGCAGCACCTTCGGAATGTCGTAGATCGACTTGGCGTCGATGGCGGCGACGACCGCGGCCTCGTCGACGTCGCACATGAGCGAGATCTTGCGCTTGATCGCGGTCGGCACGTCACGGTCCGCGCGCAGCACGATCGCGTCCGGCTGGATACCGATGTTGCGCAGGGCGGCGACCGAGTGCTGCGTCGGCTTGGTCTTCAGCTCGCCGGACGGGCCGATGTAGGGCAGCAGCGAGATGTGCACCACGAAGACGTTGTCCCGGCCGACCTCGTGGCGGACCTGGCGGACGGTCTCCAGGAACGGCAGCGACTCGATGTCGCCGACGGTGCCGCCGACCTCGGTGATCACCACGTCGACGTCGTCGGTGGCCATGCGGCGGATGCGCGACTTGATCTCGTTGGTGATGTGCGGGATGACCTGCACGGTGTCGCCGAGGTACTCGCCGCGCCGCTCCTTGGCGATGACCTGCGAGTAGACCTGGCCGGTGGTGACGTTGGCCGAGCCGTCGAGGTCGACGTCGAGGAAGCGCTCGTAGTGGCCGATGTCCAGGTCGGTCTCGGCGCCGTCGTTGGTGACGAACACCTCACCGTGCTGGAACGGGTTCATGGTGCCCGGGTCGACGTTCAGGTACGGGTCGAGCTTCTGCATGGTGACCCGCAGGCCCCGTGCCTTGAGCAGCGCGCCCAGGCTGGAGGCCGTGAGGCCCTTGCCGAGGGAGGAGGCGACACCCCCGGTGACGAAGATGTGCTTGGTCGTCATGGATTTGGGCGGCATCGCCAAGAGGGGGCTCCCGTGGTCGCGAGGTGGGGTGCGTGCCGGCGTCCGACCCGGATTCGGGGGTGCCGTCGCTGCGGTTTCGGGGCCTTCTCGTATCGGGACGGCCACCGGTCCACGGGGTACCAGGGTATCAGCGACGGGCCACGGCCGCTTCCGGCCACACCCGCCGACGCGCCCGGGACGCGTACGGACCGTTCACCGCCGCCCGCCCGCCGCTCGCCCGTTCGGCGCAGTCATGTTGTCCGGACACCTGCGCGCATCACGTGCGTGCGTCGTATCCTGCTCGGACACTCGCTGCCGAGCCGGGCCGGTCGACCGGCACCACGGAGCCCCGTCACCCGGAAAATCCGGCACCCCCACACCATGCGGGTGGCGACGGTGCCACTGTGGTGTTTGGGGTCGCCGCGGCTCGTCAACGACCCTTGACTGCAGTAAGCGCCCCGCGGGGCGGACGTGGCCGTTCGACTGGAGATGCACGTGGCCGGGCGCATCGAGGATTACGCACTCATCGGAGACATGCAGACCGCAGCTCTGGTCTGCCGGGACGGCACGGTCGACTGGCTGTGCCTGCCCCGCTTCGACTCGCATGCCATCTTCGCCGGGATCCTCGGCACCGAGGAACACGGATTCTGGCGGCTCGGGCCGGCGTACAGCGTGAACGACGCGCCGCCGGCCGCCGACCGCCGCCGCTACCGCGGCGACTCGCTGATCCTCGAGTCGGAGTACGACACGCCCCGCGGCACGGTCCGCGTGACCGATTTCATGCCGCCTCGTGACGGTGCGCCCCAGCTGATCCGGATCGTGGAGGGCGTCAGCGGCCGGGTGCCGATGCGCTCCGAGCTGCGCATGCGGTTCAGCTACGGGCGCGTGGTGCCGTGGGTGCACAAGATCGACAACCGTACGGTCGCCGTCGCCGGGCCCGACTCCGTCTGGCTGGACACCGACGCGGAGACGTACGGCAAGGACCTGACCACCTACTCGGACTTCACGGTCTCCCCCGGCGAGCGGATCACGTTCACGATCAGCTGGCAGCCCTCGCACAGGGAGCAGCCGGCCCTGCCGGACCCCGAGGGCTCTCTGGACGCCACCGTCGACTTCTGGCGCGAATGGGTCGATCACTGCACCTACCACGGCCCCTACCGCGAGGCCGTCGTCCGCTCCCTGATCACGCTGAAGGCCCTGACGTACGCGCCGACCGGCGGGATCGTCGCCGCGCCGACGACGTCGCTCCCCGAGGACATCGGCGGCGTACGGAACTGGGACTACCGCTACACCTGGCTGCGCGACGCGGCGATCACCCTGTCGTCGCTGCTGCGCACCGGATACCGCGAGGAGGCCCGCGCCTGGCGCGAGTGGCTGCTGCGCGCGGTCGCCGGCGACCCCGAGAACCTGCAGATCATGTACGGAATCGCGGGCGAACGGGAGCTTGGCGAGGCCGAGTTGGACTGGCTGCCGGGCTACGAGAACAGCAGCCCGGTCCGGGTCGGCAACGGCGCCGCGCACCAGCTCCAGCTCGACGTCTACGGCGAGGTCACCGAGGCCCTGCACCTCGCCCACATGACCGGCCTGGCGCGCAACGACTACGCCTCGCTGCTCCAGCTCAAGCTGATCCAGTACCTGGAGAAGCACTGGGACCAGCCCGACGAGGGCATCTGGGAGGTCCGCGGCCCGCGCCGGCACTTCGTGCACTCCAAGGTGATGGCCTGGGTCGCCGTCGACCGCACCATCAAGCTCATCGAGTCCGGCGACGCCGACGGACCGCTGGACCGCTGGCGCGAGCTGCGCGACGAGATCCACCGGGACGTCTGCGAGAAGGGCTACGACAAGGAACGCAACACCTTCACGCAGTCGTACGGCTCGCAGGAACTCGACGCCTCCCTGCTGCTGATCCCGCAGATGGGCTTCCTGCCGCCCGACGACAAGCGGGTCATCGGCACGATCGAGGCGATCCAGCGCGAGCTGTCGACGTCCGACGGCTTCATCCTGCGCTACCCGACCGAGGGCGCGGAGGAGGGCGTGGACGGCCTGCCGGGTGACGAGGGCGCGTTCCTCGCGTGCTCGTTCTGGATGGCCGACGACCTGGCGATGATCGGCCGGGTCGACGAGGCCCGCAAGCTGTTCGAGAAGCTGCTGGCCCTGCGCAACGACCTCGGGCTGCTCGCCGAGGAGTGGGACCCGCGGCTGCAGCGGCAGGTGGGCAACTTCCCCCAGGCGTTCAGTCACGTTCCGCTGATCGACACCGCCCTGCGGCTGACGGCCTCGGGCGCGTACGGAGGCTGATCCGTGTTGTTCCTGGTCGTGCCGCCCCTGTAGCGTCCGCAGCCATGGACACGCAGGGCGGCATCACCGTGCAGCGGGCACTGGAGCTGCCCGGCCTCCGCAGCGGGCTGCCGGAGGTCCTGGCCGGTGCCGACCGGCTCGATCGCACGGTCCGCTGGGTGCACGCCGGTGAGGTGCCCAACATCGCCTCGCTCCTCAAGGGCGGCGAGCTGCTGCTGACGACCGGCCTGGGACTCGGCACCAGACCGGCCGAGCAGCGCGCCTTCGTGAACCGGCTCGCGGAACGCGGGATCGCCGCGCTCGTCGTCGAGCTGGGGCCGCGGTTCACGCGCCTGCCCGCCACGATCGTCGAGACGGCCCGCGCGGCGGGGCTGCCGCTGGTGCAGCTGCACCGCGAGGTGCCGTTCGTGGCGGTGACGGAGGAGATCCACACCGAGATCGTCAACGGCCACTACGCGCTGCTGCGGCAGGCCGAAGAGGTGAACCGGCGGTGCACCGAGGCGCTGCTGGCCGGCGGCGGAGTCCCCCAGGTGCTCGGCATCCTCGCCTCGTTCACGGGCGACCCGGTCTTCCTGGAGACACCCGACGGGCAACTGCTGTACGCGGCGGACACCCCCGGCGACGAGGCGGCCGTCGCCGATCCGCTCCAGGTGTGGGAAGGGCTCCGCGGCGGGCGCCAGGACGGGCCGCCGACGAACGCCGTCCTGGTGGACGTGCCGGGCGGCGGCCGGGGCACGGCCGCGGTGCGCGCCCGGCTGGTGCTGCTGGCGGTGTCGTCCCCGCTGCTGCCCGTGCACCGCATCGCCGCGGAGCGCGCGGCGGCATCGCTCGCGGTCGTCCTCATGCAGGCCCGCCAGGAGGAGGAGCTCGCGGCCCGTGGCCGCGGCGACTTCCTGACCGACCTCGCCGAGGGCCGCATCGCCCCCGAGGACGCCCCGGCACAGGCCCGCGTGCTCGGTTTCAAGCCGGGCTCGGGGCCGCTGCTGCCGGTGGTGATGCGGCTCGCCGCCGAGCTGACGCCGACGGGCAACTGGGCCGTGCTCGCCCGGGCCGTCTCCGATGCGCTCGCCTCTCTCGGAGTGCCGGTCCTGCTCGGCGTACGCCCCGTGGAGGGCCGCGTCCCGCTCCTCGTCGGCCTCCGGACGGAAGCCGACCGGACGGCGGTCGCGGGCCGGGTCGCCGACGCCCTGCGCACGGGCGTCGAACGAGCGGGACTCGGGAGGGCGGCGCATCCGCCGGTTGTCGTGGTGGGCGTGGCGGGCGGCTGGGCCACGGCGGGCGCGGGGCTGCGGCACGCGGCGGAGACCGCGACGGCGGCCCGAGGTCTGAGCGACCGCCTCTGGTACGACGCCCGTCGTCTGGACATCGACCTGCTGCTGTGGCGACTGCGCGAGCATCCGGACCTGGCGGCGTTCGTGGACCGCGCGATCGGCCCGCTGCGGGCGCACGACGCGACGTCGCGCCCGCCGCTGCTGCCGACGCTGGAGACGTATCTGGCCCACGCGGGCCGCAAGGCGGAGACGGCGCGCGAACTGCATCTCAACCGGCAGACGCTGTACAACAGGCTGGCGCGGATCGGGGAGCTGCTGGGCACGGACCTGGACGACCCGGAGACGGTGCTCTCCCTGAGCCTGGCCCTCCGCGCCCGCCGCCACGCCCCCTGACCCGGGGGCCGCCGCCCCCTTGCCCCCTCGGCAGGGGCACCCCGCGTGCGACGCGCCTGTCGGAGCTGCGCCCCGAACCCCGCGCCTCAAACGCCGGCGGGGCTGAATGCAGCCGTCCGACGATTAATGCAGCCCGTCCGGCGATTGAGGACACCGCGCGGAGCGCGGTACGGGTGCGGGGCGCAGCCCGACGCCCGCGCCGCCAGGGCGCAAGGCAACGGGTCTGGGGCGGAGGCCCAATTGTGGTCGCGAGCGGCATAGGCAGCCCGTCCGGCGATGAGGACACCGCGCGGAGCGCGGTACGGGGCCGCAGGGCGCAGCCCCGACGCCCGCGCCCGCCGGGGCGCAGGGCACGGGTCTGGGGCGGAGCCCCAGTTACGGGATGCGGGCACCTCCCACGGCCGCCAGGCCGTAGGGGGAGAACGGGGCAGCGGCACCCCCCACCCGGCGCCGGCCTCGGGGACACCGCGCGGAGCGCGACACGGGCCTGGGGCGAAGCCCCGGGAAAACGCCCACGCGCCTCATCCCCCGCCCGCCACCTCGTCGTACACGCTCAGCATCTGCGCGACCGTGTCGTCCTCCGACGGCCACGCCCCCGCCTGCACCCGCCCCGCCCGCGCCAGCTCCTCCCGGCGCGCCGGATCCGTCAGCAGTCCGGACACCGCCGACGCCAGCGCGTCCGCGTCCCCGTACGGGACCAGCACCGCCGCCTCGCCGACCAGTTCGGGCACGCCGCCGACCGCCGTCGCGACCAGGGGGACGCCCAGCCGCAGCGCCTCCTGCGCCAGCACCGAGCGCGCCTCCCAGCGGCTGGACAGGACCGCGACGTCCGCGGCCGCGAGGATCTCGGCCGCGTCGTCGCACCGGCCGAGCAGCCGCACCGGCAGGTCCTCGTCCTCGATGCGCCGCTGGAGCGCGGCCCGCTGAGGCCCCTCCCCCGCGATCAGGAGCAGCGGCGCGGGGTCCAGGGCACGCCACCGGCGGGCGGCGTCCAGCAGCATCCCGTAGCCGCGGTGTTCGTCGAGGCTTCCGACGGCGACCAGCAACGGCCGCTCCACGACGCCCAGTTCCGCGCGCTTCTTGTCCGGACGGCCCAGCGGCACGCAGGCGCGGGGCGTCGCGAGCGGCGCGAGCCTGGCGTCGCGGGCGCCGCGCTCGCGCGCCCGGTCGACGAGCTCGGAGCAGGTGGCGAACACAACGGCCGCCGCCCTTACGGCCCTTCGTTCGATGAGCCGCAGGACCTGGCGCCGCGCGCCCTCACCGTGCCCGCGGGTGTGCCATGTGACGACGAGCGGCACGCGCTGCCCGCTCAGCGCGAGCGCGGAGCGCACGGCGGCGTGCAGCCCGTGCGCATGCACCACGTCCGCGTCGGCGCACGCCGTGCGCAGCGCGCCGACGGACAGCGGATCGCTCCGGCGCGGCACGGGCACGAAGTGCGCGCCGGCGCCCAAGTAGTCGTACTTGTCATCGAGTTCGGCGGGGGCGCACACCGTCACCCGCACGCCCCGCGCCACCAGCCCCGCGGCCAGCGACCTGACGTGCGCGCTGCTGCCCGCACTGCCGCCGCCCAGCACCTGGACCGTACGCAGCTCAGTCACGCGCCAAGGATGCCAGCCCGTACGGACGTTCCGGCACCGTCCTGATGTCGTGCCTGTGTCGGAATGGGGTCCTCGGTGACGGGATCACTCACATAGGTGAGTCGGCCGCGATCCTGCTGACGTCGGCTCCCCTTACCGCTGCCGTGACGAGGGCCGCCGCGTGCAGGAGGAGTCCTGCGCGGCCGTTGCCCGCGACGACGGCCGTACCCAGCGCCGCGCCCAGCGCATGGGCGCCGGTGTCGCCGAGCATGGTGCGCTCGCCGAGGTCGTCGGTGACGACGGCGGCCGCGGCGCCGACCGGCGCGGCGGCGAGCGCGCCGGCGGCTCCCCGGCGCAGCAGGCCGGGGGCGCCGAGCCCCATGACGGCGGGGGCGGCACGCCCCGGTGCCACGTCGACGAGGTTGACGAAGTGCGCGGAGCCGGCGATCACCACCCCGGCGAGGAGCTTGTCGAGCGGGCGTTCCTTGAGCATCGCCCCGGCGACGAGCCCGGCGGCGCCGATCCCGAACAGTTTGACCGCCCCGCTGGTCACTTCGCCCTGGCGCAGGGCGCCCAGGTGGGCCCGGAAGCCGCGCCGCGGGTCGCCGGCGCCGGCGATGTCGTCGTAGGCCCCGCACAGCCCGGCCGTGCCGACGGCGATCGCCGCGGCGCCCTGCGTGCGGGCGGGCAGGGCGCCGATCACGGACCCGACGGCGACGGCCGGTCCGGCGAACAGGTCGACGGTGCGTCCGGCGTGGTTCGTGCGCTCCCAGCGTGCGGAGCCGGGGGCCACGCGCCGCCGCAGCGCCGCGGTGACCGACCGCGTGGCGCCGAAAGCGGTGAGGAGGGCGGTGGTCCGGGCGGGGCTCCTGGTGTCCTGGCCTGCTCGCATGGGCCCCACCCTATGATCACGCGCGTTCGCCGCCGCGCCGCCCCGGTGCCCAGGGCACCGGGGGGCACGCGGACGCATCCCGGGTCAGCCGTCGGCGCGGGCCGCCGCCAGCAGCTCCTCCGCGTGCGCCCTCGCCGTCTGCGAGTCCTCCTGGCCCGCGAGCATCCGGGACAGCTCGCGCACGCGGTCCTCGCCCTCCAGGACGGTGACTCCGGAGCGGGTCACGGAGCCGTCGTTGGTCTTCTCGACCAGCAGCTGCCGGTCCGCGAACGCCGCCACCTGCGGCAGGTGTGTGACCACGACCACCTGGGCCGACCTGGCCAGCTTCGCGAGGCGCCGCCCGATCTCGACCGCCGCCTTGCCGCCCACACCCGCATCGACCTCGTCGAAGAGGTACGTCGGCACCGGGTCGGTGCCGGCGAAGACGACCTCGACGGCGAGCATCACCCGCGAGAGCTCACCGCCGGACGCGCCCTTGGCGATGGGCCGCGGCGGCGCCCCCGGGTGCGGCGCGAGCAGCAGCTCGACCTCGTCCACGCCGTACGGCCCGTACGCGACCGTCCGGCCGCCGACCTCGACGCCGTCCGGATCGTCCGTCTGCCGGATGGCGAACGAGACCCGGGCGTGCGGCATGGCGAGCGAGGCGAGCTCCTCGGTGACGGCCTCCGCGAACCGGGCCGCGGCCTCCGTACGGGCGTCCGTCAAGGTCTGCGCCAGCTCGGAGAGTTCACGGCGCAGCGCGTCCCGCTCCGCGACCAGCTCGCCGATCCTGTCGTCGTCGCCGTCGAGCTCGGTGAGCCGGGCCGCGCCCTGCTCGGCCCAGGTCAGCACGGCCGCGATGTCCTCGCCGTACTTGCGTGTCAGCTGGGTCAGGGCCGCCCGCCGCTCCTCGACCGCCGCCAGTCGCAGCGGGTCGGCGTCGAGGTTGTCCGCGTACCCCGCGAGCTCGCCGGCCACGTCGCCGAGCAGGATGGAGATCTCTCCCATCCGGTCCGCGAGCGCGGCCAGGGCCGGGTCGTGGGCCCGTACGGCGTCCAGCGCCCGTCCCGCACCCGCGACCAGGGTGGTCGCGTCCACAGCCTCTGGGTCCTCGGGATTGCCCGCGAGGGCGGCGTGCGCGACGGAGGCGGCGGAGGCGAGGGCCTCGGCGTGCCCGAGCCGCTCGGCCTCGGCCGCCAGCTCGACGTCCTCGCCGGGCCGCGGCTCCACGGCCGCGATCTCGTCGAGTCCGAACCGCAGCAGATCCGCTTCCTGGGCGCGTTCGCGGGCACGTGTGGTCAGCTCGTCCAGCTCGCCGGCGACGGCGCGCAGCCGGCGATAGGCGGCCGCGTACTTGGCGTGCGGGCCGGTGACGGCGTCGCCCGCGTACCGGTCGAGCGCCTCGCGCTGGCGCGCGGGGCGCAGCAGGCCCTGCTGGTCGGTCTGACCGTGGACGGCGACGAGTTCGTCGGCGAGCTCGGAGAGCATGCCGACGGGCACGGAACGCCCGCCCAGGTGGGCGCGCGAGCGCCCCTCCGCCGAAACGGTCCGGCTGATCAGCAGCGTGCCCTCGTCGAGCTCGGCCCCGGCCTCCTCGGCGCGCAGCGCGGCGGGGGCGTCGGCGGACACCCTGATCCGCCCCTCCACCACCGCCGACTTGGCGCCGATCCGCACCAGGGCGGGGTCGGCCCGTCCGCCGAGCAGCAGCCCGAGGCTCGTGACGACCATCGTCTTGCCCGCGCCCGTCTCGCCGGTCACCGCGGTGAAACCGGGCGACAGCTCGACAACCGCGTCGTCGATGACTCCGAGCGACCGTATCCGCATCTCCTCCAACACGGACACGACCTTACGAGGTCCGGTGGCCGCCGCGCGACGGACCCCGGCCACGCATTCACTCTCCCGGGCAACGCCGGAGCGCGCTCAGTGCGGTGCGCCTCGCCAACCCGACACCGGCAGCGCGAACTTGGCCACCAGCCGGTCCGTGAACGACGCGTGGTGCAGCCGGGCAAGCCGCACCGGAACGGCCCCTCGCCTGACCACGACACGAGCGCCCGAGGGCAGCTCCACGGTCCGGCGGCCGTCGCACCAGAGCACCCCGTGCGGGGTGTGCGGCTGGACCTCGACGGCGAGCGTCGAGTCCGGCGAGGTCACCAGCGGCTTCGCGAACAGGGCGTGCGCACTGATCGGCACCATCAGCAGCGCCTCGACCTCGGGCCAGACCACCGGTCCTCCGGCCGAGAAGGCGTACGCGGTCGAGCCCGTCGGGGTCGCGCAGACGATGCCGTCGCAGCCGAAGCCGGTCACCGGACGTCCGTCGATCTCCAGGACGACCTCGAGCATGCGCTCGGGCGAGACCTTCTGGACGGCGGCCTCGTTCAGCGCCCAGTCCCGGTGCACGATGTCGCCATTGCTGTGCACGACGACGTCGAGGGTCATGCGCTCCTCGACCTCGTAGGCGCGGGTGACGACGCGGTCGACCACCTTGTCGAGGTCGTCGCGCTCGGCCTCGGCGAGGAAGCCCACGCGGCCCAGGTTGACGCCGAGCATCGGCACGCCGGAGGCGCGGGCGAACTCGGCGCCGCGCAGCAGCGTCCCGTCGCCGCCGAGCACGATGAGCAGCTCGCAGCCGTCGAGCACTTCGGGCGTCGCGTCGGGCACGGTCTCGACGGACGCGGGCAGCGGCAGGTCCGCCGCCTCGGCCTCCAGCACCCGGACGTCGATGCCGTTGCGCAGCAGGCCCTGGACGACGAGTTCGGCGCTGCGGATCGCCGCGGGCCGGCCGGTGTGGGCGAGCAGGAAAACGGTGCGTACGCGGGTTCTGGCTGATGTCGTGGTCGCTGCTGTCGTGGTCAACGAGGTCCCTCCGCCACTGCTCGGTCGACGTCCGCCGGATCGAGCTCGGGCGCTCCGGCCCGGAGCCACAGAAAGTATTCGACGTTCCCGGACGGGCCGGGCAGCGGGCTGGCGGTGACCCCCCGTACGCCGAGGCCGAGTTTCCCCGCCCGCTCGGCCACAGAACGTACGGCCTCGGCGCGCAGTTCCGGGCTGCGCACGACGCCGCCGCTGCCGAGGCGTTCCTTGCCCACCTCGAACTGGGGCTTGACCATGAGGACCAGATCCGCGTCGGGCGCGCTGCAGCGGACCATGGCCGGCAGCACGAGCCCGAGCGGGATGAAGGACAGATCGCCCACCACCAGGTCCACCGGCACTCCGTCGATCGTCTCCAACGTCATTTCACGGACGTTGGTACGGTCCTTGACGGTCACGCGTTCATCGCTCTGCAGGGACCAGGCGAGCTGTCCGTAGCCGACGTCCACGGCGACCACGTGCGCGGCGCCGGCGCGCAGCAGCACGTCGGTGAAGCCGCCGGTCGACGCGCCCGCGTCCAGCGCCCGCCGCCCCTCGACCTTCAGGCCGAGCGGTACGAAGGCGGCCAGCGCTCCCGCCAGCTTGTGGCCGCCACGGGACACGTAGTCCGGGTCGTCGTCGTCGGCGGCGACGACGATCGCCGCGCTCGTCTCGACCTGGGTGGCGGATTTGGTCGCGGTGTTGCCGCCGACGCTGACCCGCCCGGCGGCGATCAGCTGGGCGGCGTGCTCGCGCGAGCGCGCGAGCTTGCGGCGTACCAGCTCGGCGTCGAGACGGCGGCGGGCGACTCCTGCCACGGTGGGTTCAGCTCCTGTGGTTGTGCGACGGTTCATGGGGGCGCGTGTCGAGCGCGGTCAGCGCGTCCCGCAGACCCCGGTGTACATCCTCGTACACCTCCAGGTGTCCGTCGGCAGCGAGGTGGTCGGCGTCGGCCAGTCTCTCCAGCAGGGCGTCCACCTCGGCGTGGCCGGTGGGCACGCGCGGCACGCCGAGCGGCGCGGGCGCGGCGGGGTCGGGCGCCGGCTCCGGCCCGGGTACGGGCCCCTCCCGGGCGGGCATGGAGTCGCTCATGCCCAGACGCTACCGCGAAGCCCTGCGGTACCGTCGATCACGATGGCCACGACGCAGGAGTGCCTCGGCGCGCTCAAGAAGCTTTCGGACAACCTGGCGACGGCGGACGGCGACGTGCGCAGCGCGGCGGCGCTGGACCGCTCCCTCAGCTGCCACGTCACGGACCTGGACACGACGTTCACCGGCCGCCTGCGGGACGGCCGGATCGAGGTGACGGACACGCTGACGGGCCCGCCCCGGGACAAGGCGCAGATCCGCCTGGCGATGGCGGGCGACGACCTGGTGGCGATGGTCGACGGCGACCTGAACTTCGCGAGGGCATGGGCGTCGGGCCGGGTCCGTCTGGAAGCGGGCTTCCGCGACATCCTCCGCCTGCGCGCCCTGCTGTAGCCGGACTGCTCCACGGCCGGGGGCTCCGCCGGGCGACACGCTCCAGGGGCTGCGCCCCGGCCGCGGGGACGCGGGGCAGGCGCAAGGCCGCCAGGCCGTAGACGCGTGCGGACCACCGCCCGGAGTGCGAGGGGAGCCGGGAAGTTCCCCGCTCCAGAACCAGGGTCTCCCACGGCCGCCGGGGGGTCAGGCCACCGCCCAAGCGCGGCACGGGTCCGGGGCGAAGCCTCACGGCGCGCCAAGCCACGACGGGTTCGGGCCGCCACCCGAAGGCGGTACGGGGTCTGGGGCGCAGCCCGGCTCCGTCAGTGGCTCCCACCGCCACAGGGCACTCACAGACCACCGACCGAGGCGGCACGGGTCTGGGGAAGCCCCACGGCCGCCAGGCCGCAGGGTCGGGCAACCGGCCGAAAGCGGCACGGGTAGGGGCGAAGCCCCCCAGCCGCCAAGCCCCAGTGGGTTCGGGCCACACCCGAGAGCGGCACGGGTCCGGAGCGAAGCCCCGCAACTGGCGGCAACCACGGCCGCAGGCCGCAGGGTCGGGCAACCGCCCGAGCGCGCCCGGGGCCCGGGGCGAAGCCCCGGTTCGGGATGGGAAACCTCCCCAGGCCGCCAGGCCGTAGGGGGAAGGCGGGGTGGGGGACGTCCCGCACGGCGGTCCACCCCGGACGCCTCACGCCACCGTCGCCGCGCGCCTGCGCGCCACCGGTACCACCAGCGGCGTCCCCGACTCCGGGTCCTCGATGACCTGGCTCCTGACCTGGAAGACCTCCTCCACCAGCTCCGCCGTGACCACCTCCGTCGGCGCCCCCTCCGCGACCACCTTCCCGTCCCGCAGCGCGATCAGGTGCGTGGCGTAGCGCGCCGCCTGGTTCAGGTCGTGGAGCACGGCGACCAGCGTGCGGCCCTGCGACTCGTGCAGTTCCGCGCACAGGTCCAGCACCTCCAGCTGGTGCTGGATGTCCAGGTACGTCGTCGGCTCGTCGAGCAGCAGCAGCGGCGTCTGCTGCGCCAGCGCCATCGCGATCCACACCCGCTGGCGCTGGCCGCCTGACAGCTCGTCGACGTACCGGTCGCCCAGCCCCCCGACCCCCGTCGCCGCCATCGACTCCTGGACGATCCGCTCGTCCTCCGCCGACCACTGCCGCAGCAGGCCCTGGTGCGGGTAGCGCCCGCGGCCCACGAGGTCGGCGACCGTGATCCCGTCGGGCGCGATCGACGACTGTGGCAGCAGGCCGAGCGTCTTGGCGACCTTCTTGGCGGGCATGGAGTGGATGGCCTGCCCGTCCAGCAGCACCCGGCCCTGGGACGGCTTGAGCATCCGGGACAGGGCACGCAGCAGCGTCGACTTGCCGCAGGCGTTCGGGCCGACGATCACCGTGAAGGACCGGTCGGGAATCTCCACCGAGAGGTTCTCGGCGATGACCCGCTGGTCGTAGGCGAGGGTGACCGATTCCGCGGTGAGACGCTGCATGGTGGTCGTACTCCCGGCGTTCTGAGGGGACTTCTGAGAGGACATGGGGGTCGGCGCGGCGAGAGCAGGCGTCATATCCGGTCGGCCCTGCGCTCGGTGACGAGCAGCCAGAGCAGGTAGCAGCCGCCGAGTACACCGGTCACCACGCCCACGGGCAACTGGCGGTCGGTGAAGGTGTTCGTGGCCGCCCAGTCCGCCACGAGCAGCAGCGCCGCGCCCGTCACGGCCGCCGCGGCGAGGTTCGGGCCGGGCGAGCGGGTCAGGCGGCGGGCCAGCTGGGGAGCGCTGAGCGCCACGAAGGAGATCGGCCCCGCCGCAGCGGTGGCCACGGCGATGAACAGCACACCGCAGCCCATCAGCACGATCCGGGTGCGCTCGACGGGCACGCCCAGCCCGTACGCCGCGTCGTCGCCCATCTCCAGCATCCGCAGCGGCCTCCCGTACGCCAGGACCACGGGCAGCAGCACGGCGCACATGATCAGCAGCGGCCGGACCTGCGCCCAGTCGCGTCCGTCGAGCGAGCCCGTCATCCAGAGCGTGGCGCGGGTCGCGTCGACCAGGTCGGCCTTGGTGATCAGATAGTGGATGACCGCGGTGAGCATGGCCGCGACGCCGATGCCGACGAGCACCAGCCGGAAGCCCTGGACGCCGCGCTTCCACGCGAGGAGGTAGACGAGGACGCCGGTGAGGAGGCCGCCGGCGACCGCTCCGCCGGACACGGCGAGCGACTCCCCGCCGAAGAGCACGATGACGGCGAGCGCGCCGACGGTCGACCCCTGGCCGAAACCGATCACATCGGGGCTGCCGAGCGGATTGCGGGACAGCGACTGGAAGATCGCGCCGCTGAGGGCGAGGGACGCCCCGACGAGGACGGCGACGAGCACCCGCGGCAGCCGCAGCTCCCGGACGATGAACTCCTGCGCGGCGGTGCCGTTCCCGAGCAGGGTGTCGACGACGTCGCGGAACGACATGGGGAAGTCCCCGCTGCCGATGAGGACGACGGCCGAGGCCACCGCGGCCGCCCCGAGCACGAGGACGACGGCCGATGCCCGCGGATCCACCCTGACGGAGAACCCTCCGGAAGGTGTGCGTATCGCTTTCACCGGGCTGTTCACAGCTGGGCCATCCTCTTGCGGCGTACCAGGTGGACGAAGACGGGCCCGCCGATCAGCGCGGTGACGATGCCGACCTGGAGCTCGGAGGGGCGCGCGGCGATCCGGCCGACGACGTCCGCGCCCAGCAGCAGGACGGGCGCGAGGACCGCGGCGTACGGCAGGATCCAGCGCATGTCGGGGCCGGTGACGGCCCGTACGACGTGCGGGATCATCAGCCCGACGAAGATGATCGGCCCGCACGCGGCCGTCGCGGCCCCGCACAGCAGGGTGACCGCGAGCATCGCGAGGACGCGGGTGCGGTTCAGACGGACGCCCAGGGACCGGGCGGTGTCGTCGCCCATCTCCATGGCGTTCAGCGGGCGGGCGATCAGCAGCGACAGCACCGCGCCCACGGCGACGAACGGCACGACCTTCGTGACCGTGCCCGTCTCGGCCGACGCCAGCGAGCCGACGGTCCAGAACCGCAGCCGGTCCAGCGCCGCCGAGTCGAGCAGTTGCACGGCGTTGATGTACCCGTACAGGGCGGCCGTCGCCGCGGTGCCGGCGAGCGCGAGCCGTACGGGGGTGGCGCTGCGGCTGCCGCCGAGGACGTACACGGCGGCGGAGACGACCGCGGCCCCGGCGAAGGCGAACCAGACATAGCCCGTGAGCGAAGTGACGCCGAGGAAGCTGATGGCCGACACGACCGCGGCGGCCGCCCCCGCGTTGACGCCCAACAGGCCCGGTTCCGCCAGCGGGTTGCGGGTCAGGGCCTGCATGACCGCGCCGGACAGGCCGAGCGCGGCCCCGACGGCCAGACCGAGCAGCGTCCGGGGTACGCGTACGTCCCGGATGATGACGTCGTTCCCGGTGCCCGTGTTGTGGAACAGGCCGTCCCACACGTCGGCGACCGGGATCGCCTTGGCGCCCACGGCGATGCTCGCGACGCAGACCAGCAGCAGGATGACGACCGACACCAGCAGCCCGGCGGCACGCAGGGCGTGGCGCTTGGGGCTCTCGGCTGCGGGTATCGGCTCCGCGCTCTGTTTCGGGGGGCTCTCGACCAACACCAGGTTAGGTTAGCCTACCCTCGCATAGCGGACTCCGACCGGTTCGTGCGGCTTCCTCGCCGAGCCCCCAGGCCGGTCGCCCCGCCTCGATCGGCCCGGCGCCGGGCTACAACTCCAGCCGGGCCAGCACCTTCCCAGCGTCCAGCGCGCACGAGCCGTCCCCCGCGTACGTCCACGCGGCCCCGCACAGCGCCCGCAGGCCGTCCAGCGGCGCCCCCTCGCCGTCCAGCACCAGTTCGTCGCCACGCACCGCCGCGCTCCAGCCCCCGCAGCGGAACTCCCCGTCCGCCTCGGTCACTTCGGGCTGCGGCGTCAGCATCCCGCGCAGATCGGCGTCCACGTACGTCGGCCGGTGCTGCGGAACGGCCGCCAGCAACTGCGCCGCGTCCGTCACCCCCGTCAGGACGAGCAGCGAGTCCACGCCGCCGTTGAACGCGCCCTCGATGTCCGTGTCCAGACGGTCCCCGACCACCAGCGGCCGCTCGGCGCCGGTCCGCAGAATCGTCTCCCGGTGCATCGGCGGCAGCGGCTTGCCCGCGATCTGCGGCTCGGCGCCCGTCGCGATCCGCACGACCTCGACCGCCGCACCGTTGCCCGGCGCGATGCCTCGGGCACTGGGGATCGTCAGGTCGGTGTTGGACGCGAACCACGGCACGCTCCGCGCGATCGCGTAACAGGCCTCCGCGAACCGCCCCCACGCCAGATCCGGCCCGCCGTACCCCTGCACAACGGCCACCGGCCCGTCCTCCGCCGACTCCACCGGCTCGAGCCCGCGCTCACGCAGCGCCACCCGCAGCCCCTCGCCGCCGACGACCAGCACCCGGGAACCCGAGGGGACCTGCTCGGAGATCAGCCGCGCCACCGCCTGCGCGGACGTGATCACGTCCCCGGCGGCGGTCGGGATGCCCAGCTCCGTGAGATGCCCGGCCACCGCGTCCGGGGTGCGCAGCGCATTGTTCGTCACATACGCGAGATGCATTCCGCCGGCGCGGGCCGTCGCCAGCGACTCGACGGCGTGGGCGATCGCCTCCCCGCCCGCGTACACCACCCCGTCGAGGTCGAGCAGGGCCGTGTCGTACGCCTCGCTCAGCGCGACCGCGCTTCCGTCCGGCCGGTTCGTGCCCTGCTGACTCATCCGTTTCGCTCCTCGCTCGGGTCCGCTCCCCCGATCATCGCTCATCCCCCGTGCACGCATACGATGCCCTGATGAACAACGAAGGTCCTGCGGCCAATGGCGGCCTGCACCTGATCCCGTTCCGCGGACTGCGCTACGTCCCCGAGCGGGTGGGCAGCCTCGCCGCCGTGACCTCGCCGCCGTACGACGTGGTCGTCAGGCCCGACGGCCTGCACCACCTCGAATCGGCGGATCCGCACAACATCGTGCGCCTCATCCTGCCGCAGGCCGCCTCTCCCGAGGACCGTCACCGGCAGGCCGCCGAGACACTTTCCCGCTGGCTCTCCGAGGGCGTGCTGGCCGCCGACCCGGAGCCCGCCCTGTACGTGTACGAGCAGCGCAAGGGCGATCTCCTCCAGCGCGGCGTCATCGGGGCGCTCGCCCTGTCCGAACCGTCCGACGGCGTCGTCCTGCCGCACGAGGACGTGATGCCGGAGGTCGTCGCCGACCGCGCCGCGCTGATGCGCACCACCGCGGCCAATCTGGAACCCCTGCTCCTCGCCTACCGCAGCGGCGGCGAACGCTCCGGGACCAGTGCCGTCATCGAGCGCACCGTACTGGGCCCGCCGGTCATCTCCACCACCACCGAGGACGGCTTCAGCCACCGGCTGTGGTCGGTCACGGACCCGGCGGAACTCACCCGGGTCGGGAACGACCTGAGCCGCCATCAGGCCCTCATCGCCGACGGACACCACCGCTGGGCCACGTATCTGCGCCTGCGCGCCGAACACGCGGGTTCGCCCGGTCCCTGGAACTACGGCCTGGTCCTGCTGATCGACACGGCCCGCTATCCGCTCCAGGTCCGCGCGATCCACCGGCTGCTGCGCCGGCTGCCGGTCGCCGACGCCCTTTCCGCACTCGACGGATCGTTCCGCGTCCGCGGCCTCGACGTCTCCCTGGAGCAGGCACTCGGCACGCTCGCCGAGGCGGCCGCCGAGGGCAACGCCTTCCTGCTCGCCGGTGACGGCCGCTTCCACCTCGTCGACCGTCCCGATCCGGAGCTGCTCGCCGGCACGGTCCCCGGCGGCCGCCCGGAGGCCTGGCGCACGCTGGACGCGACCGTGCTCCACGCGACGATGCTGGACCGTATCTGGCGCATCCCCGACACCCCGGACCACATCACCTATATCCACGACACCCAGGCGGCGGTCACCCAGGCCGAACGGGACGGCGGCACCGCCGTGTTGATGCACCCGGTACCCGAAGAGGTCGTCCGCGAGCTCGCGCGCGAAGGCGTCACGATGCCGCGCAAGTCGACGTCGTTCGGCCCGAAGCCGGCGACGGGCCTGGTGCTGCGGAGCCTCGCACTCGACTGAGGTCGCACACGCGGGTGAGGGCGGTACCCGGCCGGGGTACCGCCCTCACCTGTTCGCCGCTACCGTCTGTCCGCTAGTCGGCGGACTTGTCCTCACCCTCGGCCTCGGCCTGCGCGGCGTCACCGGTGCCGTCCGGCTCCGCCCCCCGCTCCGACACCGGGGCACCGCCCTCGTCGTCGAGGTCCAGGTCCTCCGGGGTCTCGTCGAGGTCGTCCATCACATCGACGAACTCGACGCCGTCGATCTCGGCGAGCCGGTCGGAGGCGTCGGTGGCGCCGTCCTTGTCCGCCTCGAGCGCCTTGGCGAACCACTCGCGCGCCTCGCCCTCGCGTCCGGCGGCCAGGAGCGCGTCGGCGTACGCGTACCGCAGCCGCGCGGTCCAGGGCTGCACGGAGTTCGAGGCCAGCTCGGGGCTCTGCAGGGTCACGATGGCGGCGTCCAGCTGCCCCATGTCCCTGCGGGCTCCGGCGGCGACGAGCCGCATCTCGACCTGTCCGGCCTTGTCCAGCTTCTGCACCTCGGGCTCACCGGCCATCGCCAGCGCCCGCTCCGGACGGCCCAGACCGCGCTCGCAGTCGGCCATGACGGGCCACAGCTCCACGGTGCCGGTCATCCGCCGCGCCGCCCGGAACTCGGCCAGCGCCTCGGAGTACTTCTGCGTCGCGTACGCGGCGAAGCCGGCGGCCTCGCGCACGGCGGCGACACGGGACGCGAGCCGCAGAGCCACACGGGAGTAGGCATAAGCCCGCTCGGGGTCCTCGTCGATCAGGTTCGCGACCATGACGAGGTTCTTGGCGACGTCCTCGGCGAGACCCTTCGGAAGGCTCTGCAGCTCCTGCCGCACGTCCTTGTCGATCTCGTCGCCCGTGACGTCCTCGGGGATGGGCAGCCGCTTGATGGGCTCGCGGTCCGAACGGTCCCGGTCGTCCCGCCGGCCGTAGCCACCGCGGTCGTCGCGGCCACGGTAGCCACCACGGTCGTCGCGCCGGTCATCGCGGCGGTCGTCACGGCGGGGACCGCGGAAGCCGCCGCCCTGGCGATCGCGGTCGCGGTCGTCGCGACGGAAGCCACCGCTGGGACGGTCGTCACGACGGCCGTAACCGCCGCCGCCACCGGGACGACCACCACGGTCGTCGCGACGGTCATCACGCCGGTCGTCACGACGGAACCCCCCGCCCTGGCGGTCCCTGTCACGATCCCGGTCCCGGTCGTCGCGGCGGAA
>NZ_JBSFUR010000030.1:0-69613 GCF_053591895.1 Streptomyces sp. NPDC002867 | reverse complement strand
TACTCACCCTTTCGGGCTTTCCTCCGGGCGCTTCCCTTCGGTCTTGCGTTCCGACTCTATCAGATCTTTCCGATCCGATTTCCTCGGTGCTTTCCAGTTCTTCGCTTTCGCGCTTCCCTTTCCGGCGGACCCGACTTTATCAGAGATTCTGAGTCGGAATTCCCCGCCCCCTTCGGGCACCGGTATGCGCACATGAGTGTGCTGGGGTCCCGTTCAGGCGGAGATGTAAACGTACTGGAGCGGAGCGCCCCGATGCAAATCGGGGGCCCCGCTCCGGAGTGACGACGTGCGCCGGCGTCAGACCTCGACGACGACGGGCAGGATCATCGGGCGCCGGCGGTAGGTGTCGGACACCCACTTGCCGACCGATCGGCGGACCAGTTGCTGCAGTTGGTGGGGCTCGGCGACGCCGTCGGCGGCCGCCTTGGCGATCGCCTCCTCGATCTTCGGCGCGACGCCGATGAACACGGAGTCGTCGATGCCAGAGCCCCTCGCGTGGATGTTGGGGCCTCCCACGACCTTGCCCGTCGTGCTGTCGACGACGACGAAGACCGAGATGATGCCCTCTTCACCGAGGATGCGACGGTCCTTGAGCGCCGGCTCGGTGACGTCGCCGACCGACAGGCCGTCCACGTACACGTACCCGGCCTGGACCTTGCCGACGATCTTGGCCTTGCCGTCGATCAGGTCGACGACCACGCCGTCCTCGGCGATGACGATGCGGTCCTTCGGGACACCCGTGAGCGCGCCCAGCTCGGCGTTGGCGCGCAGGTGGCGCCACTCCCCGTGGACGGGCATCAGGTTCTTCGGCTTGCAGATGTTGTAGAAGTACAGCAGCTCGCCGGCCGAGGCGTGGCCCGAGACGTGGACCTTGGCGTTGCCCTTGTGGACCACGTTCGCGCCCCAGCGGCTCAGGCCGTTGATCACGCGGTAGACCGCGTTCTCGTTGCCCGGGATGAGCGACGACGCCAGGATCACCGTGTCGCCCTGGACGATGCGGATCTGGTGGTCGCGGTTGGCCATCCGGGACAGGGCCGCCATGGGCTCGCCCTGGGAACCGGTGCAGACGAGCACGACCTCGTGGTCGGGCAGGTCGTCGAGCGTCTTGACGTCCACGACGAGCCCGGCCGGGACACGCAGGTAGCCCAGGTCCCTGGCGATGCCCATGTTCCGGACCATCGAGCGTCCGACGAAGGCGACCCTGCGTCCGTATTCGTGCGCCGCGTCGAGGATCTGCTGGATGCGGTGGACGTGGCTCGCGAAGCTGGCGACGATGATCCGCTTCTGGGCGTTCGCGAAGACCGTGCGCAGGACGTTCGAGATGTCGCGCTCGGGCGGGACGAAGCCCGGGACCTCGGCGTTCGTGGAGTCCGACAGCAGGAGGTCGATGCCCTCCTCGCTGAGCCGCGCGAAGGCGTGCAGGTCGGTGAGCCGACGGTCCAGCGGCAGCTGGTCCATCTTGAAGTCGCCGGTGTGCACGGCCATGCCCGCGGGTGTGCGGATGGCGACGGCCAGGGCGTCGGGGATGGAGTGGTTGACCGCGATGAACTCGCAGTCGAAGGGGCCGATGCGCTCTCGGTTGCCCTCGGCCACCTCGAGCGTGTACGGGCGGATGCGGTGCTCCTGGAGCTTGGCCTCGATGAGGGCGAGGGTCAGCTTGGAGCCGATCAGCGGGATGTCCGGCTTCAGCCGGAGCAGGTACGGGACACCGCCGATGTGGTCCTCGTGGCCGTGCGTGAGCACGATGCCTTCGACGTCGTCGAGACGGTCCCGGATGGTGGTGAAATCCGGAAGGATCAGGTCGATCCCGGGCTGCTCCTCCTCGGGGAAGAGGACGCCGCAGTCGACGATGAGCAGTCGGCCGTCGTACTCGAAGACCGTCATGTTCCGGCCGATCTCGCCGAGGCCGCCGAGGGGCGTGACGCGCAGGCCGCCCTTGGGCAGCTTCGGGGGCGCGCCGAGTTCAGGATGCGGATGACTCAAAAGACTCTCCTCACCATGCACGCCACGCGCCCGCCTGGGCACGTGGCGTACATGACATCAATGCCACTTGCTGGTGTGTGTGACGGCCGGTCCGATCGGGGTCGTGGCTCACCGATTCCGCGGGTGTGTCGACCTCATCGATCACGTCGGCCGGTACTGCGTCTATTCAGTTGTGAAGTCCGTGCTCAGAGCTGTACCCCGCCGGCGGCCAGGTCGATCTTGAGCTGTGCGGTTTCCTCCGGCGAGAGCTCCACGAGCGGCAGCCGCAGCGGGCCTGCGGGCAGGCCCTGGAGGGCCAGGGCCGCCTTGGTGGTGATCACGCCCTGGGTACGGAACATGCCGGTGAAGACCGGCAGCAGCTTCTGGTGGATCTCCGTCGCCTTCTCGACGTCGCCGCCGCGGTGGGCGTCGAGGAGGGCGCGCAGCTCCGGGGTGACGACATGGCCGACCACGGAGACGAAACCGACCGCGCCGACGGACAGGAGCGGCAGGTTGAGCATGTCGTCGCCGGAGTACCAGGCGAGGCCGCTGCGGGCGATGGCCCAGCTGGCCCGGCCGAGGTCGCCCTTGGCGTCCTTGTTGGCGACGATGCGCGGGTGCGCGGCGAGGCGGACGATCGTCTCGGTGTCGATCGGGACGCCGCTGCGGCCGGGGATGTCGTACAGCATGACCGGCAGTTCCGTCGCGTCGGCGATGGCCGAGAAGTGCCGGTACAGGCCCTCCTGGGGAGGCTTGTTGTAGTACGGCGTGACGGCGAGCAGGCCGTGTGCGCCGGCGCGCTCGGCGGCGCGGGCGAGCTCGATGGAGTGGTGGGTGTCGTTCGTCCCGATGCCGGCGACGACGTGGGCACGGTCTCCGACCGCTTCCAGGACGGCCCGTACGAGCTGGTCTTTCTCCGCGTCGCTGGTGGTGGGCGACTCGCCGGTGGTGCCGTTGATGACCAGGCCGTCGTTGCCTGCGTCCACCAGGTGGGCGGCCAGTCGCTGCGCGCCTGCGATGTCGAGTGCGCCGTCCGCCGTGAAAGGCGTGACCATGGCGGTGAGGACCCGCCCGAAGGGGGTCTGCGGAGTGGAGATCGGAGCCATGGGTAACACGCTACTCGCTGCTCAGCGCCCGGTGTCCCCTCGGGGGACGTGACGTACGACGTGGCATGTGGAACCCGGCACTGCCTGCTCGGGGGTTCAAGCAGTGCCGGGTCCGTTTGATCAGCCTAGATGAACTTCTCGAAACGCCGCAATACGGACACTTCGCCAGGCTGACCGCACATCTGTGCCCGCGGCAGCCGTCAGGGGGCGACGCGCCCGTTGGCATTGAAGGCGGCGTACGTGAGCGGCATCAGCTTGGCCCAGTGCTGCTCCATCTTCTCGCCGACCATTTCGATCTCACGCTGCGGGAAGGACGGGACCTTCGCGTCGTCGTGCTGGGTGCGCAGGCCGAGGAAGTGCATGAGCGAGCGGGCATTGCACGTGGCGTACATCGAGGAGTAGAGGCCGACCGGCAGGACCGAACGGGCCACCTCGCGCGCCACGCCCGCGTCGAGCATCTCCTGGTACGCCTCGTACGCGTGGAGGTACGCGTCCGACATGACCCGGCCGGTGAGCTCCTGCTGCGCCTGGGTGCCCTCGACGAACACGTACTTCCCGGGGCGGCCTTCCTGGACGAGCTTGCGTTCCTCGTCCGGGATGTAGAAGACCGGCTCCAGACGGCGGTAGCGGCCGGACTCCTCGTTGTACGACCAGCCGACGCGGTGGCGCATGAACTCGCGGAAGACGAAGATCGGGGCGCTGATGAAGAAGGTCATCGAGTTGTGCTCGAAGGGGCTGCCGTGGCGGTCCCTCATCAGGTAGTTGATGAGGCCCTTGGAGCGCTCGGGGTCCTTCGAGAGCTCGTCGAGGGACTGCTCGCCCGCGGTGGAGACGCGGGCGGCCCACAGCACGTCGGAGTCACCGGCGGTGTGCTTCACCAGCTCGACCGTGACATCGCTGCGGAAGCTGGGCTTGACGTTCTCTGCGGGGGTGTCGCTCACCGGCGGGTCCTTCCAGTTGCATCGCTCGGGCGGCGCCCACTCTACGGCGGACCACCGACAGTCGCGGAAACGGCGGGCGGGGAGGTGTCGTCTGGTCAATTCGGGGAATTCGGGCACCGAACGACCGCGTTGCTCGTCTGTATGAGCAGCGGCTGCACGAGCAGCCGGCACCACCCCACAAGCCCACGATTTTTCAAGGAGAGTCCCTGATGTTCCGGCGAGAGGCCGTCCCGTTCTCGTTCGTCGCCGAGGCCGACGCCTTCCGCAGTAACGTCACTCCCCCGCCCCGGGAGCGGCCGACCAGGTCCCAGCTGCTGGGGCGGGCGATGATCGGGCTCACCATCGTCGGCGGTCTCGTCGGGTCCCTGCTGCTCGGGATGCCCGCGCTCGAATCGGACCAGGCGCCCACCCATTCGCAGAAGTCCGAGGCATCGGAAGGGCGCTGACCCGCATGACCGGTCGGGGGACGACCACCCCCTTGGCCCCCGGGGGTGGTCGTCCCCCGACCGCCTCGATAGCCTCACCGGGCACAGCCCAACCGAGTGTGCTGGTGAGTGAGGATCTGTCGTGCCCCTGCCCTTCCTGACGGCCGACCGCGCTTTCGACGTGCAAGCGGACGATGTCGCGCTGCCCTTCGACGACCACGACCACGACCGCTGGCGGCGTCCCTACCGCCCGGGTCCGTGGCGGGTGGGGGCCGCGGCGCTACTGCTGCTGTTCGCCTCGTTCGTGCTCATCGCCGGGATGATCATCGCGTTCGCGGGCGCGCTCTCCGGGGCCGCCGTGTGCATGGTCCTCGGCGCCGCTGTGATCGTCACCGCGCTGCGACTGCTGCGCATCGGTACGTGGGTGAGCCGGCACGGCATACGGCGCGTGGCGTTCTTCTCGACCACCACGGTCCCCTGGAACCGCACCACCGCGCTGCGTACCGTGCAGCAGCCGGTGCGCTGGCTCGGGATGCCGAGGACCGTGCAGGGGCAGGCGCTGATGCTCGAGCACCGGGGCGGTGCGCGGCTCGCCCTGCTCACCGATCACGACGGCGACTTCCTGTCGCGGCTCGAGGCCTTCGACCGGGCCGCGGACAGCATCGAGGCGTGGGGCGCCGAGTACCGCACCGCCTGACAGTGGCGGGGCCCGCGCGCCCAGGGGCCTCGGGCCGTCAGCCGCCCGGCCGTCAGAGGGTGACGGGCGCCGTCAGTCGGTGACGGGCTTGCCGTCGTGCAGGGCGATCGCGCGCTGCATGGCCTTGCGGGCGCGCGGGGTGTCGCGCGCGTCGTGGTACGCGACGGCGAGGCGGAACCAGCAGCGCCAGTCGTCCGGCGAGTCCTCCGTCTCCGCCCGTCGCCGGGCGAACACCGCGTCGGCGGAGTCCCGGTCGATACGGCCGCGCGGCGTACGCACCAGCTCGTCGACCGGCAGGCCGCCCTCGGCGTCCAGTTCGGCCGCGAGCTGATTGGCCCTCGTGACGAACCGGGTGTTCTTCCACAGGAACCACAGGCCGATCACCGGCAGGATCAGCACCGCGACACCGAAGGTGACGGTGAGCGCGGTGCCCTGCCGGATCAGCATCAGGCCCCGGCTGCCGACCAAGACGAAGTAGACGACCAGGACGGCTGCCGTGACGAAGTACGTGATCTTTGCGCGCATCCGAGGTCCCGGTCAGGCCAGGTCGAGGAAGTTTTCCAGCCCGAAGGTGAGGCCGGGGGCGGACACCACGCGGCGGACGCCGAGCAGGATGCCGGGCATGAAGCTGCTGTGGTGCAGCGAGTCGTGCCGGATGGTCAGCGTCTCGCCCTCGCCGCCGAGCAGCACCTCCTGGTGGGCCAGGAGGCCGCGCAGGCGGACCGCGTGCACCGGAACACCGTCGACATCGGCGCCGCGGGCGCCGTTGAGGGCGGTGACGGTGGCATCGGGCTGCGGGGCGCAGCCGGCCTCGGCACGGGCCGCGGCGATCAGCTGGGCGGTGCGGGTGGCGGTGCCGGACGGGGCGTCGGCCTTGTTCGGGTGGTGCAGCTCGACGACCTCGACGGACTCGAAGAAGCGCGCCGCCTGCTCCGCGAACTTCATGGTGAGCACCGCGCCGATGGAGAAGTTGGGTGCGATGAGCACGCCGGTCTCCGGGGAGGCGGCGAGCCAGGTGTTCAGCTGCGCGAGGCGGTCGTCGGTCCATCCGGTGGTGCCGACGACCGCGTGCATGCCGTGGCGTACGCAGAAGTCGAGGTTGCCCATCACGGAGTCGGGGGTGGTCAGTTCGACCACGACCTGCGCACCGGATTCCACGAGGGTCTCCAGCGTGTCACCGCGGCCAAGGGCCGCGACCAGCTCCATGTCGTCGGCCGCCTCGACGGCTCGTACGGCCTCGGAGCCGATACGGCCCTTGGCACCGAGAACAGCCACGCGCAGCTTGCTCATTGCACTCTTCCTTCAGGGGATTACGAGACCGCTTCGTGCAGGCGGTCCGCCTGCTTGTCCTTGAGCGGGCCGATGACCGACAGCGACGGACGCTGCCCCAGGATGTCACCGGCCACCGCCCGCACCTCGTCGGGGGTGACGGCCGATATCCGGGCGAGCATCTCGTCGACCGACATCTGGGAACCCCAGCACAGCTCGCTCTTGCCGATGCGGTTCATGAGCGCGCCCGTGTCCTCCAGGCCGAGGACCGTCGAACCGGCGAGCTGCCCGATGGCGCGGCCGATCTCCTCGTCGGACAGGCCCTCCACCGCGACCCGGTCGAGTTCGTCCCGGCAGATCTTGAGGACGTCGTGGATCTGGCTCGGCCGGCAGCCCGCGTAGACACCGAACAGTCCCGTGTCGGCGAAGCCCGACGTGTACGAGTACACGCTGTAGGCCAGGCCGCGCTTCTCGCGGACCTCCTGGAAGAGGCGCGAGGACATGCCGCCGCCGAGCGCGGTGTTCAGGACGCCGAGGGCCCAGCGGCGGTCGTCGGTGCGGGCGAGGCCCGGCATGCCGAGGACGACGTGGGCCTGCTCGGTCCTGCGGTTCAGGTGCTCGACCCGGCCGGCGGTGCGCAGGGCGCGGCTTCCGTCGCGGGGCGGCGTGGGGACCGCGTCCGTACGGGAGAGGGCGCCGGCCCTCTCGAAGGCGCCACGGACCTGGCGTACGACCGTGGCGTGGTCGACGTTGCCCGCGGCGGCGACGATCAGGTGGGTGGGGTCGTAGTGCTTCTTGTAGAAGCGCCGGATGCGGTCCGCCGTGAGCGCGTTGACGGTGTCGACGGTGCCGAGGACCGGCCGGCCGAGCGGGGAGTCACCGAACATGGTGTGCGCGAACAGGTCGTGCACGCAGTCGCCCGGGTCGTCCTCGGTCATCGCGATCTCTTCGAGGATCGCGCCGCGCTCGATGTCGACGTCCTCTTCGAGGATGAGCGAGCCCGTGAGCATGTCGCACACGACGTCGATGGCGAGCGGCAGGTCCGTGTCGAGCACCCGCGCGTAGTAGCAGGTGTACTCCTTGGCCGTGAAGGCGTTCATCTCGCCGCCCACCGCGTCGATGGCGGCGGAGATGTCGAGGGCGGAACGCCGGCTCGTGCCCTTGAACAGGAGGTGCTCGAGGTAGTGGGTGGCGCCGCCGAGTGACGGCGTCTCGTCACGTGAGCCGACGTTCGCCCAGATCCCGAAGGTGGCGGAGCGTACGGACGGCAGCGTCTCGGTGACGACGCGCAGGCCGCCGGGCAGGGTGGTGCGCCGGACCGTGCCGATGCCGTCCTTGCCCTTGAGCAGGGTTTGGGTACGGGCGACGGCCCGCGCCTCCGAGGAGGTGCGGGCCGTCGTCCTGGAACTACGGGACGTCACTTGTCGGTGTCGTCCTTGTTCTCGTCGCTCTCTTCGCCGCCCTCGATCACGGGGATCAGGGAGAGCTTGCCGCGCGAGTCGATCTCGGCGATCTCGACCTGGACCTTCGAGCCCACGGCGACGACGTCCTCGACGTTCTCCACGCGCTTGCCGCCGGCGAGCTTGCGGATCTGCGAGATGTGCAGCAGACCGTCCTTGCCCGGGAGCAGGGACACGAACGCACCGAAGGTGGTCGTCTTGACGACGGTGCCCAGGTAGCGCTCGCCGACCTCCGGCATGGTCGGGTTGGCGATGCCGTTGATCGTGGCGCGGGCGGCCTCGGCGGCCGGGCCGTCGGCGGCACCGATGTAGATGGTGCCGTCGTCCTCGATCGTGATCTCGGCGCCGGTGTCCTCCTGGATCTGGTTGATCATCTTGCCCTTGGGGCCGATGACCTCGCCGATCTTGTCCACGGGGATCTTGACGGTGATGATCCGCGGGGCGTTCGGGGACATCTCGTCCGGGGTGTCGATCGCTTCCATCATCACGTCGAGGATGTGGAGGCGGGCGTCGCGTGCCTGCTTGAGGGCCGCGGCCAGGACGGAGGCCGGGATGCCGTCCAGCTTGGTGTCGAGCTGGAGGGCGGTGACGAACTCCTTGGTGCCGGCGACCTTGAAGTCCATGTCACCGAAGGCGTCCTCCGCACCGAGGATGTCGGTGAGGGTGACGTAGTGGGTCTCGCCGTCGATCTCCTGGGAGATCAGACCCATGGCGATACCGGCGACGGGGGCCTTCAGCGGCACACCGGCGTTCAGCAGCGACATGGTGGAGGCGCAGACCGAGCCCATGGACGTCGAGCCGTTGGAGCCGAGGGCCTCGGACACCTGACGGATCGCGTACGGGAACTCCTCGCGCGTCGGCAGCACCGGCACGAGAGCGCGCTCGGCGAGCGCGCCGTGGCCGATCTCGCGGCGCTTCGGGGAACCGACGCGGCCGGTCTCACCGGTGGAGTACGGCGGGAAGTTGTAGTTGTGCATGTAGCGCTTGCGGGTCACCGGGGAGAGGGTGTCCAGCTGCTGCTCCATGCGGAGCATGTTCAGGGTGGTGACGCCCAGGATCTGGGTCTCGCCACGCTCGAACAGCGCCGAGCCGTGCACGCGCGGGATCGCCTCGACCTCGGCGGCGAGCGTACGGATGTCCGTGACGCCACGGCCGTCGATGCGGACCTTGTCCTTGATGACGCGCTCGCGCACCAAGGCCTTGGTCAGCGAGCGGTACGCGGCGGAGATCTCCTTCTCGCGGCCCTCGAAGGCCGGGAGGAGCTTCTCGGCGGCGACCGCCTTGACGCGGTCCAGCTCGGTCTCGCGCTCCTGCTTGCCGGCGATGGTGAGCGCCTGGGCGAGCTCGTCCTTGACCGCGTCGGACAGGGCGGCGTAGACGTCGTCCTCGTAGTCGAGGAAGACCGGGAACTCGCCCTCGGGCTTGGCGGCCTTGGCGGCGAGGTCCGCCTGCGCCTTGCACAGGACCTTGATGAACGGCTTCGCGGCCTCGAGACCGGCGGCGACGATCTCCTCGGTCGGCGCCTCGGCGCCGCCCTTGACGAGCTCGATCGTCTTCTCGGTGGCCTCGGCCTCGACCATCATGATCGCGACGTCGCCGTCCTCCAGGACGCGGCCGGCGACCACCATGTCGAAGACGGCGTCCTCGAGCTCGGTGTGCGTCGGGAACGCGACCCACTGGCCCTTGATCAGCGCGACACGGGTGCCGCCGATGGGGCCGGAGAAGGGCAGGCCGGCGAGCTGCGTGGAGCAGGAGGCGGCGTTGATCGCGATCACGTCGTAGAGGTGATCGGGGTTGAGCGCCATGATCGTCTCGACGATCTGGATCTCGTTGCGCAGGCCCTTCTTGAAGGACGGGCGCAGCGGGCGGTCGATCAGGCGGCAGGTGAGGATCGCGTCCTCGGAGGGCCGGCCCTCCCGGCGGAAGAAGGAGCCGGGGATCTTGCCGGCCGAGTACATCCGCTCCTCGACGTCCACCGTGAGGGGGAAGAAGTCGAGCTGGTCCTTGGGCTTCTTCGAAGCGGTGGTGGCCGACAGCACCATGGTGTCGTCGTCCAGGTACGCCACGGCGGAACCGGCGGCCTGCTTGGCCAGGCGGCCCGTCTCGAAGCGGATGGTGCGGGTGCCGAAGGCGCCGTTGTCGATGACGGCCTCGGCGTAGTGGGTCTCGTTCTCCACTAGCGATTTCTCCTACGTGTCGTCTTTTCGTCCGGCACCCGTGTGGTGGCGGAACGGTGGCGGAGAAGCACGCCTTGGGTGCGGGCCGGTCTTCGATCGAAGCACCCGGTATGTGTCCGGGGGCCACTACCGAGGACCGGCGGCGAGGAGGCGTCTTCTCGCGCTCGATGAGTGTGTCGTTGTGCGACCAGACTAATTGCCGTCCGGTCCGTCGCGCACGTACAGCGCGACGACAGCCGTGCGTACAGCAAAGGGAGCGGCCCCCTGTCGGTGGGAACCGCTCCCTTCACGGCGTCTTACTTGGCGCCGGCCGCACCACGGCGGATGCCGAGCCGGTCGACCAGCGTACGGAAGCGCTGGATGTCCTTCTTGGCCAGGTACTGCAGCAGACGGCGGCGCTGGCCGACGAGGATCAGCAGACCACGACGGGAGTGGTGGTCGTGCTTGTGCGTCTTGAGGTGCTCGGTCAGGTCCGAGATACGGCGGGAGAGCATCGCGACCTGGACCTCGGGGGAACCGGTGTCGCCCTCCTTGGTGCCGAACTCGGCGATGATCTGCTTCTTCGTAGCGGCGTCGAGAGACACTCGGTACTCCTCTGGGTGTTCGATGCGCCCACGAGTGCCCCTGGTCTTGGTCTCAGGGGAGCTTCCGTGACTCGGAGGCGAAGGTCCGATGAGCGCTGTTCCAGAGCCCGAGGGGGCTCCGGGGATCGCGTACACAAACGGCCGTTACACAGGGTACCAGGGTGTTCAGGAGGTCAGCGCCCGGATCGAGTGGTAGACGTCGAAGACGGCCAGGCACAACGGCATGAGCGTGAGCAGCACAAACGTCTCGGCGACCTCCAGGAAGCGACCCCAGAACGGCGTGACGCCCTTGCGCGGCACGATCAGGCCGATGGCCGTGATCAGCGCGGCGACTCCGGCGATCGCGGCGGCGAGCCAGATCGTACGGATGTCGAGGCCGGTACCGTCCCCGCGCAGGGCGTCCTGGAAGAGGCCGGTGGGCGGGTTGAGGCACAGCCCGAGCCCGAGCAGCACCAGGGCGCCGAGACCCGCCGCGAGCGCACAGCCGACCTGCGCCGTGTAGCGGAAGAGGTGTGCGCGCATGAGCATGGCGACTCCGGTCGCCAGCGCAAGCAGCTGTCCCCAGACGTTGTCGGAGAATCCGAGCACCGCGGCGGCGCCGACGGCGACCAGGGCGCAGCCGCCGACCAGGCCGACGAGCAGCTCGTGACCCCGGCGGGCTCGGGCCGCGATCCGCTCGCCGTCGACCGGCCCCTGGGGCTCGGGGTCGGTGCCGTAACCGCCGACGGACGTCCGCGGCGGCTCGAAGCCGACGGGCAGGCGGGCGAACCGGGTGGACAGCCCCGGCAGGAAGGCGAGGGCGCCGACGGCGAGGGGTGAGCAGACCGCCGCCGTCTCGACCGGCTCCAGCGAGGTCGCAATGGCGACGAACGTGACCAGGAGACCGACGGTCGCGGCGAAGACGAAGGCGACGAAGGGGCCGTCCCCGGCCGGCGCGACGATCGTGAGGATCACGGCGCAGACGAGGACGGCGGCGCAGGCGAGAAGGAACTGCAGCTTGCCGATCCCCTCCCCCTGGGCGAGCGGCAGCAGTCCGGCGCCGCCCACGGCCGCGTTCGCCATTGCACCGACTCCGAGCGCCACCGAGGAGCCCCGGTCGTCGTACACCCTGGCGCGCACGGCCCCGAGCGCCAGGAGCAGCACTCCGGCGACGGCGGCGAGGATGCCGGGCAGGCCGTGCATGTCGTGCCGCGGGTCGGCGGACCACAGGGCGAAGGCCAGCAGCACCAGCAGGACGGAACCGCCGAACAGACCCGCGCCCCGCATCAGGGCGTCGCTCCACAGCGTGCGGTCCCGGGCGACGGCGGAGGCCACCGCGTCGGACACGTCGTCGAAGACCGCCGGCGGCAGCGATTCGGCGAACGGCCGCAGCGACAGCAGTTCGCCGTCGAGGATGCGCTGGGCGGCGAGGGAACGCCCGCCGTCCAGGACCGTGCCGTCGCGGCGCACCAGGTGGTACCCGACCGGCGCCCCCTGCGCGGGCGTCTGACCCGACAGACGGAGGATCTCCGGGTACAGGTCGGCGACGGCGATGTCCTCGGGCAGGGCGACGTCGACACGACCGTCCGGTGCCACGACCGTGACCCGGCAGAAGCCGGTGCTGCCGTTGGACACAGTCGCGGGAGCCGTCTGACCGGCTCCGGTGGCCGTGGCTGGGGCCGACATACTCACCTGCTGCTTCCCCTCGTGGTGATCCTGGCTGGCAAGCCTGACATTGCGCTCCGAATGACCCTTTTTTTGCGGTAGTTCATGAGCGCGCAAACACGTCGCGCCACCCTACCGCCCACCCGTGAGTCCCCACGCAAGTAGGATCCCTCCCCGCGGATGGAACCCGTCGCCACGGGGGCGCCGATAGGAACATTTCCGTCCGGCAAGGGAATTGGTGAGCTGTGAGTCAGATCGTCGTCAAGCGCCCACCACGGGCCCTGCCGTCCGAAGTGCCCGGCGAGCAGGTGCAGCTGCAACCACCGCCCGAGTTGCCCCGGGGGCAGCAGGAGGGCGCTCTGATGCAGCTCTTGCCCATGCTCGGTATGGGCGGTTCGGTCGTCTTCTTCTTCATGACCCCCAACCCGATCATGCGGATCATGGGCATGGTGATGATCGCGTCGACGGTCGGGATGGGTATCGCCATGCTCGTCCGCTACCGGCGCGGCACCCAGGGCCAGCTGGCCGATCTGCGACGGGACTACCTCAAGTACCTGACGCAGACCCGGCGCACGGTCCTCAGGACGGCAAGACTCCAGCGCGACGCCCAGTTCTATCTGCACCCGTCCCCGGAACAGCTGTGGGCACTGGTCGCCGAGGGCAGCCGGGTCTGGGAACGCCGCGTCGCCGACGACGACTTCGCACAGGTACGCATCGGGCTGGGCAGCCAGCAGCTCGCAACCGCCCTCATCGCCCCCGAAACCGCCCCGGTCGACGAGCTGGAACCGCTCACCGCGGGTGCGATGCAGCAGTTCCTCAACGCGCACAGCACGCTCGACGGCCTGCCCATGGCGGTGTCCCTGCGGGCCTTCTACCACTTGACGGTCAGCGGTGACCCGGACTCCGTCCGCTCGGCCGCGCGAGCCATGGTGGGTTCCCTCGCCGCGCTCCACTCCCCGGAGGACCTGGTCATCGCCGTGGCCACCGGCTCCAATGCCGCGCAGCACTGGGAGTGGGCGAAGTGGCTGCCGCACGTCCAGGCCCCCGGCCCGGGCGACGGTGCGGGTTCGCGGCGCCTGATCACCACGGACTCACGCGACCTGCAGGACATGCTCGCCACCAGGCTGGAGGGACGTCCCCGCTTCCAGGGCGGCCACCACCCCCTCCTGGACCAGCCGCACCTCGTGGTCGTCCTCGACGGCCAGTCGGTCCCCCAGGCATCGGCGCTGGCCGCCCCTGAGGGCCTTCAGGGCGTGACCATCATCGAGGTCGTGCCCGGCGAGATGACCGGAGCGCGCGGCGGTCTGTCCGTCGTCGTCCACCCGGATTCTCTCCAGCTGGAGTCCGGCCACGGCCTCGTGTACGACGGAACCCCCGACTTCCTGGGCCTGGAGGCGGCCGAGGCTCTCGCCCGCCAACTGGCCCCGCTGCGCGTCGCATCCGGCGGCGACGACGACGAACCGCTGCTCGCCAACCTCGAGTTCACCGACCTGCTGAACCTCGGCGACGCTGCCTCGGTCGACGTCAGCCGGACCTGGCGGCCGCGGTCGCAGTCCGAGCGGCTGCGCGTGCCCATCGGCGTCGGCGAGGACGGCAGCCCGGTCATGCTGGACCTCAAGGAGGCGGCGCAGGAAGGCATGGGCCCGCACGGTCTGTGCGTCGGCGCCACTGGTTCGGGCAAGTCGGAGCTGCTGCGCACGCTGGTGCTCGGCCTGGCCGTCACCCACTCCTCGGAGACCCTGAACTTCGTCCTCGCGGACTTCAAGGGTGGTGCGACGTTCGCGGGCATGTCCCAGATGCCGCACGTCGCCGCTGTCATCACCAACCTCGCGGACGACCTCACCCTCGTCGACCGCATGGGCGACTCCATCCGCGGCGAGCTCAACCGCCGCCAGGAGATGCTCCGCGACGCGGGCAACTACGCGAACATCCACGACTACGAGAAGGCGCGTGCGGCCGGTGCGCCGCTGCAGCCGATCCCGTCTCTTGTCCTCGTGATCGACGAGTTCAGCGAGCTGCTGACGGCCAAGCCCGACTTCATCGAGATGTTCGTGCAGATCGGCCGTATCGGCCGGTCGCTGGGCGTCCATCTGCTGCTGGCCTCGCAGCGCCTCGAGGAGGGGCGTCTTCGGGGCCTGGAGACGTATCTGTCGTACCGGGTGGGTCTGCGCACCTTCTCCGCCGCCGAGTCCCGGGCCGCGATCGGCGTGCCCGACGCCTACCACCTGCCGAACGTGCCCGGTTCCGGCTACCTCAAGTACGGCACGGACGAGATGGTGCGCTTCAAGGCGGCCTACGTATCCGGTGTGTACCGCACGAACCAGCAGGCCATGCTGCCCGGCGGCCCGCTGCCGGTCGACCGGCGCCCGGTCGCGTTCACGGCCGCGCCCGTCCCGGTGCGCTACGTCGAACCCGCGGCACAGGCCCAGGTCCCCGAGGCCCGCGCACCCGAGGACGACGCCCTGGCGGACTCCGTCCTCGATGTCATCGTCAGGCGACTGGAGGGCCGCGGCGCCGAGGCCCACCAGGTGTGGCTGCCGCCGCTGGACAACCCGCCCGCGCTGGACGAACTGCTGCCCGGCCTCGCCGGGGTGGAGGGCCGCGGCCTGACCCAGCCCGGCTACGAGGGGGCCGGCCGGCTGGTCGTCCCCCTGGGGCTCGTGGACAAGCCGTACGAGCAGCGCCGCGACCCGCTCTACAAGGACTTCTCCGGAGCCGCGGGCCACATGCAGATCATCGGCGGTCCGCAGTCCGGCAAGTCGACCCTGCTGCGGACACTCATCTCCGCGTTCGCGCTGACCCACACACCGCAGGAAGTCCAGTTCTACGGGCTCGACTTCGGTGGTGGCGGTATGTCGTCGATCCAGAGCCTGCCGCACGTCGGCGGTGTGGCCTCGCGTCTCGACCCCGAGCGGGTGCGGCGCACGGTGGCCGAGGTCTACGGCATCCTGTCCCGTCGCGAGGAGTACTTCCGCAGCGCCGGCATCGACTCCATCGCCACGTACCGCAGGCTCCGGGCCCGCGGCGAGATCTCGGCGACGGACCAGCCGTGGGGCGACGTCTTCCTGGTGATCGACGGCTGGGGCAACTTCCGCAGCGACTACGAGGGCCTGGAGTCCGCGGTGGTGGACATCGCCGCGCGCGGACTCGGCTACGGCATCCACGTGATCCTTACGGCGTCGCGTTCGATGGAGGTGCGGTCCAACCTCAAGGACCAGCTGATGAACCGGCTGGAGCTGAGGCTCGGCGACACGATGGACTCCGAGGTGGACCGCAAGGCCGCCGCGAACGTCCCCGCGGGCGTGCCCGGCCGCGGTCTGACCCCGGAGGGCATGCACTTCATGGCCGCCGTGCCCCGCATCGACGGCATCAGCTCCGACAGCGACCTGTCGGAGGCCACGGCCGCCATGGCGCAGGAGGTCACCCGCCACTGGACGGCGGCCCCGGCCCCGGCCGTACGCCTCCTCCCTCGCGAGCTGCAGGCCCAGAACCTCCCGGCGGGTTACGCCGAACCGCAGCGCGGCGTGGCGTTCGCCATCGACGAGAACGCTCTGGAGCCGGTCTTCGTCAACTTCGACCGCGATCCGTTCTTCCTGATCTTCGGTGAGAGCGAGTCCGGCAAGTCGAACCTGCTGCGGCTGCTGATCAAGCAGCTGACGGAGCGTTACGACGGCGACTCCGCCAAGTTCTTCGTGATCGACAACCGCCGCGCGCTGCTGGACGTCACGCCGGCCACTCACCTGGCCGAGTACGTCCCGATGTCGAACAACATGGACCACCACGTCGACGCGCTGGCCGACCTGATGCAGCGCCGCACCCCCAACGCGGAGGTCACGGCGCAGCAGCTGCGGGACCGCAGCTGGTGGCGCGGCCCCTGCGTGTACGTGGTCGTCGACGACTACGACCTCGTGTCGACGTCGAGCGGCAACCCGCTGGCGAAGCTGACGGAACTCCTGCCGTTCGCACGGGACGTCGGCGTCCGCTTCATCATCGCCCGCAACGCGGCGGGTGCGAGCCGGGCGGCGTACGAGGCGTTCATGCAGCGGATGATGGAGCTGGGCGCGCAGGGTGTGCTGCTCTCCGGCGACCCGACGGAGGGCGACGTGCTCGGTGGCGTGCGCATGCGCCCCATGCCGGCGGGCCGCGGCATCTTCGTCTCGCGGCAGCGCGGCAACCCGCTGGTGCAGACGGGTCTGATGCCGTCGGAGCTGTCCTGATGATCGGAGCAGCGGTCTTCGCCGGCGTGTTCGCGGTGGCGTTCGTCGCCTTCGGCCTGTTCGTCGACCCCCGCAAGCTGTGGTGGCGCTTCCGGGCGCCGCGCTTCGACAACCCGGAACCGCACGAGCCGTCGGCGGCGTCGTTCATGTGGCGCCGGGTGGCGCTGGTGGCGGTGGGGCTGTTCCTGGGGTGGCAGGTGATCAGCCTGCTGCGGCTGGCGGGTGTCTTCGAGACGGGGCCGGATCACGCGGAGGTCCTGGACCGGGTGGAGCACGCGGCCCTGAACCTGGAGACCGAGGACGGCCAAGGGCGCCACAAATGGCCTGTCGGAGAGGGCTCGTGGGGCGGGTTCATCAATCCGAGGCTCAAGGGGCCGGAGCGTGAGGACCCGGTCGCGACGCTGGTGAAGGAGGACGAGGACTCCGGCGGCGACTGGGACTCGGAGGCGAGCAGGGAGGGCCTGTCCGGGTCGGAGTCCGATACGGAGCCGGACCCAAAGGACCCGTTCGTCGAGCGCTACGAGATCGACGGGATCTGCCTGACGGTGCACGCGGTACCGCTGCCGGGGCAGTCCGAGAGGGATGCGGCGATCGACAACCTGATGTACGGCATCACCACCGACGTCGTGGACAGTCCTTGCACTTAGGCACGGCGCATCACATAGGTTGATGCGGAATTGAAGCGTCCATCGTTGTACGGGGGAAGGAGCCCTGCGGATGGCTTGGGACGAGTGGGAGCAGTTGAAGGCGTCGGCAGCCGAGAAGCAGTCGGCGCAGATGCTGCTGAACGGGCTGCCGCCCGAGGACAGACCCAATGCGGGCAGCCCGCAGGGCGACCTCCAGGTGCATCAGAAGGACCTGGCGAAGATCGGCGACCATGCCTTCAAGCTGTACAACCGGCTGTGGCAGGAAGCTCGGGTCACGAGTACGGACGGGGCCGGCACCGATCTGGACTCGCAGGGGTTCGCACTCGGCAAGGCGCTGCAGCACGTGTCGACCCGGTGGGACAAGCAGCTCGGGTCCGTGATGGACGCGTGTGCGCTGATCTCGAACCACATGGACTTCACCAAGAACGCGCATGCCGGCGACGAGGTCTTCATCGAGCGGCATGTGAGCAGCATCCACACGCTCGACGCGGGATTCGACGAGAACTGGGCGAAGGCAGGCAAAGAGAACGGAATTTACGGGACGAAGGACAAGAAGGACAAGGACTGACTCCTCATGGATTTCGAAGCCCTGCACTCGGCCAATTTCAAGCTGCTCGACGACACAGTCACCGACTGGACGAGCATGATCACCAAACTCGAGACGCTGAAGAAGGACGCCGAGGACGGCCTGCATGGTCAGGCCAACAAGGCCAACTGGGCCGGCTACAACGCCACCGTCTCCCGTGAGTTCATAGGCAAGACCGCCGGTGAGTTCGGCGACGCCGTCACCCAGGCGACGTCCATCCGCAACATCATGCGCGACACCCGCGACGAGCTGAAGACTCAGCAGCGCCTGCTCAAGGAGGCCATCGAGCGCGGCCAGGGCAAGAACCTGACGGTGACCGCGAACGGCGGCGGCTTCACCGTTCGGGAGAACCCGGACAAGAAAGCCCCCGGCGGGCAGGCGGACCTCGATGCCCTGCGCGACGAGCTCCAGGGGATCCTGAACAAGGCGACCGAGATCGACAGCACGGCCTCCACGTCGCTCAAGGCGCTGGTGGACCTCACGGACCACGGCTTCTCGGATGCCACGTACAAGGACCGCGATGAGGCGGCCAACGCCGTCAAGGAAGCCGAGCGGCTCGCGGCGCTGGCCAAGAAGAAGCCGGAGGACATGACCCCGGCGGACTTCGACGCGCTGAAGTCGGGCTTGGAGAAGTACTCGGGCGACGAGATCTTCTCCGAGCACTTCGCCACGACGCTCGGACCGCAGGGGACGCTCAACTTCTGGGCGGGCCTCAACGATCCTCATGCCGCGTACAAGGTCGGCCACGAGCGCGTCGACCAGTACGACGACCTCCAGAAGGCCCTGAGCCTCACCCTCGCCACGGCCACGCAGGCGGACTCGCCCGAGATGTCCCGGTGGAAGTACGACATGGTCAACCTCGGTGACCAGCCGATCTCCAAGAACAGCACCACCATGGGCTTCCAGGTCATGAGCAACCTCATGCGCTGGGGCGACTACGACGACCGCTTCCTGAACGACTACGGAAGCAAGCTGATCGAGACCGAGAAGAAGATGACCGACAACGGTCGTCACGTGCCGATGGGCTGGCAGCACATGGGCATGGACCCGCTGCTCAATCGCACCGGCACCGACTCCGGTTCCGACCCCATGACCGGCTTCCTCAAGGCACTGTCGAACAGCCCGGACGCTGCCACCGAATTCTTCAACGGGGACTTCGTCACCAAGGACGAGGACCACGACTTCGAGGAGGACGCCGACGGCAACGGCAAGAACGAGAAGAGGGAGCTGAGCAACTTCGACTACCTCTTCGGGGAGCGGGACTGGCCCCAGGAAAGGGACAACAAGGGCGAGGACAGCATCGAGGGCCGCAACAACCTCGCGCTTGCCCTGGAGGCGGCGACGACCGGGCACCGGGCAGGAGAGATGCCGACGATCGACACGCCCGCGCACAACGAGGAGCAGGCGAAGCTGGTCGAGAGCATCTTCAGTGCCGTGTCCGAGGACCCGAAGCGCCTCACCGATCACGGTTACATGTCCGACAGCATGGGCCAGATCGCCGCCGAATACATGCCGGACATCAACCGAGGGCTGCACCCCGGCAAGGAGAACGAGGGAGCCCTGTTCCCCCAGGCCGGGGCCTCGGCCTCGCTCAGCGAGCAGGACATCACACGATTCCTGTACACGGTGGGCCAGAACCCCGACGGCTACGCCGCAGTCAACGCCGGACAGCACAGCTACACCACGTCGGTGATGGAGTACCACTTCGCCAACCCAGACGCATACCTGGCAGACCCGAACTTCAGCCGGGACGAGAACCTCAAGAAGTCGATCGAGGACGTCGCCAGGGTCGCCGGCGAGATCGAGGGGACGATCGGCACGGGTCGCGCGTACGCGAACGAGGTGGAGGGCGGCGCGAAGGACGCGGAGTTCAACGATTCCCTCAAGAACGTGAACACCTGGGTGAGCAGTGGAGTGGGCATCGGTATCGGCCTGGCCACGGCGCCCGTCGCAGGCCCGGGCGGGATCGTGGCCGGCGGTCTCGCCGGCACCGCGGCGAGCGAGATCCTCGGATCGATCTCCGAGGGACTGGTGAAGGACAGTTCGGGCGAGGTGATCTACCGCAACGGCAAGGAGATCAACGACACGCGGGAATCCACCTATACGCTGGTCGAGTCGGCTGCCCAGAAGGCCGGCGAAGCCGCGAAGAACCCGTCCCCGCACATCGTGTCGGCGGCGGCAACGGCTGCCGAACAGGGATTCAACAACGCCAAGACCAATGTCGCGGACTTCTGCGACGGTCAGGGGGTTCCCAAGGCGTTGGACAAGGAAGGGTGACGCCGTGAAGGGCGTGTCCGGGAAGCTGATCGTCCTGCTCGCGGTCATCGCGATCGCCGGGGGAGCTGCAGCCGTCGCCTATGTCAGCGGGTTTCCCCCGTTCGAGAGACGTGGAGAAATCACCGCGAAGGACGTGTGCGAAACCCTGGGAGACCAAGACGCCTCCGTCCCCGCTCTCAAAGATGTACTGCCGGAGAAGCCGGAGTACTCCTTCGAGGACAAAGTCGACGGCGAGACGGTGGCACAGGGAGGTTCGAGCCTCACTGCCGACTGCCTGGTGTGGGGCGAGGGTAGCGTGCTGCTCAGCGCCCGGACACAGATGATGGTCGCCGAGCCGGATCGGAGCTGGGCAGCGGAGGCCATCGGGGACGAGCTCGCTTCCCGGGCCACTTCCTTCGAGGCAGGCGCCATGGGCGTCGTCTCGGGCGGAAAGGCTGCGGTGCTCGTGCCCTGCTCGGCTCCGGGCAGCGTCGTGGGCGGCAGCTACAGCCTGAGCGTTGTGGTCCATCTGAGGGAGTACAAGGGATCGGACGAGCCCAAGGTGAGCCAGAGCTTGGTCGATCTGGCACTGGGGGCAGCGCGCTTCGCACACAAGACCGCTCAGTGCGATCTCCCTTCGAAGATCCCGGCTGTCTCTCCGCAAGTCGGCGGTAATTCGTAGACCGGATGCCAGCCCTTGGTGGCACCACCGCGATCGGTGGTGCCACCACCGCGCCTTGTGAGGGCACACCATCGGTGGGCTGTCACGCGACTGCGTCCCATGCGATTCGCTGCGAGCGCGCGGGCCGGTCCACGCCGCTGTGCGGTCCCCGGTAGGCTCCTGTGGCTGATCAGCTTCAGAGGGGGATTCGCAGATGGAACGAGGGCGCACGGAACGGCCCTCCGGCAACAGCCCACACCGTATCGGCCCGTACCAGCTGATCACCCGGCTCGACCCGACCGGCCCCGGCTTCCCGCCCGTGCCCGAGCACCGGTTTGTCGCGCGCAGCGCGGACGGTGACCGCACGGTCCTGGTCAGCGCGCCGCTCGACGGCATCGACCCCGGGCGGTTCCTGGTGGAGGCGCAGGCGGCACATGGGTTCGTCGGGCCGTGGGTGCTGCCCGTTGTCGAGGTGTCGCCGACTCCCGACGCGGCCTGGTGCGCGACGCCCTATCTCCCCGTGCTTCCGTTGCCTGTTGCGCTCGCCGTGCACGGCGGGCCGTTGCCCGAGCACACCGTACGGGCCCTGGGCACGGCTCTCGCCGACACGCTCGCGGGCGCGCACGCGGCGGGCGTCACCCATGCAGGGCTGTCCCCCGCCGCGGTGCTGCTCGCCTGGGACGGGCCGCGTCTGACATGCTTCGGCTCTGTGCGGGCGGCCGCGCCTGACGGCGAGCCTCGCGGCGGCCGTCCCGGGCTGGAGCCTGGAAGCCTCGCCCCCGAGGCGGCGGCCGGCGGACGGCCCCGGCCTCCGGGCGACATCCACGGCCTCGGCGCCGTCCTCGCCTACGCCGCCACCGGCCACACGGTCCCGGACCGCGCCGAACTCCCCGATTCCTTGCGCCCCTTGATCTCCCGCTGCCTGTCCCGCGACGCAGCTGCCCGCCCGACGGCGTCCGAGCTGCTGCTCGCCCTCCCGCCGGCTTCGTCCGCGCCGTCGGCGACAGTGCTGGACTCCGCGGCGTCGCTGCTGTCCCCCGGCTGGCTGCCCGGGCGTGTGGTCGCAGCACTCGCCCGCCAGTCGGCTCAGTTGCTCGCGGCCGAGATCCGCCTTACTCCGACCGCCTCCAGGACCTGATGACGATGCTTGCGCCTCTGACCCACGACGACCCGGGCGAGATCGGCGGCCACCGGCTCCTCGCCCGACTCGGCCACGGCGGCATGGGCACCGTCTACCTCGCGCGCAACGCCGGCGGACGCACTGTCGCCCTCAAGACCATGCACGCCCGGATCGCGAGCGACCCGGCCGCGCGCACTCGCTTCCACCTCGAGACCGACGCCGCCCGCATCATCGGCGACCACCACGGCGCCACGGTCGTCGACGCCGACCCGGCCGCCGAAACCCCCTGGCTCGCCACGGAGTACGTCCTCGGCCCGCCCCTGGACGACGCGGTCGCCCTGTGCGGCCCGCTGCCCGAGGCGTCCGTTCGGGCTTTGGGCGCGGCCCTCGCAGGCGCTCTCGCCCAGCTCCACGCCTCCGACGTCGTGCACCGCGACCTGAAGCCCTCCAACGTCATGATCACGGCCCACGGCCCCAAGATCATCGACTTCGGCATCGCCCGCGCCGCCGGCGACGACCGCCTCACCCGTACCGGCACGGCGGCGGGCACGCCCGCCTTCATGTCCCCTGAGCAGGCCACGGGCCAGGAACACACGGCCGCGGGCGACGTGTTCGCCCTCGCCGGGGTCCTGGTCTTCGCGGCCACGGGCCACGGCCCCTTCGGCGCCGGCCAGGCGGCCGACCTCCTCTACCGCGTCCGCTACGCCGACCCTGACCTGTCGGGAGTCCCGGCCGGGCTGAGCTCGGTCCTGGCCAGCTGCCTGTCCAAGGACCCTGGTCAACGCCTCACGACGCGGGAGCTTGGGGCCGAACTGCACGACGGCCGCGGGGAGTTCGCTGACCACCTGCCGACGCCGCTGCTCACAGACATCGCCCGCCGCGCAACGGAGGTCTGGCTGCACCAGCCGTACCGGCTGCCGCCACCTACGGAGGGCCCTTACGCGGCCCCGCCCACGGCCCGCCCGGGCATGTCCCGGCGCAAGCTGCTGTCGGTGGCCGGCGGTTCGCTGGTGGCGGTGGGCGCGGCGGGGGCGTGGGCGTGGGTGTGGTCCGGGAGGAAGGCGAGGGACGAGGACACGCCTTCGCTCCCCGCCGACAGTGGACCTCGCCCCTTGTGGCGCGCCGATGCCGGCGTCACAGCAGATGTTCCCCTCTTGATGACCGTGGGCGATGCAGTAGCCACCTGGCAGCAGGGCCCGATCGTCGGCCTGGACGCAGAAAGCGGCAAGCCCCGCTGGTCATCCCGACTGTTTTGGGATTCGAACGAAATAGCGACCGACGGCAGGGTGATCTATGGCTTGGTCCCGGAGCTGGGAGAAAGAAACGCGCTGTCTGTCCATGCTCTCACCCCGGGCCCCGGGAACACGCAGCGCCGCATCGCCCGGATACCCGGGTTCGCAGGTTCCCAGGGTGAAGTGGAAATGATCCTCGCGGCAGCCGGCTTGCTCTTCATGGCGGCACGGAAGATTGTGCCCGGCCACGACAAGACCGCAGAACAGGTGGATGACTGGCACTTGCTTGCGGTGGACATCCGCACCGGCCAGAAGCGGTGGCAGATGCCCCTGCCGGACTTCTCTGTGGGCAACGAGTACACAGCCATCAGCGTGAAGGTCACCGGAAACCGGCTGCTCTTGTGTCGGAGGGTCTTCTTCGACGAGGAGGACGAACCTGTCGACCCGCACTTTTACGTCGCGGCCTTCGACATCGCCAAGGGCGAGCGCCTCTGGGCATGGGAAATCCCCCGGCAAGCCGACGACAGTTCGTACCTGATTCCAGGCGCCCTCGCCTTGGACGAGCAGCATGTGTACCTCGCCAGCGGACACGTCTGGGCCCTGCGGCTCTCCACCGGGGAAGTCGCCTGGAAGTTCGGCGACAACCGTAACTACGGCGGCATTCCACAGGAGGCGCGCCGCTATGGCACACCGGCTGTCAGGGACGGCGTCGTGTACGCGGCCGAGGGAGCCCGCGGCATCGTGGCCCTGGACGCTTCGACAGGAAGTCTCCTTTGGGAGGAATCCGAGGACCTGACGAAGGACGTGGCCCCTGTCCTCGATCCGCCACCGGTCATCGGCAGGAAATTCGTCTACGTCAAGGTCGACAGCGGTATCAGCGCCGTCAACATGCGAACCCACAAGTCCGCGTGGACGTACCAGACTTCAGCTTCGCTCTTCGCTGCACATGAGACAGCCGAGCGGCTCATCTGCGTCGACGGCAACTCCATCAACGCCTTGCCTTTCGAGTGAAGAGAGCAACCTCGCGATGAACCCCCTCAGCGCTGGCGATCCCCTGCGCCTCGGCCCGTATCGGCTTCTCGGCACCCTGGGTGCGGGCGGAATGGGAAAGGTCTACTTCGGGCGGGACAACGCGGGCCGCACGGCGGCGGTCAAAGTCCTCCATCCCGAGCTCTCCCACGACCTGCATCTGGCTCAGCGCTTCGTACGGGAGGCCGTCACCGCGCAGTCCGTGACGAGCAACGGCGTGGCAAGGGTCCTCGGCGCGCAGTTGGAGGGCGGCCGTCCCTGGATCGCCGCGGAGTTCCTGGCGGGCCCGACACTCGAAGAGGCGATCGCCGCATACGGGCCGCTGGACGAGGCCGGACTGCGCGTCCTCGCGACGGCTCTCGCCCGCACGCTGCAGGACATTCACGCAGCAGGTCTCGTCCACCGCGACCTCAAACCGTCCAACGTCGTACTGACCTCGGCCGGTCCGCGTGTCATCGACTTCGGCATCGCCCGTCCCGAGCACGGACTGACCCTGACCACGACCGGCCAGATCCCGGTCACCCCGGGATACGGCGCGCCGGAGCAGGTGCTCGGGCAGCGCGTCGGCCCGGCGGCCGACGTCTTCTCCTTGGGTGCACTGCTGGCCTACGCGGCGAGCGGAATCCGTGCCTACGACGGTCCGCATGTGGCAGGCGTGCAGTACCAGGTCGTCCACGGCGATCCGGACCTGCGGCACGTCCCCGACGGAATCCGGGCCCTGTTGCTCCCCTGCCTTGCCAAAGACCAGGCCTACCGGCCCCTCCCCTCACAGATTGCGGAGGCTTTCGCGCCGCCGCGGGGAGCGGACAAGTTGTGGCGCCAGGGTGCCTTGTCCGTAGACATCGAACGGCGTGAGAAGGCTGCCGCAGTCTTGGCCACGACCTTGCCTTCAGCCGGAGAGGTCAAGCCGTCCCGTCGGGTGCTTCTCATGGCGCTCGCAGGTGGTGGGACTGCACTCGGCCTCGGTGGCGCGGGAACGGCCTGGTGGCTCCTGAACGACCGCAAGTCCGCCAACGTTCCGGTGGTCATCCCAGCGGCCGCGGAACGGCCTGTGGCCGCCACACTCAAGCCCGACGAAGAACTCGCCCCTCTATGGGGACCCGTGAGGGGCTCGAACCTCGAGAGTCTGCCTCCCCTCCCGGTCCGGGACGTCGTGGTCTTCGGCTCGGCCGACGGCGGACTGGCCGCCCACCGGGTGACCGACGGAAAGCAGAAGTGGACGGCCCCCATGGTGACGGCATCCGCCGGCTCTGTATCGGCTGCCGATCGGCTCGTCCTGGCAGCGGACGCCATGGGAGCCCTGTACGCGTTTGTCGCCTCCACCGGCGAACAGGTGTGGGCGGTCCCCGTCTCTGCCGACAAGCTCCTGACCTCTGACGGCCGCGCGGTGTACCTGCTGACCGAGGAAGGTCAATTGCAAGCGGTTGGCGTCACGACCGGCAAGGTGCTCTGGTCGGTGCCCACGCCTGTGCGGACGTCGGCGTGGGAACCTCCGGCAGCGGCCGTGAAGAACGGTCGACTGGTCTTGTTCCCGTCCGACGGCAATGTGGTCGTTCTGGACACGGCCACCGGCAAGGCGGTCTGGGGTCTCGACGATCAGGGGACGTCAGCGGTCATGCCTGCCGTGGTCGGCGACAAGGTGTACCTCGGCGGCAATACGCTCACCTCCCGGTCGCTCGCCGATGGAGCGGAGTTGTGGAGCGTTCGTGCCAAGTCCGGGAAGTGGGGTCCTCCGACCGTCCGCGGGAACGAAGTGTACGCCGTCGACAACGAGCTCCGCCGCCTCCGAGCGGGCGATGGCAAAGAGGAGTGGGATCTCTACGGCGCAGTCAGGTTCGGCGACCTGCTGCCGCCTGTCGTCCAAGGAGGCACCGTATGGGTCGCAGAGAGTGACGACGGCTACTTGATCGCCGTCGATATCCGCTCCGGTGAGCAGATCTTCGATTACTTGGCTGAGGGCAGTGGCGAGTACTGGTACGCCGGCGACGGGAACCGTGTGTTCGTTGCCCACGGCGGCTCGATCTCCGCCCTACCGGTCAGGGCCTGATTTCTGAATCACTCCCGGCAAGTCGTCCACGAGGGGCAGATCTTCAACGGCTTTCGTCTCCGCCGTGACCGGGCCTCCGGGGCCCGGCCGTTTGGTCAGGCGCTGCGACGCTTCCGCACGACAGCGAAGCTCCCGCCCCCGATCACCACCGCGGCTGCGACGGCACCCCATGCCCATCCGGGCAGGCTGCCTTCGTCCGGGCCCTCTGTACTGGAGCCTGTCACGACGGCATGGGAACTGGGCTTGGTTGCCGGGGCTTCTGACGAAGCGGGTGCAGAAGCCGCGGGTGAGGCGGACCAGAGGGAGCCACCTGGGACCTTCTCGTTCGTGAGAGGGCTGATGTCGGGCTCACCCGGCTTGCCGATGCCACGGTTGATGTGCGCACCCGGCCGGACGATGCCGTGGCCGAGGTAGTTGCTGACCGTGCCCTCTTTCCAGTCGTCGCCACGGCCGACCGACTCCAACATGACGCGCAGAACCTGGTTGGCGGTCCAGTCGGGATGCGCGGACCAGATGAGGGCGGCGGAGGCGGAGGCGAGGGCGGAGGCCGCACTGGTACCGCCGTCCCCGAGGCAATAGCGGGTGAAACTGTCGTCGCACCATGCTGGGACGTCATTACCGGGAGCGGCAAGGTCCACAAAGTCGCCGTGCTGGGAGTAGTCGGCTACTCGGCCAACTCGATCAGTTGCAGCGACAGCAACCGCCTCGGGATAACTTGCCGGATACTGCGGCTTGTTGCCCTCCTTGGCACTGTCTCCTACACCCGCGAAGAGGAGCTTCCCCTTGAACTGAGCATCCTGAACCGCGTCCCGAACAGCGGAACTGTAGAACTCGCTGCGCATCGAGATACTGATGATCTGGGCCTCGCTGTCGACTGCGGCCTTGATCGCCTCCTCCATGTCGAAGGCGTTCGCACTCCGGTTGTTCTGCAGGCCGGTATCGCTGACCCTGAACGGAATGACCTTGGCTCCAGGTGCCAGCCCCTTGAGTCCGCCGCCTGCCCCTGTGCCGACAATGAGCTCGGCCATCGTCGTTCCATGACCACTGTAGTCGTCGGTCTCGTCGCCCTTGGCCTCTGCGACGTCCATTCCTTTCAGGACCTGGCCCTTGAGAGAGGACGTCCTCGGGTTCACGCCAGTGTCGATGACGGCGACCTTGATTCCTTGGCCCGTCGAGGTCTTCCAAATCTCCTCGGCATGCATGGCATCCAGGTACCACTGCTTCGACTGTCCGTCAGCAGCAACTGCGGCTGGTGCAGTCCCCGCGAAGCTCGCCGTCAGTGCCGCAACCATCGTCACGGTGCTGACCAACCGCCGCCGGGGCCTTCGGGCTTTGATCATTACTGCCGTCATCCTGACTTCTGAACCTTCCCCAGTACTTACTCGATCACGGGCGATGTCCCGACTCGGATACCAAGCACGTCTGGAGCCGGCCTTGGCCGGTCGGCACCGACCGGTACTGGGTCCCAACCGCCGCAGGGCAGGGATCCCTGCATCGATCACGGCGACTGACGATGCGCCATGGTGATCGGCGTGGGCTTTATGAGCAATGCTGACGCAGAGGGGGATCCCGGGCTTGAGAGGGTGAACATGAGACACGCAGGAGGGTGGGCACCCCTCGCGCGTGCCCACCCTTGTAACTGCGTACTGCTTTCAGCGTCGCCTAGGCGAAGTAGCTGGCGGCCTTCTTGTCGCCGCCCATGTAGTCGCCGCCTGCCCTCGCAACGACCTGGCCGATCTGCATGAGAGCCTGGTGGATGTCTGCAGCTTCCTTGTCCCACTTCTGCTGTTCCTGGACGTAGGCGGTGTGCGCCTCGCCCTCCCAGCCTGCGGCGACGCTGGCCATGGCCGTCTTGATTTCCCGCAGGTCCTCTTCGAGCTTCTTGGCCTGGTTGCCGAGCGTGGTCGCCGCCATGTCGAGGCCGTCGTACTTGACGACGAGCTCGTCTCCCGAATTCATGCCCATGATTCCCTCATCTCACGTGTTGTGGTCATTCGGCATTGCACGTGCCGAGATCGAGTGCGCCCAGAGGTCCTAGAGGCCGCTGAGGCCCGACTTGGGAGCGGCACTGGTGCCGACACCGAGGTCGACGTTGATGGCCTGCACAGCAGCCCGGACGTCGTCTTCCGTGCCGTCCTTGATCTTCCGCGAGGTGCTCATCGCCTCAAGGAACTTCGCAAGGATGTTGCCGAGACGCACCATCGAGGTGTTGATCTCCTGCTGCTTCGTGTTGAAGGCTCCGGCGCCGATACCCTTCCACTGGCCCTCAAGGCTGTCGATCGTGCCCTGAATCTGCTGGAGCTGACCCTTGATCGAGTTGAACTTCTCGAAAAGGTGCTTCTCGAGCTGGATGACTTGCTGGTCTGAAAGCCGCTGGCCCTGTGACACGGTTGCGTTTCCCTTCTGAACTACTGTTACGACCGGCTGGGTTGCGCTTCACCAGGTATGAGGTGAAGCCTGACTTGAGGTGAAGGTCTGAACGGGCCACCGAGGCCCGGCCGTTGGGTCAGGCGCTGCGACGCTTCCGTACAGCGGCGAAGGCTCCGCCCCCGATCACCACCGCGGCGGCGGCGATGGCGCCAATGACCCATCCGGGCAGACTGCTGTCGTCCGAGGACTCCGAACTGGAGCCTGCCACGGGGGCGGCGGAGTCGGGCTTGTCCTGGGGGGCTTGTGACGAAGCTGGTGCAGAAGAGGCGGGAGCACCGTTGACTGGGATGTCGCCCCCCGTCTTCTCATTGGTGAGCGGGCTGACGTCGGGCGCGCCGGGGGCGCCCTGCCTCTCGATGAGAATCTTGCGCGGACGGATCAGACCGTGACCGAGGTAGACGCTTCGCGTGCCCTTTGCCCAGTCTCGCCCTGCTGTGTCGAACATCGCGCGAAGGACCTGATTCGCAGTCCAGTCGGGGTGCTGGGACCAGATGAGGGCGGCGGATGCGGAGGCGATGGCCGTAGCCGAACTTGTGCCGCCATCCCCGTCGCAGTACTTCGTGAATGTCTCGTCGCACCAGCCGGGGACGTCGTTGCCGGGGGCTGCAATGTCGACGTTGTCACCGTGCTGGGAGTACTCGGAGACTGTGCCGTTCTGGTCGGCGGAGGCGACGCCAACGACGTCGGGGTATCCAGCCGGGTATTCGGGGGCGTTGTCCTCCTTGGCGCTATTTCCGGCACTGGCGAAAAAGAGCTTCCCCTTACTGTGCGCATATTCCGTCGCCTGCCGGATTGCCATGTCTGAGTATGGGCTCCCGAAGGACATGCTGATGATCTGCGCATCACTGTCGGCCGCAGCTCGGATCGCATCGGCCTGGTCCTGGCCGTTCACCTTCTGCTTGTTCTGGAAGTTGGAATCTGCAACACGGAAAGGGATGACCTGAGCGCCTGGCGCAACCCCCCGCATGCCTCCACCTTTACCTGTTCCGACAATCAATTCGGCCATGGTCGTCCCATGTCCGGTGTAGTCGTCGGTTTCGTCGCCGTCAGCCTCTGTCGCGTCAAACCCCTTCAACACCTGCCCCTTCAGGGACGGCACGTCCGCGTTGACCCCCGTGTCAATGACTGCGACCTTGATGCCCTTACCGGTGGTGACTTGCCACAGCTTCTCCGCGTGCATCGCTTCCAGGTACCACTGCTTCGCCTGGACATCCTCTGCAGTTGCGGCCAGTGCAGGACTCGTGGGGCCGGTGAACCAGATACCTGCCGCAGCTACCGTGCACCCAACGCTTCTTCGCAGGACATGAGACACACTGCGCTTCCCTGCCCGGCCCATCACTGACGCCATCCTGGCTTCCGAACCTTCCCTGTGCCTATTCCATCACCGGAGGAACGGCATTGCGGCGCCGTGCCTGCCAGGTCTCTTCGTCTTCCGTCAGGTACTCAGGACGCGATGAACCCGTGTGCTCCTGCCCCTCGTTCTCGGGCTTGTCACGCCCCTGCGATCCACGCACGAGCCCGGAGCCGCCCTGTGTGAAGCCACCAGCACCGGAGCTGGAACCGGACCTGCCGGCACGAGGTGTCCCCACCACCCCGTTCGGCCCGGCGGCGACCCGGGCGCCGGGACGCGAGTCGGACTTCGCCGGGTTCGCTCCGATGACGCCCTGCTGACCGACCCGGCTCCCCGAAGTGCGACCCGTAGTCGTCACATCGGCACCGATGACCTTCCCCTGCGGGATTCGCGAGCCGGACGTCTTGTTCGTAGCGTTCTGCGGCTTGCCACCGAAGATGCCGTCCGCGCGTCCCGCACGGGACGGTCCTGTCGTCTTTCCGGTGTCGGCTCTGCCGGCCAGGGGCGGCGTACCAGAGGGTCGGCCCGTGACAGGACCCTTGCCCGTCGGGGTGATGGGACCCGTCCCACCAGGGCGGCCTGTGACAGGGCCCGTGACAGGACCCTTGCCCGTCGCGGTGATGGGACCCGTCCCACCAGGGCGGCCCATCGGAGGCTGGCTGACCTGGCGACCTGCAGGCCCCGGGCGCCCTGTGACGGGGCTGGTTCGGGACGTGTCTGCCCTGCCCACCGGGGGCCCACTCGGGCCAGTAGTTCGCGGCAGACCAGGCTTTCCCGCGGCACGCGACGTCGTGTCCCGCCCAGGGGGCATAGCGGTCACGGGCGGCACAGGGACGGTCGGAGACGGGTTCGGACCTGTTGTGGGCGACACCGGTGTCGGGGAGGGTGGAGTGGTGGTCGGCGGGTGCTGGAGTGTGACGCTGTCGATCTGCACGGACGTGCTCGGTGGCGGCGTCGAGCCCACGGTGCCGACGGACTCCGTGCGAGCCGAACCGTCAGTCCCCTGGGACACCGCCAGGTCTGACGCGTTCTCCCTTGATGCCCTTGCGACCGGGTCGGTGCTGGCCGTGCCGTCGCGCGAAACTCCATGGGTACTTACGTCCGGAGCCGGCACATGCGCCTTGAGCGCCCGGGAGAACTTCGGTGTCGGCTCCGCTGCCAGATTCTGCTCCGACACCGCGTAGTACGACGCCAGCTTGTACATCTGGTTGATGGCTTCCTGGCGGTCCTTCTCGACCTGTACCGCCTTGTCGTACTCCGCCTTGTTGGCAGCACGCTCCTCCGGCGGGATCTCGCCGGGCTTCCGCTTGTTCGCCCGGTCGTCACGCGGCGGCATCTTCACCGAGGCAAGACCGGTACCCGCGACGGTGATCTGGGTGCCGGCCACGTCGGCGAACGCGGCAAGCTCTCGTGCGTGTCCGGCGAGAGCCCGTCCGAAGGACCGGAACTCCTCACCGGACTCCCCCTGCCAGTCGACCTTGTCAACGTATGACTGCAGCTCTCGCGCAGCGTCCTTGAGCGCGTCGCGTGCGTTCCACAGGGCCGTGCCCGCGTTCTCCAGGTCCGCCGGGTTGGTGTTCTCGACGAGGGCGATCAGGTCGTTGAGCTGTTTGCCTTCGAAGTTGCTGCGCGCGTAGGGCCCGTTGGGGTCCCCGAAGATGCTGCCCATGACCGACGAGACCACCCTGGTCACGTCGGTCACCCCCAGCTGCACCTTGACGCGCGTCAGGTCCTGCTCGTGCTGTTCCTTGGGGCTCAGCTCCGGCGCGTTCTCGGTCATCGGTCACCACCCGCCATCAGTGTCATTGTTCTTCGGAGCCTGCGGCTTGTCAGTCGACTTCTCGCGCTCCTCATCCGCCGCACGCCGCTCGTCGACCCGGGCCTTGATCTCCGCGAACCGGTGCCGCGTGTCCTCGTCCACGTTGTCGAAGCCGACGTCGGCGGCGTGCACAGCGATGTTGAGCATCTCGATCTGGTCACCGAGGGACTGGGACAGTGAGACGAGCGACTGGTGGACACGCTCGTACTGGTTGTACAGCCCGTGCGCTTCCGCGAACTCCTTGGATCCTCCGTTGGTCAGCGACGCGGGCGAGATCGTCTGGGCCGACACCTTGGTCTTGCCCGCCGCCCCGCCCTCGAACTCGGTGAGCAGCGCGGTCACCCGCTTCTGAAACCGCTTCAGTGCGCCTACACCGCGCTCGAGGTCAGCCGTGCCCCCCGAGCCGCCCCCACCTTCTGCCGGAAGCACGATGCCCATTCCTCCCCGTTTGCTTCACCTGTCATACATTGCGATCGTGGTGACTCGCCATCCATCGATTGCATCGGATACCACTCTAACCACCGGGTACGACAGCCCCAAGTGTCTTATCCGTCACGGGACTTCAACGCTTCGGCGTGGTCACGCCGTGTGCGGCTGCAATCGTCGCCGCCTTGTCACGGTCTTGGCACAACCCCTCAGCCCGCCGCTTCCCGCGCGACCCTTCGGCTCCTGCGACGGGAGTCGCGGAGCGCCACCGCCGAGCCCGCGATCGCCGCGACCACCACTCCCCCGCCGACCAACACGTACGTCGCCAGTCGGGCGTTGCGCTGCTCCGGTGTCTCGCCCAGGGGGAGTTCGGCCGGGGTCGGGGCCTCCGCGCCGGTCACGCCCTCGTGGGCGACCGGCTTCTCGATCGGCTTGTCGTCCTCGGTGAGGGCCCGGACCGGGTCGACCACTCCCCAGCCGACGAGGCGGTCATGACCGGCGATCGAGCGTTCCGCCGTCTGCTGGATCTGGGCGACGATCTGCTCCTGGGTCCAGTCGTCGTGCTTGGCCTTGACCAGGGCGGCCAGACCGGCGACGTACGGCGCGGAGAAACTCGTGCCGCTGTCGGCGCAGTGGCCTCCGCCCGGCACGGTGGAGACCATGTCGACACCCGGTGCTGCCACACCCACGAAGTCGCCGGACTGGGAGAACTGGGCCCGTTCGTTGTTGCGGTCCGAGGAGGCGACGGCGAGCACGCCGTCGTACGAGGCGGGGTAGGTGCGCTTGACGTTGCCGCCCAGTCCGTCGTTGCCCGCCGAGGCGACGACGACGATCTCCTTCGCGAGGGCGGAGTCCACGGCCTGCTTGAGCGCGGGTGCCGGTTCCACGGCGTTGGCCGTGTCCTGCGAGATGTTGATGACGTCGGCCTTCTCGTCGATCGCGTGCCGGATCGCCTGGGCCAGGGTCTCGGCGGTGCCGCGGCCCTCCGCGTCGTTCTGCTGGATCGGGATGATCGTGGCGTCCGGCGCCAGCCCGACGAAACCGGTGCCCTTGACGGGGCGGGCCGCGATGATGCCGGCGACCTTCGTGCCGTGGCCCACCGTGTCCGTGGTGCCGTTCTCCTTGCCGCGCTCGATCTTGTTGCCGTTGTCGTCTTTGGCGCCCTTGGGGATCAGGTTGATGCCGCTCCCGGTGTCCACGGCCTTTGTCAGCTGCGGGTTCTTGACGTCGACACCCGTGTCGATGACGGCGACCCGTACGCCCTTGCCGGTGGACTGCTTCCACAGCTCGTCCAGCAGGACGCGCTGGAGCGACCAGGGCCGGCCTTCGTACTTCTTCCCGGGAAAGGTGCACTGGGTGCTGTCCGCCGCCGCGGTGGTCATCGGCAGGCCGATGACCGTGAGCGCGGTGGCGGCCGCGACGGCGAGCAGGCGCCGACTGGTGTTCGTCATCTTCCTACCGGCCCTCACGAGCCCTGGGGCTGCCGCGCGGCCCCGGTCGACAGACGGGGCCCGGTGGGCAGGAACGTCGACCATTCCGCGGGGATGGGCCGCGGGTCGACGCCCTTGTAACCGAGCCGGTTCTGGGCCTGCTGGGCTTCCGCCTGGCGCGCCTGCTTCTCCTCGGCCGAGCCGGAGGAGCCGATGCCGGAATCGTCGGTGGCGCTGTCGCCGTTGGACTGCATCGCGTAGCGCAGCCCGGTGTCGGTCACGAGGAAGAGGAACCCGCTACCGGTCGTGGAACCCTTGAACTGGCGGAAAAGCTGGCCGGATCCGGGCGTGACGTAGGCGCTGCTGGAGCCGGTGGGGAGGGTGGCCGGGAAGTCGGTGCCGGCCCAAGTGCTCAGCGTGGTCGTCCCGTTGTCGGCATCCACCGCTCGCAGGACGTTGCACACCGTGTTGCGGCTGCCTTCGGACGTGCTCGCCTCGTTGACCGGCACCGGTGCCGCCTGCGGCCACTTCTTGTCCTGGCCGAATGCCTGCCCCGGCTGGAAGGCACCGCCGCTGACCGCGGTCGCCTCGCCGGCCTGGCCGAGGTCGACGAGCTGCCGGCTGTTGAGCAGCAGCTTGGCGGTGAAGTCCGACACGGGGGCGACCCGTCCCTGCAGGACGACGTACATCTGCTTCTTCGTGCCACTGGTGGCGGACAGGACCATGCCGACCTTGTTGACCTGGGGGTCGAGCTCACCGGGGATGTTGGCAGGGGTGCTGACCTGCCCGGGGACGGTCGGGAAGGTGATGGTGTCGCCCTTGTGAAGGGTGGCGAGCCATGCCTCCGACACCCGCTGCGCCGCGCGGTCCTGGCCCACCAGCTGGCGCAGCAGCAGTTCGTCCTTGTCCACGCGGTACGCCGTGCCCGTCGCGTCGACCACGTAGCGGGTCTTGTCGGGGCCTTCGACGTAGAGCAGTTCGCCGCCGGTCAGACGGTTCGCGCCTTCCGTCTTCTTCGCCTCGCGCTCGGCGAGGACGAACGCCGCCTTCTGGATCGCCCTGCCGCCCTCGCCCGGCCGCTCGCACACGGCCCAGCGCTTGGCCGCACCGGCTTCCTTGCTGTCGGGCAGACGGTCGGGGGCGTACGGGATACCGAGCGTGGCACCGTGCGGGATCTTGCCACTGTCGAGGACCGACTCGTCGACGTTGATGACCTTGCCCTTGTCCGGGTTGAGGAGGAGCTTGGCCGACGACATGTTCAGAACCGGGTGCAACTGGACTTTCTTGCCGGTCTTGAGCACGACATAACGAGTCGTCGACTTGCTGGCGATGATCACGTTCTCACCCGGCTTGTTCCAGTCCTTGGGGGCGACCGGCTTGAACATCCCCCAGGCACCGAAGATGGCGAGGATCACCACACCGACGATGGTCCCGGGCAGCACCGCACGCAGCGGGCGCGGCGCACCTTCCTCGGAGCCGGTCGCATTCGGCTGCACGAACTGCGCAATCAGTCTCCGCTTCGCGAAGGTGTAGGCGTTCAGTTCGTCCCGTCGTGATGCCATCTGTTCGCTGTCCCTCTCCCCGCTGGGCGACCAGGTTCCCACACTCATCGTGACGGCCTGCCGTCGTGCCGCCCCTACTATGCCTGCTGGCGCTCGCGTCTCACTGCTCAGGTAGGGTGATCGCCCGGTCAACGCCCATAAGAATTTGGCTATTACGGACACGAGGGGGCAACGCGGCGATGGGTACGGCGACGCGTGCGCGGAACGGGCGGACCACCGGTCAGGCGCCTGACACTTCCCGACGGCAACGCAGCAACGCGCCCCGGGCGCAGGTTGCCCGGGGTGTCCCGGCAACAACGACTCTGCGCCCTCTGTCCCGTACGAGCCGGGTCGGCCCGCTGCAGCTGAGGCAGCTGGTCCTCGTGGAGTCGGCGCTGGCCCTCGTCGCCGTGGGCCTGGCCCTCGGCGGCCTCTGGCTCGTCCCCACATGCGTCGTCGCGGGTGTGCTCGTACTGCTCGCCGTGATCCGCCGCCGCGGGCACGCCCTCCAGGACTGGCTGTCGACTGCTCAGGCGTTGCGTGCGCGCAGGCGCAACACCGCACCGGCCGCGCCGGACACCGACGCATCCCTCGCCCCGGTCGCCGAGAGCGTCCCGGGTCTGCGCCCCTCGCCGTACGTCGACCGGAACCGCCGCACCATCGGCATGCTGGGCGACGGGAGCTTCCTGACCGCCGTGGTGCGCGTCGAGGCCAGCGGGTCGGCACTGCGGCCGGCGTTCGGTGCTCGTGCTCTGCCGCTGTCCCTGCTGGGCGACGCCCTGGCGGTCGACGACATCCAGGCCGAGTCGGTGCAGTTGGTGCAGCAGGTCCGCGCCGCACCCGCGCCGCACCTTCCGCAGCAGTCGGTCGCCCGGCTCTCGTACGCGCCGCTGCAGGAGAAGACAGGCGCGCCCGCCCTGCGGATGACCTGGGTGGCGGTGAAGCTGGACCCCGAGCTGTGCCCGGAGGCCGTGGCGGCCCGCGGCGGCGGGTTCGAGGGGGCCCAGCGCTGCCTGGTCCGGGTGGCGGACCATGTCGCCAGCCGGATCACCGGCGCCGGTTTCCAGGCCGTCGTGCTGGACCAGGAGGAACTCAACTCCACCATCGCGACTGCGGCGTGTGCGAGCCCGCGGGCGGCGGCGCGTGCGGGCCGGCCCGACACCGCTCCGCAGCGGCGCACGACGGAGACCTCCCGCGTGTGGCGGTGCGACGACCGCTGGCACACGACCTACGCGGTCGGCCGCTGGCCCGAGCTCGGCCGGGCTGCGACCCCGCTGCCCAAGCTGGTCTCACTGCTCACCGCCGTCCCCGCGTACGCCACCACTTTCAGCCTCACCGTCCGGCGCGGTTCGCGTCAGGGAACGATGGACATCGGTGGTCATGTGCGGATCACCGGCGGTTCCGACACGGAACTGGTCGGTGTGCGCAGGGCTTTGGAGCAGGCGGCCCGGACCGCGAAGGTCGGCCTGCTGCGGCTCGACCGCGAACAACTGCCGGGTGTACTGGCGACCATGCCTCTGGGAGGTGCTCGGTGATGGGGCGCACGGGAATGTCCAAGGGTCTGCGGGGCCTCATCGGCCCGCGTCACGCAGGGCACGCCATGGCCGCCGACCACCTCGGCGCCCTCTCACTCCCCGTCGGTGACGACGGGGTGGTCATCGGGGACGATGCCGAGGGGCGTCCGCAGATGGTGGGCTTCCACCGCTCGACTCCCTACGAGGTGCTGCTGATCGGCGGCCTGTGGACCGCGCAGGTGCTGGCACTTCGTGCGGCGGGTACGGGCGCGAGGGTGGCGGTGGAGACCGGTCGCGCACGGGAGTGGAGCGTACTGGCCCAGGCGGCCGGCGCGGGCCTGGAGTGCATCACGCTGCACGACGTGGGGCGCGTGCCTCCGATGGGTGCGACCGTCGGAAGCCCCGTCGTGGTGGTGCGCGACTGCGGCATGCGGCCGCCGCGCGGGCGCGTCGTGTCGTCGCCGTGGCAGTCCGTACTGACCCTTCTGCCGTATCTGAGTCCGGTGGCGCCGCGGTTGCTGCGGACCGCGACGCTGGTCGGCGTCCAGAGGGTTTCGCCGCAGGAAGCACAGCAGATCGGGCGCATCCTGGGGCTGGCCCAGGGCGAGGTCGAGGCTCTGCCGACGCTGGCGGACGGCGTCACGCTCTGGTGCGCCGGACGTGAGCGGCACTGGGTCATGACCAGTGCGACCGACGCGGAGTCCGGCCTGCTCGGTGTGGCCCGCCGGATGGACTGAGCCCGTCGCGCCGGTCCGCGGAGGTGAGAGTTCCGGCGGACGCCACCAGATGAGACCCATCCTGGGCCGGTTCCACGTCACCTCGCGGTGGACGGTCCCGGAACTCGCCCACCAGGTCCGGCCTGCTGGCCTAGGATGTTCCACGGTGACGGAGAGCGACGTCGAACTACGCGGCGCCACGAGGCACTTGGGCCGTTCACCCGGCTGCCGGATGTCGGCTGTAGCGAAAGGAACCCTGATGGGGAGCGCGCAGGAGAAGGACGAGCTGTACGCCCTGGACATCTCCGACGTCGAATGGCAGGGCCCTCCCGGCACCAGTCCGGACGAGGAGCGGGTCGAGATCGCGCACCTCCCGGGCGGTGCCGTCGCCATGCGTTCCTCACTGGATCCGGACACGGTTCTTCGGTACACCGAGGCGGAGTGGCGCGCGTTCGTGCTCGGTGCACGGGACGGCGAGTTCGATCTTCGCTGAGACCTTCCTTCTTCGGCGGGGTCTCGGCCTCTTCCCATAGAGCCGGTGGCTCGCGACGCCCTGACAGGGTCGTGAGACCGCCGGTTCGTCATGACGCAGGCCACCGACGCCGAGACCGGATTGTTGGGCAGCGCCCGGCGGATGGACTGAGTGGCTCCGGATCTCGGTGCAGTTGTGCCGGTTTGCCCCGCGGCGTTCTTCACACTCCGGCACTCGGGCGTCACATGCGGGCAGTGCGTGACGCACAGGACAGCGGCCGGGGGCGGGCGGGCCTGACGGAGTGGTGTTGTTGGCGATTAGGGTGGGTCAGGGCGCGGCAGAAGAACCCTCGGGCATGTTCACCGCGTCCTCGGGGGGAGAGCCGGGCCGATCGGAAGTCAACGGTGGCCCCCACCCACGACGGCACAAGGGTGCTCGACCACACCAGGAGGCAAAGTGAACGGCGATCGGGACGACATCCACGGGGGCTGGAACCTTCCCGTCGACGAGTCCGACGCGGAGCCCGCCGAGCTGACGGGTGAGTTCACCATCGACTACACCCCGCCTGCCTGGTACACGCAGAACGCGTCGGGCGACACCTCGGGCGGGAGCACCGGTCAGCACACCCCGCCTCCGCCGCAGGGTGCTCCGGTCGCCGTGCCGGGGCTGCCCGCGGGCAGCGGTTTCGAGCCGAACTGGGCGCCGGCGCCGCCTGCCCCGCCGGCGGCCCAGGAGCCCGGCCCCGCCATACCGCCGCCTGCCCCTGCTCCGGCTCCGGCTCCGGCTCCGGCCGAGCAGGCGCCGCCGGCCGCTGCGGTCGCGCCCGCGGCGGACGACGCCTCGTCGCAGCCCTTCGGGGGCGGCGATCTGGAGAGCGGCGCCACCATGCGCTTCTCCCCCGCCGCGCTCAAGCGCGAGATGGCCGAACTCGCCGCCGCCAAGGACTCCGAGGACTCCCAGGGCTCCGCCGCCACGGAGGACTCCGAGGCCACCGACAGCACCGAAGGCACCGAAGGTGCGGCCGAACCCGCGGGCGGCGCCGGAGCGGTTGAGCCCGTCGACGCACCCCTGGCCGTCGTGGACACGGACGACGACCCCGCCGAGCCGGCGGACGCCTCGGACGGCGCCCCGGCCGACGCCTCGGCCCGCGACGCGGCTGCCGAGGACGCACCGGCAGACGACGCGGACGGCGAGGCGGCTGCCGACGACGTCCAGGACTCCGTGCCCCAGGGCGCTCCGCCCGCCGCCGAGGCCCAGCCGTGGGCCGCCGCTCCGCCCGCCGCAGCGCCGCAGGGGGAACTGCCGCCGCTGCCGCCCGCGTACCAGCCCGCCGCACCGGCGCCCGCCCAGCAGTGGCCCGCGCCCACCGCCGACCAGTCGGCGCCCTGGCCCACGCCCGCGCCCGGCCAGCCCGGCGGCTACGGATTCCCGCAGCCCGGGCAGCAGCCGCAGCCCGCTCCCAACGCTTCGGCTCCGCAGGGCGGTTACGGCTTCCCCCAGCAGGCACAGCCGGGACAGCCCGCCCAGCCGGCGCAGCCCCTCCCGGCCCCGGCTCCCACCCCTGCCCCGCACGGTGGTTACGGCTTCCCGCAAGCAGCGCAGCCGGGACAGCCCGCCCAGCCGGCGCAGCCGGGACAGCCCGCGCAGCCCGCCCCTGCCCCGCAAAGCGGCTACGGCTTCCCCCAGCAGGCACAGCAGCCCCAGCAGCCGGGCGGTTACGGCTTCCCCCAGCACGGGCAGCCGCCGCAGGCTCAGCCCGCTCCCCACACCCCTGCCCCGCAGGGTGGTTACGGCTTTCCCCAGGCGGCGCAGCCCGGGCAGCCCGCACCGAACGCCCCTCTGCCCGTTCCCGCCCAGGGGCAGCAGCCCCAGCCCGGCCAGTCGCTCCCGCCGAGGGCCCACCCGGGACAGCTGCCTCCCCAGGCGCCCGCCCCGCACGCCCCCGGCGCGTCCGTCGACCCGCGTACCGGTGGCGCGTGGCCCACTCCCGTCACGCACGATCAGCGCGAGCGGTCCGTGCCCGGTGCTCCCCTCGGGTACACGGCCGCCGTCGAGCTCTCCTCCGACCGGCTGCTGCGCAACAACAAGCAGAAGGCCAAGTCGAGCCGTAATCCCTCCAGCGCCGCCCGCTTCAAGATCGGCGGCAAGAAGGAGGAGGCGGAGCGCCAGCGCAAGCTGGACCTGATCCGGACCCCGGTACTCTCCTGCTACCGGATAGCGGTCATCAGCCTCAAGGGCGGCGTCGGCAAGACCACCACGACCACCGCGCTCGGCGCGACCCTCGCCACCGAGCGCCAGGACAAGATCCTCGCGATCGACGCCAACCCCGACGCCGGTACGCTCGGGCGTCGGGTGCGCCGTGAGACCGGGGCCACCATCCGTGACCTCGTCCAGGCGATCCCGTACCTCAACTCGTACATGGACATCCGCCGGTTCACCTCGCAGGCGCCCTCCGGGCTGGAGATCATCGCCAACGACGTGGACCCGGCCGTCTCCACGACGTTCAACGACGAGGACTACCGGCGCGCGATCGACGTGCTCGGCAAGCAGTACCCGATCATTCTCACGGACTCCGGCACCGGTCTGCTCTACAGCGCGATGCGCGGAGTGCTGGACCTCGCCGACCAGTTGATCATCATCTCGACGCCGTCCGTCGACGGCGCGAGCAGTGCGTCGACGACGCTGGACTGGCTGTCCGCACACGGGTACGCCGAACTGGTGCAGCGTTCGGTGACCGTCATCTCCGGGGTGCGCGAGACCGGAAAGATGATCAAGGTCGACGACATCGTGCAGCACTTCCAGACGCGCTGCCGCGGTGTCGTCGTGGTGCCCTTCGACGAGCACCTGGCGGCCGGCGCCGAGGTCGACCTCGACATGATGCGCCCGAAGACGCGTGAGGCGTACTTCAACCTCTCGGCGCTGATCGCCGAGGACTTCGTGCGGGCCCAGCAGCAGCAGGGGCTGTGGACGGCCGACGGCACCAGTCATCCGCCGCAGGCCGCCCCGCCGATGCCCGGCCACCAGAGCCAGGGCCAGCCGCAGTGGCAGGGCCAGCCCGTCCCGGGGCAGCCGATGCCCGGGCAGCCCTATCCGCCGCAGCCGCAGCCCCCGTACGGCGGCCCGCAGCAGGGATACCCGCCGCAGGGCTGGCAGCAGTCGCCGCCGTCGCAGGCGCAGTCCCCCGCGACGCCGGCCGGGCCGCCGCCCGGCGCGGCCGGACACCCCGGCGCACCCGGCGTTCCGGGTCAGCCGGGCGTTCCCGGTCAGCCCGATCCGCAGGCGCCCGTACCGCCGGCCGGATGGCCGCCGCAGCAGCCGCCCCAGGCGCCGCCAGCCCCTCAGCAGTAAGGCAACAGAGGTCTGAACCAATGAGGGCCCGCACCGACTCGCCGGTGCGGGCCCTCAGCGCATTCCCGCAGCCCACACGCGGTTTGAGCCACCGTTGACGCGGCATGACCACCCTGATAAACCTTCGCTTCACCAGCTGGCGAACCCATGATCACCAACCCGCCTTCTCCGAGCGAGACATGACGCGAGGTCACCGTCCATGGTCACAAAGGCTCTACCCCGCACCGTCCGGCAACGCCCCCGCAACCGACTGGTCCTCGCCGCATCGGCCGCCGCATCCGCGCTGGTGATGTCCGGCGCGATCGTCCCGTACGCCCACGCGCAGCCCGAGGGCCGTGCTCTGGACCCGGCCCTGTCGAAGGCGGCCGGCGAGGACGACGACAAGGACGGCAAGCAGGTCCTCACCGTCGCCGTCTCGCAGAGCGTGGACTCGCTGAGTCCGTTCCTCGCCGCCCGGCTGGTGAGCACCTCGATCCACAGGCTGGCGTACGAGTACCTGACGAATTACGACCCCAAGGACGGCCGGACCGTCCCCGGTTTCGCCACGGCGTGGAAGCCGTCCGCGGACAAGCTCACGTGGACGTACACCATCCGTGACGACTCGAAGTGGTCGGACGGCAGGCAGGCCACCGCGGAGGACGCGGCCTGGACCTTCAACAAGATGATGACGGACGAGAACGCCGCCACCGCCAACGGCAGCTTCACGGCCAACTTCAAGAAGGTCGCCGCGCCCGACCCGAAGACGCTCGTCATCGAGCTGAAGAAGCCGCAGGCCACCATGACGGCCCTCGACGTGCCGATCGTGCCGAAGCACGTCTGGGAGAAGGTCGGCGACTTCTCGAAGTTCAACAACGACAAGCAGTTCCCGATCGTCGGCAACGGCCCGTTCGTCATCACGGACTTCAAGGTCGACCAGTACGTGAGGCTCCGGCCGAACAAGGACTTCTGGCGAGGTGCTCCGAAGTTCGACGAGCTGGTCTTCAAGTACTACAAGGACGGTGACGCCGCCGTCGCCGCGCTGCAGAAGGGCGAGGTGTCCTTCGTCCAGGGCCTGACCCCGGCGCAGGCCGCCGCGCTGAAGAACGCGAAGAACATCAAGGTCAACGACGCCCCGGGCCGCCGCTTCTTCGCGCTGGCGACCAACCCGGGCGCGCAGTCCAAGGACGGCGAGAGGTTCGGCAGCGGCCACAAGGCGCTGCTCGACCCGGCCGTGCGCAAGGCGCTGTTCCACGCGACGGACCGCAAGACGATCGTCGACAAGGTCTTCCAGGGCCACGCCGTCGAGGGCGAGGGCTACATCCCGCCGCGATTCACCTCGTACTTCTGGAAGCCCGAGGCCGGCCAGAAGATCGGCTACGACCCTGCGCGCGCGGCGAAGCTGCTGGACGACGCCGGTTACCGGAAGAGCGCCGCCGGCAAGCGCACCGGCAAGGACGGCAAGCCGCTCGACTTCCGCATCCTGTGCCACGCCACCGACCCGAACGACAAGGCGATCGGCAAGTACCTCCAGGAATGGTGGGGCGGGCTGGGTATCGGGCTGAAGGTCGAGTGCCTGGACAACGTCTCCGACCCCTGGCTCAAGGGCGACTACGACCTGGCCTTCGACGGCTGGTCCGTCAACCCCGACCCGGACTTCGTCCTGTCGATCCACACCTGCGCCGCGCTGCCCGCCACGCCCAAGGACACCGGCGCGACCGACAACTTCATCTGCGACAAGCAGTTCGACGAGCTGTACGCCCAGCAGGCCGCCGAGTACGACCCCGCCAAGCGCGCCGATCTGGTCCGTCAGATGCAGTCGCGGCTGTACGACACGGGATACATGAATGTCCTCGCGTATCCGAACGCGGTCGAGGCGTACCGTACCGACCAGATCAAGTCCATCAAGACGATGCCCGAGGCCGCAGGCAACATCTACGGCCAGGACGGCTACTGGAGTTGGTGGTCGGCCGAGCCGGCGGCCGGTGACGGCGGCGGTTCCGAGAGCGGCTCCTCGACAGGTGTCGTGATCGGCGTCGGCGCGGTCGTCGTGCTGGCCGCCGCCCTCGGGCTCGTCGTCGCGATGCGGCGCCGTTCCACCGCGGAAGACCGTGAATAGTCGATGAGCACCACGAGCACGACCGGCACGACCGCTGTGGCGCGGGCCCCCGAGGCCCGCGCCGCGAGCGGCCACGTACGCGCCTATCTCATCCATGCGGCGGGCAGGCTCGGCGGTGCGGCGGTCTCGCTGTTCGCCGTGCTCGTCACGAGCTTCTTCCTCTTCCGCATCATCCCGGGCGACCCGGTGAAGGCCATGACCCATGGCATGCCGACGTCGGCGGAGCAACTGGCCACCCTGCGCCGCCAGTTCGGACTGGACCAGCCGCTGTGGCAGCAGTTCACCGACTACTGCGGCAAGGCGCTGTCGGGTGACCTCGGCATGTCGTACCAGTTCCACGCGCCCGTCGGCGATCTGATCGCCCAGAAAGTCCCGGCGACGCTGCTGCTGACCGGCGTCGCCGTGGTGATCTACTCGGCGATCGGGCTCTGGCTGGGCACGCGCTCGGCATGGCGGCACGGCAGTCTCGGCGACAAGCTCAACACGGGTGTGGCGCTGACGCTGTGGTCGGTGCCCTCGTTCTGGCTGGGCCTGCTGCTGATCATCGTCTTCGCGGTGGGCATCGGCCCGATTCCCGGCATGTTCCCGACCGGTGGCATGGAGTCGGGCAGCGAGAGCGGCTTCGCGTACGTCGCCGACGTCGCGCACCACATGGTGCTGCCGGTGATCACGCTGGTCGCGGTCGGCTACGCGCAGACGCTGCTCGTGATGCGTTCCTCGCTGCTCGACGAGATGGGCAGCGACTATCTGACGACGGCCCGCGCCAAGGGGCTGCGGGACGACTCGGTGCGCCGCAGGCACGCCGTGCCGAACGCGCTGCTGCCCACGGTGACGATGGTCTTCATCAACCTCGGTCATGTGGCGGCCGGTTCGATCCTGGTGGAGACGGTGTTCTCCTGGCCGGGCCTCGGCGGCCTGTTCTACCAGGCGCTGAGCGTGCCGGATCTCCCGCTGGTGCAGGGCCTGTTCGTCGTGTTCGCCGGCGCGATGATCGTGATGAACCTCCTCGCAGACCTGCTGTATCCGCTGCTCGATCCCCGGGTGGGCCGATGACGACCACACCGACCGCTCCGGTCACCGACAGCCCGCGGTCCGCGCGCTCGCTGGCCTGGGCGCGCCGCCGGCACTCTCTCGCCCGCTTCTGGCAGGCGTACCGCACGCACCGGGCCGGGCTGTTCGGGCTCGGCGCTCTCGCGCTGATCGCCCTGGTGGCGCTCGCAGCTCCGCTGCTCGTCGGCTCCGACGTCCAGAGCGTGACGAACGCGCCCGGCACGGCACTGGAGGATCCGAGCGGCGAGTTCCCGTTGGGCACGGACCAGTTCGGTCGTTCGCTGCTCGATCTGCTGGTGTGGGGTGCGCGGGTCTCGCTCACCGTGGGGCTGCTGGCCGCGGCCCTTTCGGTGGCCATCGGCACCCTCGTCGGCATCATCGCCGGTCACTACGGCGGCTGGTTCTCCACCGTCCTGATGCGGATCACGGACTGGTTCCTGGTGATGCCGGCGCTGGTGCTCGCGATCGTCCTGGCGACCGTCATGTCGAGGAGCATGTGGACCGTCATCGTCGCCATCGGCGTCACCAGCTGGCCCACCACGGCCCGGCTCGTGCGCGCCCAGACCATCGCCGTCGAGTCCCGCCCGTACATCGAGCGTGCCAAGGCGCTCGGCGGCGGGCACGGGCACATCATGAACCGCCATGTCCTGCCCAATGTGATGCCGCTGGTCCTGGCGCAGACCACCCTCGGTATCTCCAGCGCCATCCTCACCGAGGCGACGCTGGCCTTCCTGGGGCTCGGCGACCCGACGGTCGTCTCCTGGGGCGGGATGCTCCAGGACGCCCGTGAGGCGGGCGCCGTGTCGTCGGGCCACTGGTGGTACCTGGCGCCGCCCGGTATCTCCATCGCCGTCGTGGCCCTCGCCTTCACCCTGTGCGGGCGCGCCATCGAATCCGTACTCAACCCGAAGCTGGGGGCCGCGCGTTGAGCCTGCTGGAGGTCAAGGACTTGTATGTGACGTACGGCAGCGGCACGACGGCCGTGCCCGCCGTACGCGGTGTCGACCTCATGCTCGCGGCCGGCCGCAAGCTGGGGGTCGCGGGCGAGTCCGGGTGCGGCAAGTCGACGCTCGCGCTCGCCCTGCTGCGGCTGCTGCCGGCGTCCGCGCGCCTCTCCGGGGAGATCCTGCTCGACGGCGAGGACGTGCTGGCCATGAAGTGGGGACGGCTGCGGGCGGTCCGCTGGGCGGGGGCGTCGATCGTCTTCCAGGGCGCGATGCACTCGCTCAACGCGGTGCACCGCGTCGGCGACCAGATCGCCGAGCCGATCCTGCTGCACCGCAGGGCCACCCCGGCGGAGGCGAGGACGCGCGTCGGCGAACTGCTCCAGCACGTGGGCCTGCCGGTCTCCCGCGCCGACGCGTATCCGCACGAGCTGTCCGGCGGTCAGCGCCAGCGGGTGATGATCGCGATGGCCCTGGCCTGCGATCCCCGGCTCATCGTGGCCGACGAGCCGACCACCGCGCTCGATGTGATGATCCAGGCGCAGATCCTGCGGCTCATCGAGCAGCTGGTCGCCGAGAAGGACATCGCCCTGTTGATGATCAGCCACGATCTGGGCGTCCTCGCCGACACCTGCGACGAGCTGGCCGTGATGTACGCGGGCCGGATCGTCGAGGAGGGCCCCGCGCGGGAGGTGTACGGGGCGGCCCGGCACCCCTACGGGCAGGCCCTCTCCGCGGCGTTCCCCCGCATCGGCGATCCCGCGTCGCGCCGTGCGCCGCGCGGCCTGCCGGGCGACCCGCCCGACCCGGCGTCGCTGCCGGACGGCTGTACGTTCCACCCGCGCTGTCCCGTCGCCGTGGACGCCTGCGCGAGCGAGGACCAGGTGCTGGTCGCGGCCGGCGAGGGGCGCCGGGCGGCCTGTCTGCACGTGGGGGCGAAGCAGCTGTGAGCCGTACCGAGGAGCCGAGCATGTCCACCACTCCCCTGCTGTCTGCGGCCGGACTGCACGTCGCCTTCCCCGGGCGGCGGGGCCGCCCCACCGCGCGGGCGGTCGACGGGGTCGATCTCGACATCGGTGCGGGCGAGATCGTCGCGCTGGTCGGCGAGTCCGGCTGCGGCAAGACCACGCTCGCCCGCTCGCTGCTCGGTCTGGTCCCGCCGACGTCGGGACGGGTGACGTTCGGGGGGCAGCCGCTGGACTACGCCTCACGCGCGCTGAAGCGGTACCGCAAACGGGTGCAGTTGGTGCTCCAGGACCCGAGCGGTTCGCTCAACCCGCGGCACACCGTGTACGACGCGGTCGCCGAGGGCCTGCGCATCCACGGGTACGCGGGCGACGAGCGGGCGGCCGTCGCCGAGGCGCTGTCGCGGGCGGGCCTGCGCCCGCCGGAGCGGTTCTTCCTGCGCTACCCGCACGAACTGTCCGGCGGTCAGCGCCAGCGCGTGGTGATCGCCGGCGCGCTGGCGCTGGAGCCCGAACTGATCGTCGCCGACGAGCCGGTGGCGTCGCTGGACGCCTCCGTACGCGGCGAGATCCTCGCGCTGCTGCTGCGCCTGCGGGACGAACTGGGCCTGTCCGCGCTCGTGGTGACGCACGACCTCGGGCTCGCGTGGAACATCGCGGACCGGGTGGCGGTGATGTACCTGGGCCGGATCGTGGAGGCGGGCCCGGTGGAGGAGGTGCTGACGGCGCCCCGGCACCCGTACACCCAGGCACTGCTGTCGGTGCTCCCGGAGTCGGGGAACGCCCCGGTGGTCCTGACGGGCGAACCCCCGGACCCGTCCCGGATCCCCACCGGGTGCCGTTTCCACGCCCGCTGCCAGATCCTGTCCTCGGGTGAGGCGGCGCGGGCGGGGGTGGCGGACCTGTGCCGCACCCGGGACCTGCCGGTCCTGGGGAGCGCGGGGGCTGGGGTGGCGTGCCACTGGGCGGGGGCGTCGGCCTGAGGCCGGACCCGACGAGACCGGCGCTCCGCCCCGACGCCCCCCGCGCCGGCTGCGCGGCGCGATGCGGTTCGGCCGGCCCCTGGCCCTGAGACGCCGGGGCCCGGGCACGGCCGGGGGGTGGGCGCCGCGCGCACGGAGCGCCTTGTCCGAGCGACCGGGCCGCGCCCGAGAGCGTGTGCCTACGCCGCCGTCAGTTCGCGGCAGCGCTTCACGTCGTCCGCCATCGCCACCAGCAGCGCGTCGATCGAGTCGAACTTCTGCTGGCCCCTCACGAACGCCAGGAAGTCCACCGTCACGTGCAGTCCGTACAGGTCCAGGCCGACGCGGTCGATCGCGTACGCCTCGACCGTGCGCTCCGTGCCGTCGAACTGCGGGTTCGTGCCGACGGAGATGGCCGCCGGCATGCGCTCCCCGTTCGCCGTCAGCCAGCCCGCGTACACGCCGTCCGCCGGGATCGCGGTGTGCGGCAGGGTCTCCACGTTCGCCGTGGGGAAGCCGAGCTCGCGCCCGCGCTGCGCGCCGCGGACCACGACGCCCTCGACGCGGTGCGGGCGGCCGAGGATCTCCGCGGCGCCCGTCACGTCGCCCTCGGCGACCAGGCGGCGGGTCAGGGTCGAGGAGAACGGCTCGCCGCCGCCCGCCTCGCCCGACACGAACAGGTCCACGACCTCGACCTCGTAGTCGTACGTGGCGCCGAGCTCGGTGAGGAAGGCGACGTTCCCGGCGGCCTTGTGGCCGAAGCGGAAGTTCGGGCCCTCGATGACCGCGCGTGCGTGCAGCTTGTCGACGAGCACCTTCACGATGAAGTCGGCGGGCGACAGCTTCGAGAACTCGACGGTGAACGGCAGGATGAGCACCGCGTCGACGCCCAGCTCCGCCATCAGCTCCGCGCGGCGGTGGTGAGGCGCCAGCAGCGGCGGGTGGCTGCCGGGGCGCACGACCTCGCTGGGGTGCGGGTCGAAGGTGACGACGACCGACGGCACGCCCAGCTCGCGCGCCTTCTCCACGGCACGACCGATGATCAGCTGGTGTCCGCGGTGCACCCCGTCGTAGGAGCCGATGGTGACGACGCTGCGTCCCCAGTCCTCGGGGATGTCCTCCAAGCCACGCCAGCGCTGCACTGTGACCGCTCCTCGCCCGAACCCGTGTACGTCATTAACGATTACGCAGGTCTAAGACTGCCATGCCCGGGACTCCCGCTTCGCATCGGCACCTGGCTGCCGGGCGTCCAGAGCGTCCCCCACGTGTGCGGACCGGCCACGAGGGCCCACTCCTCCGGGTCCTCGGCGAGCCATCGGGTGAGCGCGACGGCGAAGCGCGGCGCGGTCCCGGCGAGTTCCACGAGGCGGCGGTCGAGGCGGGCCGCGCCGCCGGGGCTGCGGACCAGCAGCAGGCCGGTGCGGTGCACGAGGGCCCTGGTCGTGGACTCGTCGGCGGCTCCGCAGCCGAGGGCCGCGGCCTGCAGCACGGCGTCGAGCACCTCCAGGTCGCGGGCCTCGTACTGCTCGTAACGCAGCAGTACGTCGAGGAGCTCGGCGCGCAGCGGGCGGGAGGCGGGACTGCCGGGCGCGGCGAGTACGGGTGCGAGCGCGCTGCGTACGCGGGCGGGCCGGCCGCGCAGCAGGCGGGTGACGAGGGGGAAGAGGACGGCGCGGTCGACGGGCCGGTGCTCCAGGCGGTGCTCCACGTAGGCCGCGGCGTGCGGCGCTCCCTCGGGCCGGTGGTCGACGTACTCGCAGACGAGGGCGGCGACCGGCCGGGCCGTGGCGGGCGTGGTCGCCCGGGCGAGCACGTCCAGCAGGGCGTCCGTGTCGGTGGCCTCGGGCCGCAGGAGCCGGGTCCGGAAGGCGGCGAGCACGGGGGCCGGGTGGGTGGAGAGGGCACCGGTGAAGGCCGCCGGGGGCAGCTGCGGGTCGCCGTCCGCGAAGCGGGCCAGCGCCCGGTCCAGGTGGTGGCCCCGGCTGACGGGGTCGCGGACGAGCAGGGCCAGCGCCGGGCCGCTCAGCGGTCCGGGGCGTGCGAGCAGCGCGCCCGCCGCGCGGCGCAGCAGTTCGCGGTCGGCGTCGGCGGTGATCGTGGCGTCGGCGGCCCGGGCGTGGGCGGCGGCCGCGGCCCGCCGGGCCGGACGCGGATCGCGGGCCCAGCGGTGGACGGCACGGCAGTAGGCGGCGGGCTCGTCGTGCGCGAGGACGGCGAGCAGCTCGGCGGCCCGCGGGTGGGCCGTGTCGACGAGGGCGTCGGCGAGGCCGTCGGGGTCCTGGCCGCGACGGGCGTACAGGAGAGCCTGCGCGGCCGTGGAGACGGTGGGCCGCACAGCCGCGTCCGGCCCGGCGGCGAGCGGTGTGTCGTCGGTGAACCAACGGCACACCAGTGGCTGTACGGCCCGGGGATCGGCGGCCAGTCGCTCCGCGGCCAGGTCGAGGAAGCGCGGCGCGGCTCCGCCCGTGCCCGGTACGCGGTCGGCGGGGACGAGGCGGCGCAGCAGGTCGAGGCGGGACGCCTCACCGAGCGGCAGCCGTGCCCAGAACGCGGGCCCGAAGTGCTTCCGGTCGGCGGGCACGGCGGCGACGCGCCGGGAGAGCAGCCGCAGCACGCCGACGTACGGCTCGGCGTCCGGCACGCGGTGCAGCACCTCGGTGAGCAGGCGCACGGCCCACCAACGGGCGTCCCGGTCCTCCTGCGACGCGTCGATGCGGTCCAACGCGCCGACGAGGGAGGTCAGTTCGGTGACGAGCCGGCCGTGGCCGCGCTGCCGGGCGAGGAGCAGCAGGGCCTGCACGAGGGGGCCGCTGCGGTGGCGCGGCACGGCCGGCGCCGTGTCGGCGGGCAGGGCGCGGCCGTGCACGAGCGTGCGGAGCGCGGTGCCGAGGTCCAGATGGGCGCCCTGGATCCAGTCGGCGAACTCCTCGTGGGCGAAACGGTAGCCCCCGCCGGCCGGGACGAGCAGCCCCTCGGTGAGCACGGCCGGTGCCCAGCCGGACGCCCAGGGGAAGAGCTCCTCGAAGGACCGGCGGTCCAGTTCGCCCTGCCCGGGACCCAGGCAGCGCCGTGCCGCCTCGTGCACGCGGCCGGCCACCCGGGCGGCGAGCCGCCGCACGGCGGTGCCGCGCGGGGGCGGCGCGGTCGCCGCGGCGACCCGGACCGCGATGCGCAGGCAGAGCAGGTCCAGCCATGCGGCGAAGACGTCCTCGCGCCCCGGGCTGCCGGCCGCCCCGTCGGGCAGGGCCTTGCGTACCTCGGCGAGCAGGCGCAGTGCGAGCGGATGGCCTGCGTCGCGGTCGGCGAGGGCGTGCTCGGGCAGGCCGTACCGCTCCCGCATCAGGCGTGCCTGTTCCGGTCCGAGGTCCCCGATCCGTACGACGGGGTGCGCCGGGCGGGCGTGGGCGGCGGACGGCCGGTACAGTTCCGCGGCCTGTTCCCAGTGCTCGGGGCCGCAGCCGACGACCAGGTGCACGGAGTGGTCGGCCAGCCAGTCGGCGGTGGCCGGGGCCCAGAGCGCGAGCCGGTGCGCCAGGGCGGGCGGCATCTCCTCGGGGCCGTCGAGGACGACGAGGAGGGGGCGGCCGGCCGCGCGGGACAGGTGCGCCACCCGTCGCGGGGTGACGCCCGCGAGATCCTCGGTCCCCTCGGCGGCGGCCCGGATGCGTGCCGCGCGGCGCAGCGCGCGGGCCATCGCGTCGGCGACGGACGTGTCGTCGGGGTGCAGGTCCGCGCCGCGCAGCCACAGGGTGGGAGCGGGGTGGGGGCCGTCCGCGCGCCGTGCGGCGAGCGCCGACAGTTCCGTGGTGCGTCCCGTGCCGGGTGCGCCGACGAGCCCCAGCACCCCGGGCGCGGACCGGGTGAAGGCAGCCAACTCGGCGGCTGCTTCGGGCCGTTCGACCGGATCGGGCCAGGCGCCGGGGCCTGCGGTCGGTCCGCAGGAGACGGCGGTGAGTTCGAGGACGGCTGCGAGGTTGAGGTCGTCGCCGTAGGCGGGCACGGTGGCGGCGTTGCGCCGCAGCAGCGCGGCGAACGGTCCGTCCGGGCGGCCGGGGCGCAGGGGCCGGACGACCACCGCCGCGCGCTGTCCGGGCGGCGGAGGCGCGCCGAGGACACCGAGGACGGCACCGGTGGCCGCGTCGAGCACCGGTCCTCCGACGGCCGACCGGCCGCGGCGGAGCGCGTCGCCGGCATCCGTCCCCATGGCCAGCTCCACGGCTCCGGGGTCCGGGACGTCGTAGGCACCGCCGAGGACCCTGGCCTCGCGCCAGCCGTCGGCAAGGAGTCGTACGTACGTCCCGCGCGCGACGTGGTCCCGTGCGCCGATGGGCAGCGGGGGCACGGCGAGTCCGCGGGTGCGGATCAGGGCGACGCCGACGCCCGGGAGGCGGATGACGGCATCCGCCCCTGCGGTGCTCTCGCGGCCGCCGGGTGCCCTGACGAGCAGGGCGTCGTGTCCGTCGACGGACTCCTGACCGGTGACGACGGTGCCCGAGTCGTCGGCGACGAAGCCGGTGCCCAGCGGCCGCCCGGCCCGATCGCAGATCCGTACCAACGTTTCCGTACTGCCGCATTCCATGCGTTCGACGCTAGATCGTCGATGATCAGCGCAGGAGCACGCGTCACGAAAGCGCCCCCTAGTGCGCCTCCAGATACTCCGAGCGCCTGCACGATGAGGTGAATCCGGGCGTCATGGCGGACAGCCTGTGGGTGGGGGAAGCGAGGGGGGTCGTGGCACGGGCGGAGTCACCGCCCGTGCCACGAGGCGTCCCGGGTCCTCGGGATCAGGCGAAGACGGCGAGGCTCTTGGCCTTGCCCTTCTGCTCCTCGACCAGCGCCAGGAAGCGCCCGCCGGGGCCGAAGACCGCGACCGGTGACCGGTCGTGGGCCGGCATGTCCAGCCGCACCCCGTTGGCCAGCAGCTTCGCCCGCCGCTCGTCCACGTCCCAGCGGGGGAAGGCGGCCGCGGCGGCCTCGGCGATCGGCATCACCGTCAGCTCCTGCTGGAGCTGGTCGAGCGTCTTCGCCGCGTCGATCCCGTAGGGGCCGACCCGGGTCCGGCGCAGCGCGGTGAGGTGCCCGCCGACTCCGAGCGAGGCGCCGAGGTCGCGGGCGAGCGCCCGGATGTAGGTGCCGGAGGAGCAGACCACGGAGACGACGAGGTCGACGACGGTCAGGCCGTCCTCGGTGGTCGCCTCCCGCACGTCGTACACCTGGAACGAGGAGACGGTCACCGGCCGGGCCGGGATGTCGAACTCCTCGCCGCCGCGCACGCGCGCGTACGACCGCTTGCCGTCGATCTTGATGGCGCTGACCTTGGACGGCACCTGCATGATGTCGCCGGTCAGTTCGGCGACGCCCGCGTCGATCGCCTCCCGGGTGATCCCGGAGGCGTCGGCGGTGGACGTGATCTCGCCCTCCGCGTCGTCCGTGACGGTGTTCTGCCCGAGCCGGATGGTGCCGAGGTACTCCTTCTCCGTCAGCGCGAGGTGGCCGAGGAGCTTGGTGGCCTTCTCGACGCCGAGGACGAGCACCCCGGTGGCCATGGGGTCGAGCGTCCCCGCGTGTCCGACGCGCCGGGTTCTCGCGATCCCGCGCATCTTGGCGACGACGTCGTGCGAAGTGAAGCCCGACGGCTTGTCGACGATGACAAGTCCGTCGGGCGTCCTGATGTGCTGTGTCATTCCGAGGCTTCGTCCTCGGGCTTGCGGTACGGGTCGGCCTCGCCGGCGTACGTGGCGCCCGAGGACGCCTCACGCACCTTGGCGTCCGAGGCACGCGCCTTGTCGAGGAGGTCCTCGATCGTCTTCGCGTTCTCCGGGAGGGCGTCGGCCACGAACGTCAGGGTCGGCGTGAACTTCGTCCCCGCCGCCGCGCCGACCGCCGAGCGCAGGATGCCCTTGGCACTCTGCAGTCCGGCCGCCGCGCTGGCCCTGTCCTCGTCGTCGCCGTAGACCGTGTAGAAGACCGTGGCCTCCCGAAGGTCACCGGTGACGCGGGTGTCCGTGATGGTCACGTTCGATCCCAGCCGGGGGTCCTTGATGCCGCGCTGCAGCTTCTCGGCGACCACCTCCCGGATGAGGTCTGCCAGTTTCTTCGCCCGCGCGTTGTCGGCCACTGGTCCTTCTCCCTTTCCTGCTGTGCCTTGCTCATTCAGTCTTCGTCGCTGTGGAGCCTGCGTCTAACCGACAGCAGCTCCACCTCGGGCCGGGCGGCGACGAGGCGCTCGCACCGGTCCAGTACATCTGTGAGATGTCCCGTGTCGCCGGACACCACCGCGAGGCCGATCTCGGCCCGCCGGTGGAGGTCCTGACCGCCCACCTCGGCCACGCTCACCGGGTACTTCCGCTGGAGTTCGGCGACGATCGGGCGGACCACGGAGCGCTTCTCCTTCAGCGAACGTACGTCGCCGAGAAGCAGGTCGAAGGACAGCGTCCCCACATACATGTGTGTGACCGGATGTCCCGCCGGTTCGGGTTCATGACGCCTGCCAGCGCTTGGCAGGGACCTCCAAACCGTACACGCAACGGCCGGGGCCGATCGACGGAGTTTGTTCCGCCGACCGGCCCCGGAAAGGCTGCGCAGTCGAGCTGTGTCAGCCGCGCGGCTTCTCGCGCATCTCGTACGTCGCGATGACGTCGTCGACCTTGATGTCGTTGAAGTTTCCGAGGTTGATACCGCCCTCGAAGCCTTCGCGGATCTCGGTGACGTCGTCCTTGAAGCGACGCAGACCCTCGATGTTGAGGTTCTCCGCGATGACCTTGCCGTCGCGGATGAGCCGGGCCTTGGTGTTGCGCTTGACCTCGCCGGAGCGGATGAGCACACCCGCGATGTTGCCCAGCTTGGACGAGCGGAAGACCTCGCGGATCTCCGCCGTACCGAGCTCGACCTCTTCGTACTCCGGCTTGAGCATGCCCTTGAGGGCCGCCTCGATCTCCTCGATGGCCTGGTAGATCACCGAGTAGTACCGGACGTCGACGCCCTCGCGCTCCGCCATCTGCGAGGCACGGCCGGCCGCGCGGACGTTGAAGCCGATGACGATGGCGTCGGAGCCCATCGCCAGGTCGATGTCCGACTCGGTGACCGCACCCACGCCGCGGTGCAGCACGCGGATGTCGACCTCTTCGCCGACGTCGAGCTGGAGCAGGGAGGACTCGAGAGCCTCCACCGAACCGGACGCGTCGCCCTTGATGATGAGGTTGAGCTGCTGGACCTCGCCCGCCTTGAGCACCTTGTCGAGGTCCTCGAGGGACACCCGGCGGGTGCGCTTGGCGAACGCGGCGTTGCGCTCACGTGCGGCACGCTTCTCGGCGATCTGACGGGCCGTACGGTCCTCGTCGACCACCAGGAAGTTGTCGCCGGCGCCCGGGACGTTGGTGAGACCGAGGACGAGGACCGGGGTCGAGGGACCCGCCTCTTCCACGTTCTCGCCCTTGTCGTCGAGCATCGCCCGGACACGGCCGTACGCGTCACCGGCGACCATCGTGTCACCGACGCGCAGCGTGCCTCGCTGGACCAGGACGGTCGCGACGGCGCCGCGGCCCTTGTCCAGGTGGGCCTCGATCGCGATGCCCTGCGCGTCCTGGACGGGGTTGGCCCGCAGGTCGAGCGAGGCGTCCGCGGTGAGGACCACGGCCTCCAGCAGGGAGTCGATGTGCAGACCCTGCTTGGCGGAGATGTCGACGAACATGGTGTCGCCGCCGTACTCCTCGGCCACCAGACCGAACTCGGTGAGCTGGCCGCGCACCTTCGTCGGGTCGGCACCCTCGACGTCGATCTTGTTGACCGCGACCACGATCGGCACGTCGGCCGCCTTGGCGTGGTTCAGTGCCTCGATCGTCTGGGGCATCACACCGTCGTTGGCCGCGACCACGAGGATCGCGATGTCGGTGGACTTCGCACCACGGGCACGCATGGCGGTGAACGCCTCGTGACCCGGGGTGTCGATGAAGGTGATCGCACGCTCTTCGCCGTTGACCTCGGTGGCGACCTGGTACGCACCGATGTGCTGCGTGATACCGCCGGCCTCGCCCGCGACGACGTTCGTCTTGCGGATCGCGTCCAGCAGTCGGGTCTTACCGTGGTCGACGTGACCCATGACGGTCACCACCGGCGGACGCGAGACCAGAGCCTCGTCGCCGCCCTCGTCCTCGCCGAACTCGATGTCGAAGGACTCGAGCAGCTCACGGTCCTCCTCCTCCGGGCTGACGATCTGAACGGTGTAGTTCATCTCGTCACCGAGGAGCTGCAGCGTCTCGTCGGAGACGGACTGCGTGGCCGTGACCATCTCGCCGAGGTTCATCATGACCGCGACGAGCGACGCCGGGTTGGCGTTGATCTTCTCCGCGAAATCGGTGAGCGACGCACCGCGCGACAGGCGAATGGTCTCGCCGTTGCCGCGAGGCAGCATCACACCGCCGACCGACGGGGCCTGCATGGCCTCGTACTCCTGGCGCCTCTGCCGCTTCGACTTGCGGCCACGGCGCGCCGGGCCGCCGGGACGGCCGAAGGCGCCCTGCGTGCCACCACGGCCGCCGGGACCACCCGGACGTCCGCCGAAGCCGGGACGACCGCCGCCGAAGCCGCCGCCGCCACCGGGGCCACCGCCACCGGGACGGCCGGCGAAACCGCCGCCGCCACCGGGACGACCGCCGCCACCGCCGCCACCGGGACGGCCGGCGAAGCCGCCGCCTGCCGGACGGCCGGCACCGCCGGGACGACCGGCACCGCCGGGACCACGACCGCCGCCACCGCCGCCAGGGCCGGGACGCGGGCCGGCAGCGGGACGCTGCGGCATCATGCCCGGGTTGGGACGGTTGCCGGCAGGGCCGCCGCCGGGGCGGGGAGCCTGCGGACGCGGCATGCCGCCCGGAGTCGGACGGGCACCACCCTGACCCTGCGGACGCGGAGCGCCGCCGGGGCCGCCCTGCGGACGCGGGGCACCCGGAACGGCACCGCCGCCAGGACGCGGGGCACCACCCGGACGGGGCGCCTGCGGGCGCGCCATGCCGGTGGAGCCACCGGAGGTGAAGGGGTTGTTGCCCGGACGGGGACCGGCCGGACGGGCACCCGGGCGCGGGGCGCCGGCGCCGCCGGCGGGACGCGCCGGACGCTCGCCGCCGCGGCCGCCGTCACGCTGGCCGCCGGCCGGAGCCGGACGGGCGGGACGGGGCCCGGGGGTCGCACCCGTGGGGCGCGGGGCCTGCGGGGTGCTGGGCTGTGCCGGGGCCGGAGCCGAGAACTCGGCAGCGGGCACCGGAGCCGCCGGAGCGGGCTTGGCCGGTGCGGGCTTGGGACCCGGGGTCGGACGCGGGCCCGAGGTCGGGGCCGCGGAGGGGGTGCTGCTCGCCGGGGCCGGCTTGGGGGCCGGTGCGCCGGGCTTCGGGGCAGCAGGACGTGCCGCCTGCGCCGGGGACGGCGCGGACGGCTTGGAAGGCGTCGCCTTGCGGGGCGCGCCAGGCTTTGCTGCGGTCTTGCCGGCGTTGCCACCGGGACCCTGCAGCGCGTCAGTCAGTTTGCGTACAACCGGCGCCTCGATCGTCGAGGACGCCGAACGGACGAATTCACCGAGTTCTTGGAGCTTGGCCATGACGACCTTGCTCTCCACGCCGAACTCCTTGGCGAGTTCGTATACCCGGACCTTAGCCACTTCGCTCCTTTTAGGTCCGGGTTACCGCCGGACCGTCGCTACTTCATGGGCGTACTCATCGCGTACTCATCGAGTGCTCATCGCAATCTCGACCTACTTCCAACTCGCGAGGTACCTGACCGCACGGTGTTCCGTGCCGTACTTCTTTCTTCTTACGGTGCTGCCTGCTCGACATACCGCCGGACGTCGGCGGTCTCGAGCGGTCCCTTGACCCGGAAGGCCCTCGGGAACGCCCGGCGGCGAACCGCCAGGTCGAGACAGACCAAGGCGGGGTGCACGTACGCACCCCGGCCGGGCAGCGTACCGCGATCATCGGGGACGCACTCGTCCTCGATCACCACGATGCGCAGCAGATCGCTCTTGGCCGCTCGCTCCCGGCATCCCACACAGGTTCGCTCAGGGCACACGCGGGCATGCGTCCGGCCAGACACGCTTAAGTCTACCTCCCCGCACCGACCTCACCCCTTTGGGGCAAAAATCGAACGGATGTTGTCCTGCATCCGCGTGACCCCCGACTCATGCCAACGGGGCCCCACGCCGATTCATTCCTCAGCCCTGGTCGGAGGGGTGCTCCGTGTCGGGACGGATGTCGATGCGCCAGCCGGTCAGGCGCGCGGCGAGGCGGGCGTTCTGCCCTTCCTTGCCGATCGCCAGCGACAGCTGGTAGTCCGGAACGGTGACGCGGGCGGAGCGCGCGCCGAGGTCGACGATCTCCACCTTGCTCACCCGGGCGGGCGACAGCGCGTTCGCCACCATCTCCGCCGGGTCGTCCGACCAGTCCACGATGTCGATCTTCTCGCCGTGCAGCTCGGCCATCACATTGCGCACCCGGCCGCCCATCGGGCCGATGCAGGCGCCCTTGGCGTTCAGACCCGAGCGGGTGGAGCGGACCGCGATCTTGGTGCGGTGACCGGCCTCACGGGCGATCGCCGCGATCTCGACGCTGCCGTCGGCGATCTCCGGGACCTCCAGCGCGAACAGCTTCTTCACCAGGTTGGGGTGGGTGCGCGACAGCGTCACGGACGGGCCGCGCACACCCTTGGCCACCCGCACCACGTAGGTGCGCAGGCGCAGGCCGTGGGTGTACTCCTCGCCCGGCACCTGCTCCTGCACGGGCAGGATCGCCTCGAGCTTGTCGTCCAGCTTGACGAGGACGTTCTTCGGGTCCTTGCCCTGCTGCACCTGGCCCGCGACGACATCGCCCTCACGGCGGGCGTACTCGCCGAAGGTGACGTCGTTCTCCGCGTCCCGCAGCCGCTGCTGGATGACCTGGCGGGCGGTGCTCGCGGCGATCCGGCCGAAGTCCGACGGGGTGTCGTCGAACTCCTTGGGCTCCTGGCCCTCCTCCAGATCGGACGGGTCCTCCTTCGCCCACACCGTCACATGGCCGGTGTCCCGGCTGAGCACCACACGGGCGTGCCTGCGGCTTCCCTCGGTGCGGTGGTACGCGATGAGGAGGGCCGATTCGATGGCCTCGACCAGCAGGTCGAAGGCGATCTCCTTCTCCTGTGCCAAGCCCCTCAGGAGCTTCACGTCGATGTCCACGGCTACGCCTCCTCTTCCTTCTCGTCCTTCACGTCCTGCTTGTCCTTGCGGCTGAACTCGATCTCGACGCGCGCCTTGGCGATCTCGTCGAACGCGACCCGGCGGGCGGTGGGCTTGCGCCCCTTCACGCCCGGGATCTCGAGGTCGAGTCCTTCGTCGTCCACGGTGAGGATGCGGGCGACCAGTTCCCCGGCTTCGTGCAGCTGCAGCTTGACCAGGCGGCCGGTGGCGCGCACGTAGTGGCGGTGCTGTGTCAGGGGGCGGTCGGCGCCGGGAGAGCTGACTTCGAGGACGTACTCGCCCTCGCCCATCGCGTCCGTCTCGTCGAGCTTCTCGGAGAGGGAGCGGCTCAGCTCGGCGCAGGCGTCCAGTTCCACGCCGTCGTCGGAGTCGACGATGATCCTCAGTGTGCGGCGCCGCCCGGCCCGGGAGACCTCGATCTCTTCCAGATCCAGGCCGGCGGCGGTGACGAGCGGCTCCAGCAGCCCGCGCAGCCGCTCGCTCTGGGTGGTGCTCATCCGGGTGACTCCTCGGCCGCGTGTGCTGTTGTGGGATCGTCGCGTGTCGAAGGAAAGGGTATCCGGTCCCGGAGGGTGTTGCCGTCCACGGGCGCCGGACCCACGGGTACGCTCGCCTGCGGCGATGATCACCAAGAGGGCCGAGGAGACAGGCGTGGGGCGCACCGGGACGACGCGGCGACGTGCGCTGCTGGCGACGGGTGCGGCCGCCGCCGCGATGGTGACCGGCTGTTCGGGCGATGCCGCCCAGGAGCGGCCTCCCCGCCCCCGGGCCGCCGATCCGGCACAGGCCGAGAAGGCCCTGCGCCGGCGGCTCGCGGCCCGGAGCCAGTTGCTGCTGGACGAGTACGACGCCGTGATCGCCCGCCATCCCGCGCTCGCCGGGCGGCTGACGCCGCTGCGCGCGGACGTGGCCGCGCATGTGGCGGCTCTCGCCGACCGGAAGCCGGCGCCCGCCGCGCCGGTGTCGCCGTCGCCCTCGGGGACCGGGTCCGTCGTTGCCGGCGGGCCGGCCCCGGACGATCCCGCCGCCGCCCTCAAGGCGCTCGCCGCAACCGAGCGGCGCACGTCCGACGCGCACACGGCGTCACTGACGGACGCGGAACCGGAGCTTGCCCGGCTGCTGGCCTCGGTCGCCGCCGCCGGAGCGGCCCATGCGTACTTGCTGACGAAGGGGGACGCGCGTTGAGCGCGGTGGACGCCGTACAGGCCGCGCTCGCGGCGGAGCATGCGGCGGTCTACGGCTACGGGGTCGTCGGAGGCCGCATCGACGACGACCGCGCCCACGAGGCCGCCGCCGCCCATGCGGCGCACCGGGCCCGCCGGGACGCGCTCACGCGCACGGCACGCGACCTCGGCGCGGAACCGGTCGCCGCCGCAGCCGCCTACGCCCTGCCCTTCGCCGTGCCGGACTCCGCGGCGGCCGTCCGGCTCGCGGCCGAACTGGAGGAGCGGGTCGCGGGCGTGTGCTCCGACCTCGTGCGGGCGGCGGACGGACCGCTGCGGCTGGAGGCCGCGGCGGCGCTGCGCGAGGCGGCGGTCCGCGCCGTGCGCTGGCGCGGCAGCGGCGTAGCCTTTCCTGGGCTCGCCGAGCGGGCCGCCGGCCGAAGCGGCTGACCTCACCTGCAATCGGCTGAACCGGAAAGGGAACGCACCACGTATGGCTCTCGAACCGCCGCAGCGGCTGGTCCGGGCACTCGGGGAGGACGACGAGTGGCTCGCGGGCCTGGACCGGACCGCCCAGGAGGCGGTGGACCGGCGGAAGCTGGACGTCGAACGGGTGGTGGTGCCGGGTGGCCGGAGCGGTCTCGTCCTTCTCGTGCGCCGTGCCGACGGCACGCCCGCCGCGCTGAAGCTGGCCCCGCCCGCCGCCGCGCCGGCGCTGGAGCGGGCGGCGCTGGCGCACTGGAACGGGTGGGGAGCGGTGCGCCTGCTGGACGAGGACGGGGACGGCCTGCTCCTGGAGCGGCTGCAGCCCGATGTCTCCCTGCGGTCCCTGCCCGAGGCGAAGGCGCTGCTGGAGGCTGCCGGAACGGTTCGGCGGCTGTGGGTCGAGCCGCCCGCGGGACACGGTTTCGAGACGGTGGCCGAGCGCACGGAGCGGCAGGCGGAGGCGATGGGGGCGCGCGCGGCCGACGAGCCGCTGGTCGCGGCGGCGCTCGCGGTGCGTGAGGAACTGGTGGCGTCGGCTCCCGAACTCCTGCTGCTGCACGGCAACTTCCGCCAGGGCAAGGTGCTGGCGGGCGACCGGGTGCCGTGGCTCGCGGTGGGGCCGGAGCCGGTGGTGGGCGAACGCGCCTACGACCTGGCGCGCCTGGTCCGCGACCGGGTCGAGGACCTGGTGGCCACGGCTGCGGGGGCGTCGTCGGCCCGTCGCCGGGTGAACAGGCTGGCGGACTCGCTGGAGGTGGACCGAGACCGGCTGCGGGGCTGGACGCTGTTCCGCGCGGTCGAGTCGGGCACCCGCGCGGTGACGTCGGGCCGCCGGGCGGAGGGTGAGCTGGCGCTGGAGTTCGCGAGCTGGCTGTAGCTAGCGGCGGGGGCTCCCCCCACCCCGCCCTTCCCCGAAACCGGGGCTCCGCCCCGGCACCGGACGGGCTGATGTCGCGCGGCGAGTCCGGCCTCGCCGGCGATTTGAGGCGAGGGCCCGGGGGCGGAGCCCCACGGGGACGCCGGGGCACATCCAGCCCCGCCCGCGACAGCGGCGCGGGGGCTTGCGACGCAACCCCAACGAGCGCGCTGCGTCACACCGAGCCCCGCCCGCGACAGAGACGCAGGGCTCGCCGCACAGCCCAACCGACGCGCCGCGCACAAGACTCCCGTCGCCGATCGAAGGGCGGGACTTGCGGCAGCACGCCGCGCAGCCCAACGGACGCGCCGCGCACAAGACGCCCACCGGCGGGGACGCCGGGGCCCCGCGCCCGCAGGGGCGCGGGGGAGGCCCGGGGGGCAGCGCCCCCGGTACACGCGTTACGCCCGCAGGCGCGCCACCGCTTCCGCGACCGGGAGTTCCTCGCGCTCGCCCGTGCGGCGGTCCTTCAGTTCCACCACGCCCTCGCCGGCACGTCGGCCCGCCACGAGGATCTTCGGGACACCGATCAGCTCCGCGTCCGTGAACTTCACGCCCGGCGACACTCCCGCCCGGTCGTCGACCAGCACGCGCAGGCCGGCGTCGCCCAGCTGCTGCGCGACGTCCAGGGCCAGCTCCGTCTGCAGTGCCTTGCCGGCGGCGACGACGTGCACGTCGGCGGGCGCGATCTCGCGGGGCCAGCACAGGCCCTGCTCGTCGGCCGTCTGCTCGGCGAGCGCCGCCACCGCGCGCGAGACGCCGATGCCGTACGAGCCCATGGTCACGCGGACCGGCTTGCCGTTCTGGCCGAGCACGTCGAGCTGGAAGGCGTCGGCGTACTTGCGGCCCAGCTGGAAGATGTGACCGATCTCGATCGCGCGGTCCAGCTTCAGGCCGGTGGAGCACTTCGGGCAGGGGTCGCCCTCCTCGACCACGACGACGTCCAGGTACTCGTCGACCTCGAAGTCGCGGCCGGCGACGACGTTCTTCGCGTGGAAGCCGTGCTTGTTCGCCCCGGTGATCCAGGCGGTGCCGGGCGCGACGCGCGGGTCGGCGATGTAGCGGACCTTCTCCAGGCCCTGCGGGCCGACGTAGCCGCGGACCAGGTCCGGGCGGTCCACGAAGTCGTCGGCGGTGACCAGCTCGACGGTCGCGGGTGCCAGATGGTCGCCGAGCTTGCCGAGGTCGACCTCGCGGTCGCCGGGGACGCCGACCGCGACGATCTCGCCGTCGACCTTGACGAGGAGGTTCTTGAGGGTGGCCGACGCCGGGACGCCCAGGTGCTCGGCGAGCGTCTCGATCGTCGGGGTGTCGGGGGTGTCCAGCTCCTCGACCGGGCCGTGGTCCGAACCGTCGGCGGGCGCCGGCACGAAGGTGACGGCCTCGGTGTTGGCGGCGTAGTCGCAGGACGGGCAGTAGACGAAGGTGTCCTCACCGGCCGCGGCGGGTGCGAGGAACTCCTCGGACGCCGAGCCGCCCATCGCTCCCGAGACCGCGGAGACGATCTTGTGCTCCAGGCCGAGCCGCTCGAAGATCTTCACGTACGCCTCGCGGTGCAGGGCGTAGGACTCGGCGAGGCCCTCGTCGGAGGTGTCGAAGGAGTACGAGTCCTTCATCTGGAACTCGCGGCCGCGCAGGATGCCCGAGCGGGGACGCGCCTCGTCGCGGTACTTCGTCTGGATCTGGTAGAGGATCACCGGCAGGTCCTTGTAGGACGTGCACTGGTCCTTGACCAGCTGGGTGAAGATCTCCTCGTGGGTGGGGCCGAGGAGGTAGTCGGCGCCCTTGCGGTCCTTGAGGCGGAACAGCTCGGCGCCGTACTCCTCCCAGCGGCCCGTCGCCTCGTACGGCTCCTTGGGCAGCACGGCCGGCAGCAGGACCTCCTGGGCGCCGATGGCGTCCATCTCCTCGCGCACGACGCGGGCGACGTTCTCCAGGACGCGCTTGCCGAGGGGCAGCCAGGACCAGATGCCCGCGGCGTTGCGGCGGACGTAACCGGCACGGACGAGGAGCTTGTGGCTGAGCGTCTCGGCGTCCGCCGGGTCGTCGCGCAGTGTCTTGATCATCAGACGGGACATGCGCTGGACCTGGGCCATGGTGAACTCCTGCTCGGAACGTGTGATGTGCAGGAGGTTAGCCGGGCGGCACCGACAGGCGGAAATCAGTTGCCGCGCAGCAGCGGCAGCGGGGCGCCCATCACCACGTAGGGACTGGGCGCGCTCGGGAACAGGACGCGCTCGGCGAGGTCCCGGTAGCCGAGCCTGCGGTAGAGGCGGCGGGCGGGGCTCTCGGTGTCGATGGCGGACAGGATGGAGCGCGGCTGGTCGGCTCCGTCCGTGAGGGTGGTGATCAGCGCGCGGCCGATCCCGCGGGCCTGGAAGCCCGGGTGGACGTGCAGTTCGGTGATGACGAAGGCGTCGTCGAGCCAGTCCCCGCTGCCGTTGCGGCGCAGGTACGGCTCGACGACGGTGGACCACCAGTGGCTGCGGTCGTTCGGCATGCCGTAGACGAAGCCGACGAGCCGGTCGTCCGCGGTGGTGGCGCCGAGGGCGCGCGCGCCCGGGCTGGTCAGGTGCCGCAGCACGATGTAGCGGCGGATGTCGATCTCTTCGTCGCTGAGCCCGAAGGCCAGTGCCTGGACGGCGAGTGCCTCGTCGACCCGTGCCGTCAGGTCGAGCGGGCCGATGACGACGCCGGGATCTGCTGCCATGGCCGCACCCTACTGGCCGCGCACGCCGTTCAGAACAGCACGCTCATGAAGGCGCCGACCTCGCGGAAGCCGACCCTGCGGTAGGCCGCCCGGGCGGCGGTGTTGTAGTCGTTGACGTACAGGCTCACGATCGGCGAGACATCCGCGAGGGCGTAGCGCAGGACGGCCGCCATGCCCGTCTCGGACAGTCCGCGGCCGCGGTATTCCGGCGCGACCCAGACGCCCTGGATCTGGCAGGCCTTGGCGGTCGCGGCGCCGATCTCGGCCTTGAAGACGACCTTGCCGTCCTCGATGCGCGCGAAAGCCCGTCCCGTGCCGACGAGTTCGGCGACGCGGGCCTGGTAGAGCAGGCCGCCGTCACCGGCGAGCGGGGAGACGCCGACCTCCTCGGTGAACATCGCCACGCACGCCGGCATGATCACGTCCATCTCGTCCTTGCGGATGCGGCGGACGTACGGGTCGGGCTCGATGTCGTCGGGGACCGTCTCGGTGACCATCAGCGGCTGGTGGGTGCGTACGTCCCTGGCGGGGCCCCAGCTCGGTTCGAGCAGGCGCCACAGCGCGGCGGTCGGTTCGGCGGGGCCCACGATGGACGAACAGCGGCGTCCGGTCCTGCGGGCCCGGTCGGCGAAGGCGCGCACGGCTTCGGGCGTGGCGCAGACCGGGACGAGGTTGGCGCCGGAGTAGCAGAGGGAGCGCAGCTGCCCGTCCGCGTACCAGCCCCACATCTCGCCGCCGAGGCGCCAGGGATCGAGACCGGCTACCTGGACCCGGGCAGTGACGAAAGCATTCGTCACGGGATCGCTCTCGAGGATGGCGAGCGCTGCGCCGAGTTCGCCGGGGTCGAGGACCCGGGTGGTGGTCTGCGTCAACACAAGGGCCTCACCATGCGGTTTGCTGATCCTGGCACTGTACCTGCCGCTTCGGCGTCGTGTCCGGTTCGGGGAAACGGACCGGCCTGAGCGGGCGGGTTCCGGGGACGGGCCAGGACGGCGCGAGGCCCCGCGTCCCGGTGGGAGCGGGGCCTTCGGACGCGTGGACGCGTCAGCCGGCGACGGAGATCTGGGGCTCGCCGGAGGCGACGCCGTCCTTCTCCATCTGCTCGGCGATCTTCATCGCCTCGTCGATCAGCGTCTCGACGATCTTCGACTCGGGCACGGTCTTGATGACCTCGCCCTTGACGAAGATCTGGCCCTTGCCGTTGCCGGAGGCGACACCGAGGTCGGCCTCACGGGCCTCGCCGGGGCCGTTCACCACGCAGCCCATGACGGCGACGCGCAGGGGGACCTCCATGCCCTCGAGGCCCGCCGAGACCTCGTCCGCCAGCTTGTAGACGTCGACCTGGGCGCGGCCGCAGGACGGGCAGGAGACGATCTCCAGGCGGCGCTGGCGCAGGTTCAGCGACTCCAGGATCTGGATGCCGACCTTGACCTCCTCCGCCGGCGGGGCGGAGAGGGAGACGCGGATGGTGTCGCCGATGCCCTCCGACAGCAGCGCGCCGAACGCGACCGCGGACTTGATCGTGCCCTGGAAGGCGGGGCCGGCCTCGGTGACGCCGAGGTGCAGCGGGTAGTCGCACTGGGCGGCGAGCTGGCGGTAGGCGTTGACCATCACGACCGGGTCGTTGTGCTTGACCGAGATCTTGATGTCGCGGAAACCGTGCTCCTCGAAGAGCGACGCCTCCCACAGGGCGGACTCGACGAGCGCCTCGGGGGTCGCCTTGCCGTACTTCTCCAGCAGGCGGCGGTCCAGCGAGCCCGCGTTGACGCCGATGCGGATGGGGGTGCCCGTCTCCCCCGCCGCCTTCGCGATCTCCCTGACCTTGTCGTCGAACTGCTTGATGTTGCCCGGGTTGACCCGCACCGCCGCGCAGCCGGCGTCGATCGCCGCGAAGACGTACTTGGGCTGGAAGTGGATGTCGGCGATGACCGGGATCTGCGACTTCTTGGCGATGGTCGCGAGGGCGTCCGCGTCGTCCTGCGTGGGGCACGCGACCCGGACGATCTGGCAGCCCGACGCCGTCAGCTCGGCGATCTGCTGCAGCGTCGCGCCGATGTCGGAGGTCCGGGTCGTCGTCATGGACTGCACCGAGACGGGTGCGTCGCCGCCGACCGCGACGGAACCGACCTGGATCTTCCGGCTGACCCTCCGGTCGGCGAGCTTCGTCGGAACGGACGGAATTCCGAGAGAAATTGCAGTCATCTGCTGTGCAACCCCAAGGTGTGGATCGAGGTCCCGAGATCGGCGGGCTCCAGCACCCGAGATTACGGCACTGGCGTTCGGCCGGGCACATCCGCCGCCCGGAGTCCACCCAAAGAGGACGGCCGGACACGCAGGGTATCCGGCCGCCGCGGGATGATCCCCTCACTTTTCCGTCAGCTGATCCTCACCGGGTTCACGATGTCGGCGACCAGCACGAGCAGGGTGAAGCAGATGAAGATTCCGGCCACCACATAGGCGACGGGCATCAGCTTCGCCACGTCGAACGGCCCCGGGTCCGGGCGCCGGAACAGCTTGGCGATCCCCCGCCGCACGGACTCCCACAGGGCGCCCGCGATGTGTCCGCCGTCGAGGGGCAGCAGCGGCAGCATGTTGAACAGGAACAGCGAGAGGTTGAAGCCGGCGAGCAGCATCAGGAACGTGGCGACGATGTTGGTCGTCGGCATGTCGAGGTTGAGGACCTCGCCGCTGAGCCGGGCCGCGCCGACCACGCCCACCGGGGAGTCGTCCTTGCGCTCTCCGTCGCCGAAGGCCGCGTCCCACAGGTCCGGGACCTTGGAGGGCAGGGCGATGATCGACTCGGCGCCGTTCTCGATCATGCCGCCCATGCGGTCGACGGACTCGCCGAACGACAGCGGCAGGATCTCGGTCCTGGCGGCGAAGCCGAGGTAGCCCGCGGGCTCGTAGCCGGAGACGACCTCGCCGTCCTCGTCCTTCTTGACCACCATGTTCTCGATGAGCGTCGCCTGGAGCACCTGCTCCCGGCCGTCGCGCTCCACGGTGATCTCGGCCGGGCCGATCGTGTCGCGGATGCGCTCGGAGAGCGTGGGCCAGTCGTCGATGCGCTCTCCGTCGAAGGCGACGATCCTGTCGCCCTCCTTGAGCCCCGCGAGCGCGGCGGGCGAGTCGGGGTCGCCCTTGGCGCACGTGTCGCGCTTCTCGCTCTGCTCGATGACGCACTTCTGGACGCCCGCCACCTCGGTGGTCTGCGTCGGCGTGCCGAAGGTCATCATCACGCCGACGAAGATCGCCACCGCGAGCACGAGGTTCATGAACGGCCCCGCGAACATCACGATGACGCGCTTCCACGGCTTGCGTGTGTAGAACAGCCGTGTCTCGTCGCCGGGTTGCAGCTCCTCGTACGCGGCGGTGCGGGCGTCCTCGATCATCCCGCGCCACGGGGACGTGGAGCGGGCCTCGATCCGGCCGTCGTCCCCGGGCGGGAACATCCCGATCATGCGGATGTAGCCGCCCATCGGGATGGCTTTGATGCCGTACTCGGTCTCCCCCTTGTGCCGGGAGAACAGGGTCGGGCCGAAGCCGACCATGTACTGCGGCACCCGGATGCCGAACAGCTTCGCCGTCGACAGATGGCCCAGCTCGTGCCACGCGATGGAGAACAGCAGCCCCACGCCGAACAGCACTATGCCGAGAACCGTCAACACCATCGTCATGCGCGAGCCTCCGCAGGCCGTTCTTCGCCGCTGTGTGTGTACGTCGCCGCCGTCTCACGGGCCCTCGCCCGGGCCCAGGCGTCCGCTTCGAGGACGTCCGTCACGGCGAGCGAGGTTCCCGCCGCGGGTGTCCCGTGCTCGGCGACCACATGGGTGACCGTATCCATGATGCCGTTGAACGGCAGCCGCCCGGCGAGGAACGCCTCGACGCACTCCTCGTTCGCCGCATTGAACACCGCCGGGGCCGTGCCGCCCAGCTCCCCCACGTGCCGGGCGAGTCCCACGGACGGGAACGCCTCGTTGTCGAGAGGGAAGAACTCCCACGTCGAAGCCGTGGACCAGTCGAACGCGGGCGCCGCGTCGGGGACGCGCTCGGGCCAGCCGAGGCCGATCGCGATCGGGCCGCGCATGTCCGGCGGGGTGGCCTGGGCGAGCGTCGAGCCGTCGGTGAACTCCACCATCGAGTGGACGTACGACTGGGGGTGGACGACGACCTCGATGCGGTCGAAGGGGATGTCGTAGAGGAGGTGGGCCTCGATGACCTCGAGGCCCTTGTTGACGAGCGTCGCGCTGTTGACCGTGATCACCGGGCCCATGGCCCAGGTGGGGTGCGCGAGGGCGTCCTCGGGCCTGACGTTCGCGAGCTCCGCCTTCGTGCGGCCCCGGAAGGGGCCGCCGGACGCGGTGACCACGAGCTTGCGCACGTCGGCGCGGGTACCGCTGGCCAGCGCCTGGAACAGCGCGGCGTGCTCGGAGTCGACCGGGATGATCTGGCCCGGCTTGGCGACCGCCTTGACGAGGGGCCCGCCGACGATGAGCGACTCCTTGTTGGCCAGTGCGAGCGTGCGGCCGGCCTCGAGTGCGGCGAGGGTGGGCGCCAGACCGATGGAGCCCGTGATGCCGTTGAGCACCGTGTGGCACGGCGAGGCGGCGAGTTCGGTGGCCGCGTCCGGGCCGGCCAGGATCGTCGGCAGGGGCTCGGTGCCGTACTGGGCCGACAGCGCCTCGCGCAGCGCGGGAACGACGTCCTCGCGGGCCACGGCGACGGTCTCGACGCGCAGCCGGTGCGCCTGCTCGGCGAGCAGGCCGACCCGTCCGCCGGCGGCGGACAGCGCGGTGACGCGGAAGCGGTCGGGGTTGCGCAGGACCAGGTCGATGGCCTGCGTGCCGATGGACCCGGTCGAGCCGAGGACGACGATGTCCCGGCGCCCCTGAGAGGCGTCGAAGATCAGATGCGGGTCGGCGAGGGGTGATGGGCTGTCGCTCATCCCCCCATTGTGGCCGTTCGGCCCGTGCGCCCGGACAGGGCGTCCCCCGTGCGCCTCCTCGCCGGGGTGGAACTACGCGCCGCTTCCGTGGGCGGCCGAGAACTTCTTCCACTGGGCGTCGATGATCTCCCGGGGCACGGCCCCGATGTCCTTCGTGCCGAGGAAGTCGGCGCGGAAGGAGAGCGTGACCGTACCGGAGCGGACGACGGTCAGGTACTCGTACAGCTTCAGCTCGCCCTTCACGTCGAGGACGGTGAAGCGGAACGCCTCGGCCTCGTCGCCGACGGCGGGCGCCTCGACGGGTTCGACCTTCAGCACCCGGGCCCTCGCGACGGCCCTCACCTCGGTGTAGCCGCCGGCGCAGGCGTCGCCCGCGGCGGAGAGGTCCTGCATCACGGCAGAGGCCCCGTCCCCCGCGTAGGAGCGCAGCTGCACCAGGACGCCGATGCCGGCCGCCTCGTCCGCGACGTCGACCTCGCGGTGGACCTCGGCGGCCGGGTCGTGCGCGGTCGCGCCCGGGCCGAGGCTGACGAGAGGCCCGCACCGGGCCGGATCGGCGGTGTAGTCCTCGCCGAGCGGGGCCCCGTCGGTCTCGCTCGCGGTGTACGGGCCGATCCGCTCGCCGTCCGCGAAGGCGACGGCCTTCAGGGCGGCCTCGGTGGGCACGCCGCCGCCGGCGGGCTGTGCGGAGGCGGAGGCGGACCGGCCGGCGCCGTTCCTGTCCGCCGTATCCGAGCCGCCGTCACCGCCGCCGCTGCCGCACGCGGCCGTGACGGCCATCAGTCCGGCCAGCGCGAGGCCGCGGAGCCGCGGCAGCCCGCGGGTGTGCCGGTTGCCGCCGTTGACGTGTCCCGCCCCGAACATCCGTGCCCCGTTCCCCTGTTGACCGTGACCGAAGGTCGATTGTGGGTCACCGGGGCACCGCGCGCCACCTCCCCGCGCCCTGCGCGGGCGGGCGCGGGGGGCCAGCGGCTTCCTGTACGTCGAGCCGATCTACGCCCAGGGCCGCGGCTCGGAGTTCCCGCTGCTGAGCAAGGTGGCCGTGGTGTACGGCCAGC
>NZ_JBSFUR010000029.1:0-70377 GCF_053591895.1 Streptomyces sp. NPDC002867 | reverse complement strand
GCTGGAACAACTCCCACAACTCATCCGGCACAAGCCGCTCAACGATCCCCACCACGACCGACAGCCTACCGAGCCAACCAAATGAGATGACTTCTTATATCGGTCGCGGACGGCGCGGAATCCGGATGACTGCCAGGCACGCAGCACGACCGCCTTCTCTTAAGCCACCCGCGCCTGAGCGTTACCCCGAGGATCTTCCAGCTCTTCATGCGGGCGAAGGCGTGCTCGACGCGTGCGCGGGACCTTGCGGTGAGAGGTTTCCAGGCGGGCAGTCGGTCCGGCCGCGTTCGCGTCGGTGTGGATGACCGGACCCGTGCGGACGGGGTGCGTTCAGCCTGCTCGGCCACCTGCTCCACGAACCGCCGCCCACGCAAAGCGCTCGGCGGGAAACCCAGCCGAGCGCCTCACGTCGCCGCCCGTGGGGGCCTGCCGGCCTCAGGCCGTCCATTCCGCGGCCGCGTCCAGCAGCCAGTCCGTCAGGTAGCCGGCGAAGGACGAACGGACGAGCACCCAGAAACCGGCCCTGGGTTCGTCCCGGGCGACCAGCACGATCTGGGCGCGGGCGAGGGTGGTCTGGGCGCAGCGTCCGGGCTCGAAGGTGCGCGGGTGTAGATCGAGCGGGCAGCCGTGTGCCAGCAGGTGGCGGGCGGCTTGGCCTGCGACGAGGAGGGTGGTCCGTTGGGCGGAGACGTCGGTGACGGATACGGGCTCCTCACCGGCGGCCCCGCGGATCCGGCTCTGGAGGTCCTGCTGACTGCCCGGCGGGCCGACCACCAGCCACTCGTCGGGGCCGAGCCACAGAGCCGTCAGCTCCCCGGCGCGTACGACGGTGTTGGGTTCGAGGGGCAGTTGGAGACCCAGCACGAGCCCGACGGCGTCCGCTGCCGCTCCCTTGGCGTCGAGACGGACGTCGATCTGGGCCAGGAAGGGGAGTTCGGCGAGCCGGACCGCGCCCTGGGAAGCGCGGGTCGCGGCGGCCAGGCGGTCGGCGGCATCCGTCAGGGGGCTGCGGAGCGGGGCGGGAAGGGCGGTGTCAGCCATCGCGGCGGGCTCCCTCGGGGTCGTAGAGAACAGGACTGGCGACGGTCACCGGGACCAGTCGGTCGCCCACGGAGGCGTGGAGCCGCTCTCCGATGCGGTCCCGGCCGCCCTTGACGAGGGCGAGGGCGAAGGTCCGTCCGAGGGCGGCGCTGTGGTAGCTGGAGGTGACGTGGCCGAGCATCGGCACGGGTGGGGCGGGCAGCACGCTGTCGGCGACCAGGTGCGTGCCCTCGGGGAGGAAGGTGCCGGGGTCCTCGGGCAGCAGACCGACCAGGTGCTTGCGGTCGGCGCGGAGGGTGTCGGCACGGGCGTGGGAGCGCTTGCCGATGAAGTCGGGCTTCTTCATGGACACCACCCAGCTCATGCCGAGGTCCTGCGGGGTCACTGTGCCGTCGGTGTCCTGGCCGACGATGGGGTAGCCCTTCTCGGCGCGCAGGACGTGCATCGTCTCCGTGCCGTACGGGGTGATGCCGAACGGCCGGCCCGCCTCGTACAACGCCTCCCACAGCGCGGTCGCGTGCCACGGCGAGACGTTGATCTCGTAGGCCAGTTCGCCGGAGAAGCTGATGCGGCACACCCGGGCCTCGATGCCCGCGACCGTGGTGTCCCGCCATGCCATGAACGGGAAGCTGTCGTTGTCGACCGCGAGCGTCGGCGCGAGCTCACCCAGCACCGCCCGGGAGCTCGGGCCGACCAGTGCCACGGTTGCCCACTGTTCGGTGACCGAGGTGCAGTGCACGCGCAGTTGCGGCCACTCGGTCTGGAGCCACTCCTCCATCCAGTCCAGCACGGCGGCGGCGTTGCCCGTGGTCGTGGTGACCAGGAAACGGTCCGGTGTCAGGCGGATGACGGTGCCGTCGTCGAAGACCATTCCGTCGGGGCGGCACATCACGCCGTAGCGGATCATGCCGACCTTCAGGGTGCTCATCATGTTGGTGTAGAGCAGGTCGAGGAAGGCACCGGCGTCCGGGCCCTGTACGTCGATCTTGCCGAGGGTGGAGGCGTCCATGAAGGCGACGCCTTCCCGGGCCGCGCGGCACTCGCGCAGCACCGCCGCGTGCATGTCCTCGCCGTCGTGCGGGTAGTACCACGGCCGCTTCCACTGTCCGACGTTCTCGAACAGCGCGCCGTGCGCGACATGCCAGTCGTGCAGGGGCGTCGTACGGATCGGGTCGAGCAGCGGGCCCCGGCCACGGCCGGCGAGCGCGGCGAACGAGACCGGCGTGTAGGGCGGCCGGAAGGTGGTGGTGCCGAGGGCGGAGATGTCGACGCCGAGGAGTTCGGCGACGACGCCGCTCGCCAGAACTCCGGAGGTCTTGCCCTGGTCGTTGGCGGTGCCGGCCGTGGTGTAGCGCTTGGTGTGCTCGACCGAGCGCAGACCGGCGCCGGTCGCGCGCGTCAGGTCGTCGACCGTGACGTCGCGCTGCAGGTCGACGAAGCGGGGTGCCCCGGGGGCGCCGGGGACGGTGAAGACCTGCATGGACGGGGACTGCGGTTCGGCGGCCACGTCGGGAAGGCGGGGCGCCTGGGCGGTGTAGCCCTCGGCCTCGATGGCGCGGGCACCGGCGGCGGCGCCCTGTGCGAGGGACCCGGCCAGGTCGAGGACGCCGTTCGCGCTGCCCGCGACCTCGACGGCCTGGCGGCAGGTGTCGGGGACGAAGGAGCCGAGCGCCTCGTCGTAGCGCAGCTTTCCGCCGGCCTGGCTGAAGAGGTGGACCACGGGGTTCCAGCCGCCGGAGACCAGCAGCAGGTCGACGGCGAACTCCCGGCGTGCGGTGGACTCCCCGTAGGCGGCGACGTTCACCGCGGTGAGACGCGTGCCGCCTTGCGTGCCGGTGACGGCATGTCCGGTCAGCACCTCGATCCCGGCTTCCCGGGCATGGCGCGCCCCCTGCCCCGGCTGGGACCGGGTGTCGACGATCGCGGCGATGTGCAGGCCCGCCTCGGCGAGGTCGAGGGCGGCGGCGTAGGCGCTGTCGTTGGTGGTGAAGACGACGGCGCGGCGGCCAGGCAGGACACCGTGGCGGCCCGCGTACGCGCGGGCCGAGGCGGCCAGCATCACGCCGGGGCGGTCGTTGTCCGCGAAGGCGAGTGAGCGCTCGTGGGCTCCGGTGGCGAGGACGACGCGCTGGGCGCGGATCCGCCAGACGCGCTCGCGGGAGACGTGCTCGGGGGCGTCGGCGCCGAGGTGGTTGGTGCGGCGCTCGACGGCGAGGAGGTGGTTGTCGTCGTAGTAGCCGAACACGGTGGTGCGGCGCAGCACGCGTACGTCGGGAGCGGCGTCGAGTTCGCGGCCGACCTCGTCCGCCCAGTCGAGGAGCTCTCCCGTGCTGAGCAGGCTGCCGCCGAGTTCCGGCTGGTCGTCGGCGAGGATGACGCGGGCTCCGCTGCGGGCGGCGGCGGACGCGGCGGCGAGTCCGGCCGGTCCGGCGCCGACGACGAGCAGGTCGCAGTGCGCGTGGACGGCGTCGTAGCGAGCGGGGTCCGGTTCGGTGGCGAGCCGTCCCTGGCCGGGCAGGCTGCCGGCGACCAGGCCGTCGTACAACTCGACCGCCGTCGCGGGGAGCATCGGCTCGGGGAAAGGGGCCTCGATCTGGACGACGGCGTTGGGCTCCTCGACGCCGGCGGAGAAGATGCCGCGCGGGCGGCCGAGCTTGATGCTCGTGCCGGCATGGATGACGCCGTTGGCGAGGAGGGCGGAGGCGAGGGTGTCGCCCCGGTAGCCCTCGTACTCCACCCCGTCGAAGCGGAAGGTCAGCGGCTGGTCCCGCGACACCCGGCCGCCGGTGGGCAGGCGGAAGGGCTGAGAGGTCGCGGTCGTGGCCTGGTCCGCCTCCCCGGCCGGTGCGAAAGCCGCGGACCGGCTGCCGGCCCATGCCGAGGGCTGCGTTCCCGGACCGCCGTCGGCGGGCCTGTCGTCGGCCGCCGGTCGGGCCGAGGGCACCGGACGCGGCCCGGTGGTGGTCGGCCTCGGCTCGCCGGCCCGGTACACGGCGAGGATCTCGTTGGTCGCCGTGTCCCGGACGGCGTTGAACCAGCGGCGGCAGCCGTCGGCGTGGCTCCACCGCTCGGCGAACGGGCCCTTGGGGTTGTCGCGGAAGAACAGGTAACGCGCCCAGTCCTCGTCGGTCAGGGCCGCGGGGTCCTCGGGGTAGGGCACGTGCGCCTGGCCGCCGTAGTGGAATTCGGCCTCGTCACGAGGTCCGCACCAGGGGCATGAAATGAGCATCATCGGCAGGCTCCTAGTGAGCGACCGCGGCCGCGCCGTGCTCGTCGACGAGCGCGCCGGTGGTGAAACGGTCGAGCGAGAAGGGGGCGTTGAGGGGGTGAGGCGTGTCGTGGGCGATGGTGTGGGCGTAGACCGACCCGACGCCGGGGGTGGCCTTGAAGCCGCCGGTGCCCCAGCCGCAGTTGAGGTAGAGGTTGTCGACGGGGGTGAGGCCGATGATCGGCGAGGCGTCCGGGCTGACGTCGACGATGCCGCCCCAGGTGCGCAGGACGTGGGCGCGGGCGAAGACGGGGAAGAGCTCCAGCGCGGCGGACATCTGTTCTTCGATGATGTGGAAGGCGCCGCGCTGGGTGTAGGAGTTGTACGCGTCGATGCCCGCGCCCATGACCAGCTCGCCCTTGTGCGCCTGGCTGACGTAGACGTGCACCGCGTTGGACATCACGACCGTCGGGTGCACGGGCTCCAGCAGTTCGGAGACGAGAGCCTGCAGCGGGTGGCTCTGGATCGGCAGCTCGAACCCGGCCATGGCGGCGAGGACGGAGGAGTGGCCGGCGGAGCACAGCGCCACCTTGCCCGCCGCGATCGGGCCCTTTGTGGTCTGGACTCCGACCACCCGGCCGCCCTCGGTGTCGATGCCGGTGACCTCGCAGTTCTGGATGATGTCGATGCCGGCCGCATCCGCCGAGCGGGCCAGGCCCCAGGCGACGTAGTCGTGCTTGGCGATACCGGCCCGGGGCTGGTAGGTGGAGCCCATCACCGGATAGCGCACGTCGGGCGAGATGTTGACGATCGGGCAGACGTCCTTGACCTCCTGCGGGGAGAGCCAATGGGCGTCGACGCCGTTGAGCCGGTTGGCCTCCACCCGGCGCACGCTGTCGCGCACGTCCTGAAGGCTGTGGGCGAGGTTGAGCACACCGCGCTGGGAGAACAGGATGGGGTAGTCGAGCTCGTCCGCCAGTCCCTCCCACAGCTTGAGCGCGTGCTCGTAGATGCCGGCGCTCTCGTCCCACAGGTAGTTGGAGCGGATGATGGTGGTGTTGCGGGCCATGTTGCCGCCCGCCAGCCAGCCCTTCTCCAGCACGGCGACATTGGTGATGCCGTGGTTCTTCGCCAGGTAGTGGGCGGTGGCGAGGCCGTGGCCGCCTCCGCCGACGATCACCACGTCGTACGACCGCTTCGGCTCGGGCGTGCGCCACAGCCAGTCGGGGTGGTCGGGCAGGTCGGCGCCCGGGGTGGGGCTCATCGCGGGTCTCCTGACAGGTGCGGGTAGAGCGGGTGCTTGAGGGCCAGCGCCTCGGTGCGGGCACGGAGGGCGGCGGTGTCGGGTCCGGGCTGGAGGGCCAGGGCGATGATGTCGGCGACTTCGGTGAAGTCCTCTTCGGTGAAGCCGCGGGTGGCCAGTGCCGGGGTGCCGATGCGCAGTCCCGAGGTCACCATGGGCGGGCGCGGGTCGAAGGGGACGGCGTTGCGGTTGACGGTGATGCCGATCTCGAGGAGCAGGTCTTCGGCCTGCTTGCCGTCGAGTTCGCAGGCGCGGAGGTCGACCAGGACGAGGTGGGCGTCCGTGCCGCCGGTGAGGACCTTCACTCCGGCAGCCGCCGCGTCGGGGCGGGTGAGCCGTTCGGCGAGGATGCGGGAGCCGGCGAGGGTGCGGGCCTGACGTTCGGCGAACTCGGGCGACGAGGCGACCTTGAACGACACCGCCTTCGCGGCGATGACGTGCTCCAGCGGTCCGCCCTGCATGCCGGGGAACACCGCCGAGTTGATCTTCTTGGCGAGGTCGGCGTCGTCGGTGAGGATGACGCCGCCGCGGGGGCCGCCGAGGGTCTTGTGCGTGGTGGTGGTCACGACGTGGGCGTGCGGGACCGGGTTGGGGTGCAGTCCGGCGGCGACCAGGCCGGCGAAGTGGGCCATGTCGACCATCAGCAGGGCGCCCACCTCGTCGGCGATCCGGCGGAAGGCCGCGAAGTCCAGCTGCCGCGGGTACGCCGACCAGCCCGCGATGATCATCTTGGGGCGGTGTTCCTTGGCGAGGCGCTCGACCTCGTCCATGTCGACGAGGTGGTCCGCCTCGGCCACGTGGTACGGCACGACGTTGAGCATCTTGCCGCTGTAGTTGATGCGCATTCCGTGGGTGAGGTGCCCGCCGTGGGCGAGGTCGAGCCCGAGGATCGTGTCGCCCGGCTGGAGCAGCGCGAAGAAGACGGCGGTGTTCGCCTGGGCGCCCGAGTGCGGCTGGACGTTGGCGAACCCGGCGCCGAAGAGGGACTTGATCCGCTCGATGGCCAGCCGCTCGGTGACGTCGACGTGTTCGCAGCCGCCGTAGTAGCGGCGGCCGGGGTAGCCCTCGGCGTACTTGTTGGTCGCGACCGAGCCCTGGGCCTCCATCACGGCGGTGGGCGCGAAGTTCTCGGAGGCGATCATCTCGAGCGTGGACTGCTGGCGGTGCAGCTCGGCGCGGAGGGCTTCGTGGACCTCGGGGTCCAGCTCCGCGAGGGGGATGTTCAGCGTGTTCATACGGTGCTTGCGTTCCTCTCGGCGGCCTCGACCACGTTGGCGAGCAGCATGGCTCGGGTCATGGGTCCCACTCCCCCGGGCATCGGCGCGAGCCACCCGGCGACCGTGGCCGCGTCCGGGTGCACATCGCCTACCAGGCCGTCATCGGTGCGGGTGATGCCCACGTCCAGGACCGCCGCGCCGGGGCGCAGCATGTCCTTGGTGATCAGCCCGGGCGAGCCGGCGGCCGCGACGACGATGTCCGCCTCGCGTACGTGCCAGGCCAGGCCCTTGGTGCCGGTGTGGCACAGGGTCACGGTGGCGTTCTCGGACCGGCGGGTGAGCAGCAGTCCGAGGGGACGTCCGACCGTGATGCCCCGTCCGATCACGCACACCCGCGCTCCCGCGAGGGGCACGTCGTTGCGGCGGAGCAGTTCGACGATGCCGCGCGGGGTGCAGGGCAGCGGAGCCTCGACACCGAGGGCGAGCCGGCCGAGGCTGACGGGGTGCAGGCCGTCGGCGTCCTTGGCCGGGTCCATGCGCTCCAGGACGGCGCCCGCGTCCAGGTGGCGCGGGAGCGGGAGCTGGACGATGTAGCCGGTGCAGGCCGGGTCGGCGTTGAGCTCGTCGATCACGTCCTCGACCTGCTGCTGCGTGGCGTCGGCGGGCAATTCGCGGCGGATCGAGGCGATCTGGGCCTGGGCGCAGTCGCGGTGTTTGCCGGCGACGTAGGCGCGGCTGCCGGGGTCGTCGCCGACCAGGACGGTGCCGAGCCCTGGGGGGCGTCCCTCGGTGGCGGTCAACTTGGCCACGCGTTCGGCGAGTTCGCGACGGATCGTGGCGGCGGTCGCTTTTCCGTCGAGCAGTTGTGCGTTCACCGGCGGTGTTCCTTCCCTGCGGTCAGCCACGGAGGCGGGACATGGTCGGGTCGAACAGGGGCTCCTCGGCGACGGCCGCCTCGACCCGCTGGTCGAAGTAGCCGATGTGCAGGGTCCGGCCCGGTGCGGCGAGTTCCGCGGGGAGCCACGCGTAGGCGATGCCCTTGCCGATCGTGTAGCCGTAGGCGGCGCTGGTGACATAGCCGACGGGGCGGTCGCCGTCGTACACCGGCTCCTTGCCCATGACGACGGCGTGCGGGTCGTCGATGGTGAGGCAGGTCAGCCTGCGGCGGACGTCGGCCTTGCGCCGTTCCAGCGCCGCCTTGCCGATGAAGTCGTCCTTGTCGAGCTTGACCGCGAAACCGACGCCGGCCTCGTAGGGGTCGTGCTCGTAGGTCATGTCGGTGCCGAAGGAGCGGTAGCCCTTCTCCAGGCGCAGGCTGTTGAAGGCGCCGCGGCCGGCGATGATGCCGCCGAGCGGCTCGGCCGCCGCCCACAGGGTGTCCCACAGCTTCTGGCCCATGTCCGCGGTGGTGTAGATCTCCCAGCCGAGTTCACCGACGTACGACAGGCGCCACGCGGTGACCGGGACGCTGCCGATGTGCGCGCGCTTGGCGCGGAAGTACTTCAGGCCGTCGCCTGAGAAGTCCTCGTCCGTGAGGGGCTGGAGGACCGTGCGGGCGAGCGGACCCCACAGGCCGATGCAGCAGGTACCGGCCGTGATGTCGCGGACCTGGACCGAGCCGTCCGCGGGCAGGTGACGGGTGAACCAGTCGAGGTCGAGGTTGCCGTTGGCGCCGACCTGGAAGCGGTCGCGGGCGAGCCGGGCGACGGTGATGTCGCTGCGGATGCCGCCGTCCTGGTCGAGGAGGAGGGTGTACGTCACCGAGCCGACGGACTTGTCGACCTTGCCCGTGCACAGGCGCTCCAGGAAGGCGGCGGCGCCGCGACCGGTGACCTCGAGGCGCTTGAGGGCCGTCATGTCGTACATGGCGACCGTCTCGCGGGTGGCCTGGGCCTCGGCGCCGACGATCGGCGACCAGTACTGCGCGGCCCAGTCGTTCGGGGTGGGGATGGTGCGGCCTTCCACCAGCCCGGCGTTGGCCTCGTACCAGTGCGGGCGCTCCCAGCCGTTCGCCTCCAGGAAGAAGGCGCCGTGCTCCTGCTGGCGGGAGTAGAAGGGGCTGGTGCGGATCGGCCGCGGGTCCGCGGTCGGCTGGAGGGGGTGGAGGATGTCGTAGACCTCGACGAAGTTCTGGCAGTCGCGGGCCAGGACGTACTCGGGAGCCAGCTGGTGCGGTTCGAAGCGGTTGACGTCACACTCGTGCAGGTCGAAGGAGGAGCAGTGACCGTCGACGAGCCATTCGGCCATGGCCCTCCCCACGCCGGCGGAGTGGGTGACCCACACGGCCTCCGCGACCCAGAAGCCCTTGACGTCCGGTGACTCGCCCAGCAGGGGCAGTCCGTCGGTGGTGAAGGAGAAGAGGCCGTTGATGCCCTCCTCGACCTCGGCCTCCTTCGTCGCGGGCAGCAGGGACTGTGTCTCGGTCCACGCCTCGGCGAAGTCGTCCTCGGTGAACTTCAGCACCGACGGCATCTCGTCGGCCTCGTCCACGGACAGGATGTCGTCCACGTCGACGGGCATCGGACGGTGGCCGTAGTAGCCGATGCCGAGCCCGTCGAAGCGGTCGCGGTAGTACAGGTCCGCGTCCTGGTGGCGCAGGATCGGTCGCACCGCCTCCTGCGTCTGGCCCGCAAGGGCCGGTACCGGGCCGGTCCAGGCCAGTTGGTGGGCCAGCGGGGTCAGCGGGAGGTCCATGCCGACCATGCGGGCGATCTTCGGGCCCCAGATGCCGGCGCAGCACACCACGATGTCGGCGGGGATCTCGCCCTGGTCGGTGACGACTGCCCTCACGCGGTCGTCCTCGGTGCGGATGTCGAGGACCTCGTGGCGGGCGAGGAAGCGCACGCCGCGCTCGGTGGCCCGCCGGATCTGCGCCTCGACGGCGAGGACGGCCTTGGCGAGGCCGTCGGTCGGGATCAGGAGACCTCCGAGGACCTTGTCGGGGTTCACGAGCGGGTGCTGTTCGACGCACTCCGCAGGGCTCAGCAGCCGGCTCTGGATACCCCAGGCCGTGAGCCATCCGTGGCGGCGCTGGAGTTCCGCGACGCGCTCGGGGGTGGTGGCCACTTCGAGGCCGCCGACCTGCAGAAAGCAGGGCCGGCCGTCGACGTCGAGCGCGCAGAACTTCTCGACGGTGTAGCGGGCCAACTCGGTCATGGTCTTGGAGGAGTTCGTCTGGAAGACCAGGCCCGGGGCGTGTGACGTCGATCCCCCGGTGGCAGGGAGCGGACCCTGGTCGACCACGGTCACTTCGGTCCAGCCTCGCGCGGAGATCTCATCGGCGAGTGCCGCTCCCACGACGCCCGCTCCGATGATGACCACCCGGGGTCCCGCCATCGCCGCACCTCCGACTCAAAGCAATTCAGTTGCTGTCTACGCAACATGATTCAGGTTGCGCAACTCAATGTGCCTGTCGCGGGGAGGGGTGTCAAGGGGTCGTGACGTCGGGGAACAGGCCGGAACGCAGGCGGGCCCGGCGGGCTGCCGACGCAGCCTGCCGGGCCCCGTCCGGCGGGGTTTCCCGGGTCGCTTGTGCGCCAGGCGCTCACCGGTGGCGCGGAAGCCGGAGAGGGGGCCGTCCTGCGCCCCGCTCGGTCCGGGCGTCGGTCCTGTCGTGGACGGAGAGTGCCGGCTCATGAGGGCGCAGGGTGTTTCGAGAGGCAGGAGCGAGCCCCCGGCGCGACCCGTCACCCGCCCCCGGTTGCCGCCGAGGCGACGCTCAGCCGCTCAGCCGGTCGAGCAGGGCGCAGCGCCACCGCTCGGTCTCGGCGATCTGATTGAAGGTGAACAGGTGTAGGCCGGCCACGTCCGCCGAGGGTGCGAGCGCCTCGGCACTGCGGGCGAGCAGTCGCTCGGGCGAGTAGCCGCCGGGTGCCGCGAAGCGCAGGAACCACGAGCTGTGCTTGGCCAGAAAGCGGGTCGACTCCCCCACGCCGATCTTCGCCGCCATGGACAGCAGCTTCGCCCGCTGCACGGGCCCCGCGACGCCGATGTGGAGGGGCAGGGCGACGTCGCGGCGGCGTATCCGGCCGACCCAGTCACCCAGCAGGCGCGGGTCGAAGCACATGTTGCTGACGATGTAGGTGGCGTGCGCCCGCTTGTCCCACATCGCCTGAATGGTGAGGTCGTCGTGGATGAGCGGGTGGCTCTCCGGATACCCGGTGATGCCGACATGCCGGAAGGGACTGCCCCACTCGCTCAGCCTTCGCAGCACCGGCAGCGCCCCGTCGTAGGCCCCGGCCGGCGGATCCGCGTCGCCCGCGGGGACAAAGACGTCGTCGACGCCGGCCCCGCGGAGCCGGTCGACGACGTCCTTCAGGTGCGTGTCGTCCCGCAGCAGCCGCGCGGGCACGTGCGGGACGACACGGTAGCCGTGGGCCGCGAGCCGGGTGGTGAGGTCGAGCGTCGGCTCCAGGCCTTTGACCGGCGACGCCGTCACGGTGACGACGACGTCGCGCGGGACATGGGCGACGACCTTGTCCTCGGTCCCCTTCGCGGGCAGCACCTCGTAACGGACGGTGCACAGCAGCGCACGGAACTGGTCACCGCTCACCACGTGCCCGACCCACTTCCGGGCACCGCACGCGGCCTCTGCGCTCCATCCATGCGCCTGTCGGCCGGGGCGGCGACGGGCATCCGGACGGCGCCGTCGTGCCGGTGCAGGACGGATGCAGGGCGGTCTCGCCGCAGAGCCGGTGGGCCGGGTGGGCTGCCGGGCGACCGGCCGCCGACGGCGAAGTCGTGCCGCAGAGGAGCCATGATGCCTCGTCTCGCTCGCGCCGTGGATACGCGCGGCCTGCTCGCAGGAGTATCGTTATACGCATTATGTTGCAATGCACGCAACCAAGGAGGGCGGGAGTCACCCTGTGATGTTTGCCGCTGCTGTTGTTGTTTACCGACCGGTATGGTTTCGCCATGAGCAACTACAGTCCGGATAATGAAACGGCGGGTTCGCCGACCGGTGGGGTGCAGTCCGTCGACCGCGCCATCAGCGTGCTGGAAATCCTGGCCCAGCGTGGCGAGGCCGGGGTCAGCGAGGTGGCCGCCGAGATAGAGGTGCACAAGTCCACGGCGTTCCGCCTGCTGGGCGCGCTGGAAGCCCGGGGCCTGGTGGAGCAGGCGGGCGAGCGCGGCAAGTACCGCCTCGGTTTCGGCATCGTGCGTCTCGCCGGCGCGGCCACGGGGCGGATCGACGTCATCCAGCAGAGCCGCCCGGTCTGCGAGCGTCTCGCCGAGGAGATCGGTGAGACCGTCAACCTCGCCGTGATGCAGGAGCACTACGCGATCAACCTCTATCAGGTGCGCGGCCGAGGTGCCGTCACCGCTCACAACTGGGTCGGCCAGCTGACCCCGCTGCACGCCACCTCCAGCGGCAAAGTCCTGCTGGCCCACATGCCCGCCGAGGAGCGCGCCGCGCTGCTGTCCGAGGCCGGGCTGAAAAAGATGACCCCGCACACTCTCACCGCGAGGACGAGGCTCGAGAAGAATCTCGCCGAGGTGCACAGGCGCGGCTACTCCTGGACCTTGGAGGAGCTGGAGGTGGGGCTCCACGCCATGGCCGCGCCGGTCCGCAACCGCGACGGAGAGGTCATCGCGGCACTCAGCGCCTCCGGACCCGTGTACCGGCTCACCGAGGAGCGCATGCACGAACTCGCACCGGCGCTGGTCCTGGGCGCGGATGAGATCAGCCATCGCATGGGGTACCTGGGGTGAGACCGCGCGCCGCGGTCGACGACCACGGCGTCCGACGCCCGCGGACCCGCCGCTGCTGCGACTGCCCTGTCCCCGGGCACTCCTGAACGAAGGACGCCCTCACGATGCGCCGGTGAGCTGCTTGCGCCAGCGCATGAACGGCCTTGTCCGGTTCATCGCGAGCACGGCGACCGGATGCCCGGCACGCCGGTAGACGGCCAGGAAACTGCGGTCGTCCGGAGCGCCTTCCTCGACGGTCACGCTGTCGGCACCGGCCGCATGGCCGGCGAACTGGATCCTCACGCCGTACTGGTCCGACCAGAAGTACGGCGGCCGAGGCACGCCCGGTTCCGCCGCGCCCGACGACAGCAGCGTGGCCACGGCCGCGTCGGGCCGCTCCCGCGCACCGGTCCAGTGTTCGACGCGTCGATGGACTCCCGCACAGGGGTCGTACCAGGAGGCGCAGTCACCGACCGCGACCACAGAGGCCAGGCTGGTGCGGCCGTCCGCACCGCACGTGACGCCGTTGTCGAGCACGACGCCGGATCCTTCCAGCCACTCGACGCACGGGCGGGCTCCCACACCGACGACGACGGTGTCGGCGGGAAGGCTGCGGCCGTCCTCGAGCAGGACCGCGTCGACCCGGGTCTTTCCGCTCAGCCCCTTGACACCCACGCCGCACGACAGCCGTACGCCGTGGTCCGCGTGGAGGGCGGAGACGATGCCGCCCATGGTCTCACCGAGCGGCCCGGCCAGCGGCGTCGGCGCCGCCTCGACAACGGTCACGTCGAGTCCCAGAGCGTATGCGGTGGAGGCGACCTCGGCACCGATGAATCCGCCGCCGATCACGACCAGCCGTCCGCCCAGGGCCAGTTCGTCCCGCAGGGCGCGGGCGTCGTCCAGTGTGCGCAGGGTGTGCACGCCGGCCAGACCCTCCGTGCCCGGCAGCTTCCGCGCGGCCGCTCCGGTCGCGATGACGATCCCGTCGGCCCGGACCTCTTTGCCGTCGGCGAGCCGGACGGCTCGGTCCGCGCTGTCGAGTCCGGTGGCGCGGGCGCCGAGCAGCCACTCCGCCTGCAGGTCCTCGTCGTCCGGCTCCAGCGCGAGATCGGCTTCACCGATGCCGCCGGCCAGGAACTCCTTGGACAGGGGCGGCCTGTCGTACGGGCGGTGCGGTTCGTCGCCGATGACGACCAGCCGCCCGTCGTACCCCTGCTTCCGCAACGAGCGCGCCGCCGACAAACCGGCCAGCGAGGCACCCACCACAGCCACTGTCCTCACGCGGGACCCCCCGCGAGGCGAGACGCGATGCAGGGCGGCAGGTTGGGGGCATCGGTGGACAGGCGCACATGGATCATGCCGTCCTCGATGACGACCTCGTGCGTGCGGACCGGGCGCTTCGCCGGCGGAGCGTCGACGGCTCCGGTCCGGAGGTCGAACTTGGAGGCGTGCAGCGGGCATTCCACCTCGCAGCCCTCCAGCCAGCCGTCGGCGAGCGAGGCGTCCTGGTGGGTGCAGGTGTCATCGATGGCGAAGACCTCGCCGTCGTCGGTGTGGAACACCGAGACCGGCGGATCGATGTCGAGCCGACAGGCCTCGCCTCGCGGCAGATCCACGAGACGGCACACGGGAATCATCATGACACCTCGGTGCGTATAACGAAACGGAGTGCGATGAGCGCAACGCCAGTTTGCGTGCGGCCGCGAACCCTTGTCAAGGCGTTCACAGGACAGCCACGACCCTTTTCAAGGTTGCTCTTCATGCAATCTCATGCACGTCAAGCAACTCGCTGATGTCCGGCGGCACGGGCTCCTGATGCGGCCCCGACGCCAGAGCCAGCAGCCGGGAGGCCTTCAGCCCGGTCTCTCTCCACTCCCGCTCCGGGTCGGATCCCCAGGTGATGCCGGCGCCGGTGCCGAAGCGCAGCGCCGGGCCTTCGGGGGCGCAGCGGTCGATCCAGAAGGTGCGGATGCCCACGGCCAGTTCGCCGGTCCCGCGGTCGGCGTCGACCCAGCCGACGCCACCGCAGTACGGCCCGCGGGGCGCCGTCTCCAGCGCCTCGATGATGCGCAGCGCGCTGGACTTGGGCGCGCCCGTGACGGAGCCGGGAGGGAACCTGCCGGCCAGCAGCTCCGGCCAGCCCGCCCCCTTGTCCAACTCGCCCCGCACAGTGGAGACCAGGTGGACCAGGCCCGGATGCTGCTCGAGCGTGCACAGTGCCGGGACGGTCACGGATCCGGTGGCGCAGACCCGGCCGAGGTCGTTGCGGACCAGGTCCACGATCATCACGTTCTCGGCGTGATCCTTCTCCAGCAGATCGTCCGCCGTGCGGCCGGTGCCCTTGATCGGTCCGGACTCGACGCTCCGGCCGTCGCGCCGCAGAAACAGCTCGGGCGAGGCCGTGGCGACCTCGACGCCGTGGGCCGGCAGCCGGACCGTACCGGCGTACGGAGCGGGATTGCCACGGGCCAGCAGGGCGGTCAGCTCGTCGACATCGGCCGTCTCGGGGCCGGGCAGCGACGCGGACAGCACCCGGCACAGATTGGCCTGGTAGACCTCGCCCGCGGCGATGTGCTCGCGGATGCGCCGCACCCCCGCGGTGTAGGCGGTGCGGTCCAGGGAGGAGGTCCAGTCGGCGGGCGCCGGGCCCTGCCAGGCCCGGGGCGCGGGCACGGGGTGCCCGGCGTACGTCCCCGAAGCGGGCGCACACCAGAGCGCCGTCGAAGTCGGCGACCACCGCCCAGAAGCCGGCGGAGTCCAGGGCTGCGGGATCTCTGGTCACATCACGCAGATCGGCGGCGACGAGGGAGCCGAAGCGGGCCAGCGGGGCGGCGTCGTACACAGCGGTTCGTCCAGTGAACAGGTGGGCCGGGGCCGGATGTTCCTCGGCGGCGGGGACGGCAGGGCCGGGGCTCTCGTCCGCGGTCCGCCCTCAAGGGCGCGGTCGCGGACGGGAGCCCCGGCGGGGCAGGCCGTGCCCGTCTCACCAGCCGCGGGCCGCCCACTCCTGCAGGTGCGGTGCTTCCGCGGCGATGGTGGTCGTCTCGCCGTGTCCGGTGTGGACGACCGTCTCACCGGGGAGCGTCAGCAGCCGGTCGCCGATCGAGGAGATGATCGTGCCGAAGTCGCTGTGGGAGCGCCCGGTCGCGCCGGGCCCTCCCGCGAACAGCGTGTCGCCGCTGAACAGTGCTCCCAGTTCGGGTGCGTACAGGCACACGGCGCCCGGAGCGTGCCCGGGCGTGTGGAGGACGCGCAGGCCGATGCCCGCCACCTTGAGTTCGTCGCCGTCGGCGAGCGGGCCGTCGGGCCGCCGGTTCGGGTGCGCCATCGTCCACAGCACCTGGTCGTCGGGGTGCAGGAGGATGGGCGCGCCCGTGGCGTCCGCGACGTCCGGCGCCGCGTTCACATGGTCGTTGTGCGCGTGGGTGCACACGACGGCCGACAGGCGGCGGTCGCCGACGGCCGCCAGGACGGCGCCGGCGTCGTGCGCCGCGTCGATGACGACGACCTCGTCGTCGTCGCCGACGATCCAGACGTTGTTGTCGACGTCCCAGGTGCCGCCGTCGAGGCTGAACGTCCCGCTGGTGACGAGGTGTTCGATACGGGGTGCGCCGGCCATCACAGCACCACCACGGAACGCAGCACCTCACCGCGGTGCATCTTCTCGAACGCCTCCTCCACGTCGCCGAGGCCGATGGTCTCGGAGACGAAGGCGTCCAGGTCGAAACGCCCTCCCAGGTACAGGTCGATGAGGGCCGGGAAGTCGCGCGAGGGCAGGCAGTCGCCGTACCAGCTGGACTTCAGCGAGCCGCCGCGCCCGAAGACGTCGAGCAGTGGCAGTTCCACCGTCATCTCCGGGGTGGGCACGCCGACCAGGACGACCGTGCCGGCCAGGTCGCGGGCGTAGAAGGCCTGCTTGTAGGTTTCGGGGCGGCCGACTGCCTCGACGACCACGTCCGCACCGAAGCCTCCGGTCAGCTCGCGCACCGCCTCCACGACGTCTGCCGTCGTGCCGTCGACGGTGTGGGTGGCGCCCATGCTCAGGGCCCGCTCCAGCTTGCGCGGGTCGACGTCGACGGCGATCACCTTGCTCGCGCCGGCGAGCCTCGCGCCCGCGACGGCGGCCATTCCCACTCCGCCGCAGCCGATGACGGCGACGGAGTCCCCGCGGCCGACGGCGCCGGTGTTCACGGCTGCGCCGAAGCCCGCCATGACGCCGCATCCGAGCAGGCCGGCGGCGGCCGCCGGGGCCGCCGGGTCCACCTTGGTGCACTGGCCCGCGGCCACCAGCGTCTTCTCCGCGAAGGCGCCGATGCCGAGTGCGGGTGAGAGGGGGGTGCCGTCGAGCAGCGTCATCGGCTGCGTCGCGTTGTGGGTGGAGAAGCAGTACCAGGGCTTGCCCTTGCTGCAGGCCCGGCACTGGCCGCAGACAGCACGCCAGTTGAGGATGACGAAGTCGCCCGGCTCGATGCCGGTGACTCCCTCGCCGACGGCCTCGACGCGGCCGGCCGCCTCGTGCCCCAGCAGGAAGGGGAAGTCGTCGTTGATCCCGCCCTCCCGGTAGTGGAGGTCGGTGTGGCAGACGCCGCACGCCTCGATCCTGACCAGCGCCTCACCCGGACCGGGGTCGGGGACGACGATCGTCTCGACGGAGACCGGTGCGCCCTTCTTCAGGGCGACGACGGCACGAACCTCATGAGCCATGAGTTACTCCTCGAGCGGGAAACCTCCCGCACATGTTGCCTAATTAGATACACGTACCGCTATGCGCAACTGATCCTCGGGGAGGGAGCGCCGGGGGTCAAGAGGTCGGACCGGCGGCGTCGGCTCGGCCGGATCCGCCCACGCGAACACGGGGAGGCCCAGATGCGGCCCTTGCCCCGCGCCCGGTTTTCGCCCCGGAATTCGCTCCGCCGGCAGTTCAGCGCGCGGCCTGCGGATCCGCCATGACCTCGGCCGTCCGCACACCGTCGTCCGGCTCCGCTTCGCCGTCGGCGTCGGCGTCGGCATCGGCATCGGCATCGGCATCGGCCGTCTTCTCACCCGCGGGAGCCGGCTTCGTCCTCGGCTCGGCGCGCAGGGCCTTCACCAGGGAGACGCACAGGCCGATCATCACGAAGAGGAACGGGAAGGCGGCGATGATGGCCACTTGTTTGACCGCCTCCAGGCCGCCGGCCAGCAGCAGGACGGCCGCGACCAGGCCGGTGAGCGTGCCCCAGAGGATCACGACGGGGCGGCTCGGGCTCGTACAGCCGCGACAGGAGAGCATGCCCAGCACCACGGAGGCCGCATCGGCACCGCTGACGAAGAACAGGCAGACCAGAACGATCACCACTACCGAGGTGAGGGTGAACCAGGGAAGAGTCTGCAAGGTGGCGAACAGGCCCGCTTCCTCGCCCTTGGCGACCGCCTCGGACAGATGACCGCCGTGCATCTCCTGGTTCAGCGCGGTACCGCCGAGGATCGCGAACCACACGACGCTCACCAGGCTCGGCGCGATGATCACACCGACGATGAACTGCCGGATCGTACGGCCGCGGGAGATCCGTGCGATGAACGTGCCCACGAACGGCGTCCAGGAGATCCACCACGCCCAGTAGAAGACCGTCCAGCCGGAGAGCCATTCGCCGCCGCCGAAGGCACCGGTCGTGAAACTCATCTTGGGGAGCGAGGCCAGGTATCCCCCCAGTGCCTCGGTCTGGCTGTTCAGGATGAACACCGTGGGACCCACGACGAAGACGAACAGCAGCAGGAGGCCGGCCAGGATCATGTTGCCGTTGCTCAGCCACTGGATGCCGCGATGCACCCCGGAGAGGGCGGAGAGCACGAACATGACGGTGAGGACCGCGATGATCGAGACAGCGAGGGCGGTCGAGTCGTCGACGCCCCAGAGCGTCTTCAGGCCGCTGTTGATCTGCAACGCGCCGAGCCCGAGGGAGACGGCGGAGCCGAAGAGGGTGGCGAAGATCGCCAGGATGTCGATGGACTTGCCCAGCGGTCCGTCGACCCGGTCACCGAGCAGGGGACGGAAGGCGGAGCTGATCAGACTGTTGCCGCTCTTGCGGAACCCGAAGTAGGCGAGCGCGAGGCCGGCGACGGCGTACATCGCCCAGGGGTGGATCGCCCAGTGGAAGTACGAGTACTCCAACGCCACTTTGGCCGCGTCCTCGCTCCCCGCCTCGGCCGTACCCGGCGGGGGGCTGGACATATGCATGATGGGTTCACTCGCCCCGTAGAACATCAGGCCGATGCCCATGCCGGCGCTGAACATCATCGCCACCCAGGAGGCGGTGCTGAACTCGGGTCGCTCGTGATCCTTGCCGAGCCGGATACAGCCGAACCGGCTGAACGCCAACACGGCCGCCAGCAGCACGAATCCGGAGCTCGCCAGGACGAAGAGCCAGCCGAAGTTCCCGATGATCCGGCCCAGCGTCGCCTCGGCCACCGCGGCAAGATTGTCGGTGAAGAACACTCCCCACGCCACGAACAGGGCGGACAGCGTCACGGATATGTAGAGGACGGCCGGGTCCACTCGCCCCAGGACCGATCTTGCTTTCTTCGTCGTTGCGGTACTCATCCGAAGCCTTCCGAAAGAGGACGTGGGGCGGGGGCAGGGCCTCTGCCCTGCGGGAACCACCGCACATTGGTGCGTGACACGCAACTGTCAGCTTGATGTGCAACACAGTCCCTTCCGGGTCCCGGTACGTCAAGCCCCGTACACCCATCGTTTCGGTCTCGACCGAGCCCGGCCGCGGGGATGTCCGGCTACGGCTCGGAGGCGAGAGCGCCGGCGTGCGGGCTGCTGACGCCGCCGTGCAGCGACCGCAGATGACGTTCGTGTACCGCCTGCGTGTACAGGTCCGCCGTCGCCGCCGCAGCCGTGTCCCAGCCGAAGGACCGGGCGTGCCGTGCAGCGGCCTCGCCCATCCGGGCGGAGAGTGCCGGGTCGTCGGCGAAGCCGTGCAACGCCCGCGCGTAGTCCACCGGATCGTGCCCCGGTACGAGCACGCCGCTCGTACCGTCCCGTACGGCCACGGGCAGGCCGCCGACCTCGGCCGCGATCACCGGGGTGCCACAGGCCTGTGCCTCGATCGCCACCAGGCCGAAGGACTCGCTGTGGGACGGCATGACCAGGACCGACGCCGCCCTGTACCAGTCGGCGAGCTGTTCCTGGCCCGTTGGCGGCCGGAACAGCACGACGTCGCCGATGCCGAGCCTGGCCGCCAGGTTCTGCAGCCCCTCCGGCTTGGCGAGTCCGCTGCCGCTCGGCCCGCCGATGACCGGCACCACGATCCGCTCGCGCAGCCGGGGCCGCTCCTGCAACAGCCGGGCCACGGCGAACAGCAGGACGTCCGGCGCCTTCAACGGCTGTATACGGCCCGCGAAGAGGGGGACGAGCGCGTCCTGCGGCAGCCCGAGGCGGGCGCGGGCCGCGGTCCGGCCGGCCTCGACGCCCGAGGCGTCGGGCCGGAAGCGCTCCAGGTCGACGCCTGGATGGACGACGGCGACCCGGCCGGTGTCGGCGTCGTAGTGGCGGAGCAACTCCTCCGCCTCCTTCTCGGTGTTGGCTATCAGCCGGTCCGCGGCGCCCACTATCTGGGTCTCGCCGATGACGCGAGAGGCGAGTTCGGGGGTGTCGCCCTCGGCGAGCGCGGCGTTCTTGACCTTGGCCATGGTGTGCATGGCGTGGACGAGGGGGACGCCCCAGCGTTCGGCGGCGAGCCAGCCGACGTGGCCGGAGAGCCAGTAGTGCGAGTGGACGAGGTCGTAGTGCCCCGGCCGGTGGCCCGCCCACGTCTGCATGACACCGTGCGTGAACGCGCACAGCTGGGCCGGCAGGTCCTCCTTGGCCAGACCCTCGTAGGGTCCCGCGTCGACGTGCCGCACGAGGACACCGGGGGCGAGCTCGACGACGGGCGGGAGCGCGGCGGAGGTGGCGCGGTGAAGATCTCCACCTCGACGTCGATCGCGGCGAGCCGCTTGGCGAGCTCGACGATGTAGACGTTCATGCCGCCCGCGTCGCCCGTGCCCGGCTGGTGCAGCGGTGAGGTGTGCACGCTGAGCATCGCGGCGGGGGCGGCGGTGGGGGCCGGGAAGCGGCGATCGGGGCGGCCCGGCGAGGGCTTTTGAGGCGGGGCCGCGGTGCCTGCCGAGCCGGGTCGTGTACGGGCTCATGTCGCCGGTCCCCCTTGCGGCTGCCGTGGCCTGCCGGCGGCAGGCCGGGCGCCTCGTCGTCGTTGAGGCCGGGCAAGCATGGCGTCGACCTCGACCGGGGTGAGCCCCGCGTCGCGGGCCCCTCCAGACAGTTGCACCGGTCGGTGAGCGAGACCCGCAGGTCGGTGGCGACGCGACCGAACGTGTCGATGAGCACCGCTCCGCCGCCTCCGTCAGCACTCGATGACGTTGACGGCGAGGCCACCGCGGGCGGTCTCCTTGTACTTCACCTTCATGTCCGCGCCGGTCTCCTTCATGGTCTTGATGACCTTGTCGAGGGAGACGTGGTGGCGGCCGTCGCCGCGCATGGCCATGCGGGCGGCGGTCACCGCCTTCACCGCGGCCATGCCGTTGCGTTCGATGCAGGGGATCTGGACGAGGCCGCCGACCGGGTCGCAGGTCAGGCCGAGGTTGTGCTCCATGCCGATCTCGGCGGCGTTCTCCACCTGCTCCGGGCTGCCGCCGAGCACCTCGGCCAGGCCGCCCGCGGCCATGGAGCAGGCGGCGCCGACCTCGCCCTGGCAGCCCACCTCGGCGCCGGAGATGGAGGCGTTCTCCTTGAACAGCATGCCGATCGCACCTGCCGTGAGCAGGAAGCGGACGATGCCGTCGTCCTTGTCTCCTGGGCGGGCCCCGCCCGGCACGAAGTTGAGGTAGTAGTGCAGGACGGCCGGGATGATCCCGGCGGCGCCGTTGGTCGGGGCGGTGACGACCCGGCCGCCGGCCGCGTTCTCCTCGTTCACGGCCATCGCGTACAGGGTCACCCACTCCATCGCGCGGCCCGCCGGGTCGCCCTCGCTGCGCAGCGCCCGGGCCGCCGCCGCGGCCCGGCGGCGGACCTTCAGGCCGCCGGGGAGAATCCCCTCGTGGGACAGGCCTCGGGAGACGCAGGCCTGCATGACCCGCCAGATGTCCAGCAGCCCGGTGCGGATCTCGTCCTCGGTGCGCCAGGCCTTCTCGTTCTCCAGCATCAGCGCGGAGATCGACAGGCCGGTCTCCCGGGTGAGGCGCAGCAGTTCGTCACCGGTGCGGAAGGGGTGCTTCAGTACGGTGTCGTCGAGCTTGATCCGGTCCTCGCCGACGGCCTCCTCGTCGACGACGAAGCCGCCGCCGACCGAGTAGTACGTCTTCTCCAGCAGCGGCAGCCCCTGCGCGTCGTACGCGAACAGGGACATGCCGTTGGCGTGGTACGGCAGCGAGCGCCGGCGGTGCAGGACCAGCTGGGTCGAGGCGTCGAAGTCGATCTCGTGGGCCGGGCCGATCTCGGCGGCGAGGAGGCGGATGCGGTTGGTGGTGCGGATCCGCTCGACGTCCAGCTCGGCGTGGGCGACGTCGACCGTGTGCGGCTCGTTGCCCTCCAGCCCGAGCAGGACGGCCTTGGGGGTGCCGTGGCCGTGGCCGGTGGCGCCGAGGGAGCCGAAGAGCTCCGCCCGCACCGCGGCGGTCTGGGCGAGCAGGCCGTCCTTCTTCAGCCGGACGGCGAACATCCGGGCGGCGCGCATCGGGCCGACGGTGTGCGAGCTGGAGGGGCCGATGCCGATGGAGAACAGGTCGAAGACGCTGATTGCCACGCCACACTCCGTGGGATTGGAGGGACATGTGGACCGTGCCGTGAGCATGTCCCTTGCGAGGGTTGTCGGTTACAGGCCTGGGTAGAGCGGGTGCTTCTCGGCGAGGGCGGTGACCCGGGCGCGCAGGGCCTGCGCGTCGTAGGCCGGCTTCAGCGCCTCGGCGATGATGTCCGCGACCTCGCGGAAGTCGTCGGCCGTAAAGCCGCGGGTGGCCAGTGCCGGGGTGCCGATCCGCAGGCCGGAGGTGACCATCGGGGGCCTCGGGTCGTTCGGGACGGCGTTGCGGTTGACGGTGATGCCGACCTCGTGGAGGCGGTCCTCGGCCTGCCGGCCGTCCAGCTCGCTGTTGCGCAGGTCCACCAGGACCAGGTGCACGTCGGTGCCGCCGGACAGGACGGAGACGCCGTGCTCGGTGACGTCGGCCCGGACCAGGCGCTCGGCGAGAATGCGGGCGCCGTCCAGCGTGCGCTGCTGGCGCTCCTTGAATTCCTCCGAGGCCGCGACCTTGAAGGAAACGGCCTTGGCCGCGATGACGTGCTCCAGCGGGCCGCCCTGGAAGCCGGGGAAGACCGCGGAGTTCAGCTTCTTCGCGAACTCCTTCTTCGCCAGGATGATGCCGCCGCGGGGGCCGCCGAGGGTCTTGTGCGTGGTGGAGGTGACCACGTCCGCGTACTCGACCGGGTTCGGGTGCAGACCGGCGGCCACCAGGCCGGCGAAGTGCGCCATGTCGACCCAGAGGTACGCCTCGACCTCGTCGGCGATCCGGCGGAACGCCGCGAAGTCCAGCTGCCGCGGGTACGCCGACCAGCCGGCGATGATCACTTTCGGGCGGTGCTCCTTGGCGAGACGCTCGACCTCGGCCATGTCCACCAAGCCGGCCTCGTCGACGTGGTACGCGACGACGTCGAACTGCTTGCCGGAGAAGTTCAGGCGCATACCGTGGGTGAGGTGGCCGCCGTGCGCGAGGTCCAGGCCCAGGATCGTGTCGCCGGGCTGGGCGATCGCGAACAGCGCGGCCTGGTTGGCCTGCGCGCCGGAGTGGGGCTGCACGTTGGCGTGCTCGGCGCCGAACAGCTCCTTGATGCGGTCGATCGCGATCTGCTCGACCACGTCGACGTGCTCGCAGCCGCCGTAGTAGCGGCGGCCGGGGTAGCCCTCGGCGTACTTGTTGGTCAGGACGGAACCCTGGGCCTCCATGACCGCGACCGGGGCGAAGTTCTCCGACGCGATCATTTCCAGGGTGGACTGCTGACGGTGGAGCTCGGCGTCGACAGCGGCGGCGACATCCGGGTCCAGCTCGTCAAGGGGCTGGTGGAAGAGGGTCATCGGCGGTCTCCTTGCGTGTGGGCGCAGTACGCGGCATACGCGTCGGCGGACAGTGCGCCTGCGATGTTCTCGACCCGCAGCTTGAACAGCCAACCGACGGTGTAGGGAGAAGCGTTGACAGCGCCCGGGTCGTCGGCCAGCGCGGTGTTGACTTCCAGGACCTCACCCGAGGCAGGTGCCAGCAGGTCGCTGACGGCTGTGGGTGACCTGATCTCCCCGCAGCTCTCCCCGGCCTCGACGTGGGTGCCGATGTCGGGCAGCCGGAGGTGGACGACATCGCCGAGCGCGTCGGCCGCGAACGCGGTGATGCCGACGGTGGCGTTGCCCTTGTCCACGACCAGCCACTCGTGGCCCCAGGTGTACCGCAGGTGCTGCGGAACGCTCATGGAGATCTCCCGAGGGGACCGCAGAGGCAGTCGGGGCGGGGAGCTCATGAGGCGGCGGCCGCGACGGCCGGGGTGAGGGTGCGGCGGAGCCGGTTGAACAGCTTCGGCTGGTTCAGGGAGAGCACGGCGACGGGGTTGCCCTCGTGCCGGTAGACGGCCGTGAAGGAGCGGCTGTCGAGGTCGCCCTCGACGACCTGCGGCTCGGCACCGGGGGCGACGTGTCCGGCGAGCTGGATGCGCACGTTGTACTGGTCGGACCAGAAGTACGGCGCGGTGCGCGGTGCGGGGGCCGACACGCCGGAGAGCAGCGTGCGGGCGGCGGTCTTCGCCTGCTCGGTGGCGTTGCTCCAGTGCTCGATGCGGGCGTGCCGCCCGGTGAACAGGCTGGGGCAGCGGGCGACGTCACCGACGGCGACCACGCCCGGGACGCTGGTCGCGCAGCCGGCATCGCACACCACTCCGTCGTCCACCTGAACGCCGGAACCGGCGAGCCAGTCGGTGGCGGGCCGTACCCCCACCCCGACCACGACGATGTCGGCGGGCAGCAGGCGCCGGTCGGCCAGCCGTACGCCGGTGACCCGGCCGTCGCCGTCGAGTCCGGCCACGCCGGTTCCGCACAGCAGGCGCACTCCGTGATCGGTGTGGAGCGAGGAGCACACCAGCCCCATCTCGCGCCCCAGTTGGCGTTCCAGTGGTACGTCGAGCGCCTCGACGACGGTGACGTGGAGCCCGAGCTGGTGAGCGGTGGACGCCACCTCGGCGCCGATGAAGCCGGCGCCGATGACGACGACCCGGGGCAGGCCGTCCAACAGCTCGGCGCGCAGGGCCTTGGCGTCGTCCAGGGTCCGCAGGGTGTGGACACCGGCCAGACCCTGCGTGCCGGGGAGCGTCCGGGGACTGGCGCCGGTCGCGACGACGACCCCGTCGGTGCGCAGTTGCCTCCCTCCGGCCAGGGTGAGGGACCGGGCTGTGGTGTCGAGCCGCATCGCGCGCTCGCCGAGCCGCCACTGCACGTTCAGGTCCTCGTACTCGTCCGCGTCGCCGAGCGCGAGCGCTTCGGCGTCGAGGTCGCCCTTGAGGAAGTCCTTGGACAGCGGCGGGCGGTCGTAGGGGGTGTGGCGCTCCTCCCCGATGACGACGAGGTCGCCGTCGTAGCCTTCTGCGCGCAGCGCGCGGACCGTGCTCAGACCTGCCAGCGACGCTCCGACGACGGTGATGCTCTTCACGCCGGCTCCCCGACGGTGACGTGGAGTTGGACATGGCCGCCTGCCGGGAAGACGTGGCGGGTACCCACCGGGCCCTTCACCGGCGGGCGGGTGACGCGGCTGGACTCGCCAGGCGGCAGGTCTTCGATCCGGCACACCGTGATCATGGGGAACCTCCGGGTTGCGGTGCCCGACTGGGTTGGGAAGCCGTCGGCCGGGGGTGACACCCGGTTCGTCGACGGAGCGGGAGCGACGAGGCCGTCTCGAATAACACAACCAAACTCACTATGCGCAACATGCTTTCGGCTGGCCCCAGGGGTTGTCAAGAGAGAGGGCCGCACCAGTTCGCCATGGTGCATGGCGTTGCGCCATGCTCAACACTGCACCGGCTGGGAGGTGACGGCCTGCGGTCACAGGTCCGGCTCGCCCCTCCCCCAGAGCTCCGCCTGGGAGGTGCCCCCGTCCAGCAGGATGTCGCCCATGCCGGAACCAGGTTCGGCCGCGTGATCGTCCAGGAAGTCTCGATGGGCAGGCCCGCGCCCAGGCCCGCGACCGAACCGTGGTGGCTGCGGATCCGGCGCCCTCACGGCAAGGTGCGGCCGCACCTCGGCGATCGCCGGAGCGGGTGGCCGACGGGCCCGTCCACCTGCCGGAGGGGCCGCACGGCAGGTGGACGGGCTGTACCGGGTGGGGCGGGTCAGTCAGTGGGCCGCGCGTCGAGCTTGTCCTGCAGCCAGGTGTGGAATTCGCCGATGTGGTGCTCGCTGGGCACCAGGACACCGCCCTTGGCATACGCCCTCGAGCTCATCGCCGGCTGCGTGCGCTCACACGCGTCGAAGTCCTGCAGGTTCACCCGGTGGAACAACTCCACCGAACGCTCCACGTCCTTGCCGCTCTCCACGACATGCGCCAGATACAGCCAGTCGCACTCCACGATCGTGCGGTCGGGCGCCATCGGATACAGGGGCACGCAGCCGTCCGGCCCCTCAGGGGGTCGGACGGCTGCGTGTCGCGCCGTTCGGCGCTTGCGTCGTCAGGATCGTTCGAGGTCGCCCTCCCTCAGACCGGCGGCGCGCTCCCTGTCGGCAGCCGAGGGCTGCCGGGAGCGGGCGGGCAGGGCACTGGTCTCCGCCAGCGTGCGGCCCCGCGTCTCCTCCGCCCAGGCCAGGGACACCGCCCAGCCCACCAGGGTGATGCCCGCACCGATCAGCATGGTCGTGCCGATGCCGAGCTTGCTGAGGGAGATCGGCAGCAGGAAGGTGCCCGCGGCGGCGCCGACGCGACTGATCGAGGTGGCCACGCCGTCCGCCGTGGCCCGGATGCCGGTGGGGAACATGCAACACCACACACGTCACGCAACTTGCGTTCCCATGGCTGACGAGTGCCGCAAGGGACTGCCCCGCCAAGCGTGACAGTTGCCCGCCGGCCCTTGACCAGCCGGCCGTCCACACTGGACGATGTTGCGCATAACTCATCCTGTTGTGTATTACGCATCAACGGAGGATGCCATGTCTCCCCGACCGCAGTCCGGCAGCGAGTTCGTCCTCACCCTTTGGTGCCCTGACCGGGCCGGTCTCGTCCACGCCGTGACCACCTTTCTCGTCGGCCACTCCGGCAACATCCTGGAGAGCCAGCAGTTCGACGACCGACTGCAGAACCGCTTCTTCATGCGGGTGCACTTCGATGTCTCCGACCCGGACATTTCCCTGAGCGAACTGCGCACCGGTTTCGGCCCGGTGGCCGAGGCGTACCGGATCACCTGGCAGCTGCACGACGCGGCGACCCCGACCCGCGCACTGATCATGGTGTCGAAGTTCGGCCACTGCCTGAACGACCTGCTCTTCCGCAGGTCCACCGGCACGCTCAACATCGAGGTCCCGGCGATCGTCTCCAACCACCGCGACTTCGAGCCCCTGGCACAGAACTACGGGATCCCGTTCCACCACATCCCGGTGACCCCGCAGACGAAGGGCGAGGCGGAGGCGCGGCTGCTGCAGCTCGTGAGCGAGCTCGACATCGACCTCGTCGTCCTCGCCCGCTACATGCAGATCCTCTCGGACGACCTGTGCAAGCAGCTCGACGGCCGGGCGATCAACATCCACCACTCGTTCCTGCCGAGCTTCAAAGGCGCGCGGCCCTACGTCCAGGCGCATGAGCGCGGCGTCAAGCTCGTCGGTGCCACGGCGCACTACGTCACGTCGGACCTCGACGAGGGCCCGATCATCGAACAGGACGTGGTCCGCGTGGACCACTCGCGCGCCCCGGACGAGTTGGTCACCATGGGCCGCGATGTCGAGGCCCAGGTGCTCGCCCGCGCCGTGGAGTGGCACAGTGAGAGCCGCGTACTGGTCAACGGCAACCGCACGGTCGTGTTCCGCTGACCGCGCCGGCCGGGGCTGCGACTCCTTTTGGCCGCCAAGGGTTCACGCGCGCAGGCAGCGCGCCGGCGCGTGCGTCCGCGGGTGACCGCCTCACTCAGCCGCCGCGGCAGCGCCGGGTCCGCTCGCGCGCGGGGTGCGCCTCGCGGGCGGCCGTGCGGGCAGCCGGATCGGGGCCGCGCGGCAGCGGTGTCCGGCAAGACGGCCGGCCGGCTCCGGCGTCGGGGTGGGCCTGCGGCAGCGGCGACGACCGGCCGGGGCCGCGGGGTGGAGGCGCAGGACCTGCTTGGCGCGTCGGTCCGCTCGCGTCCGCCCTGTGGGCGCCGGATACCTTGAGGACATGGCCGGGTACTGGTATACCGGCTTATCCGTGCGCGGGCCGCTGATGTCGCTGCACAGGCCGCGGCCTTGAGGGATCCATGGAGCCCAGTGCGTATAGTTGCGCTATGAGCAACCATACGGCAGATGGCGAAACAGCAGGTCCCGCGGCGGGCGGCGTGCAGTCCGTCGACCGTGCCGTCAGCGTCCTGGAGATCCTCGCCCAGCGCGGCGAGGCGGGCGTGAGCGAGGTCGCCGCCGAGATCGACGTGCACAAGTCGACCGCGTTCCGTCTGCTCGGGGCGCTGGAGGCGCGTGGTCTGGTCGAGCAGGCGGCCGAGAGGGGCAAGTACCGGCTCGGCTTCGGGATCGTGCGTCTGGCGGGCGCGGTCACGGGCCGTCTGGACCTCACCCAGCAGGGCCGGCCGGTGTGCGAGCGGCTCGCCGAGGAGATCGGTGAGACCGTCAACATCGCCGTCCTGCAGGAGCATTACGCGGTCAACCTCGACCAAGTGCGTGGCCCGGGCGCGGTCGGCACGCACAACTGGGTCGGGCAGCTCACCCCGGTGCACGCCACCTCCAGCGGCAAGATCCTGCTGGCTCACCTGCCGGCGAAGGAGCGGGCCGCAGTGGTCGCGGGGTCCGGGATGCAGAAGCTGACGCCGCGCACCATCACCGCCAGGACCAAGCTGGAGAAGGCTCTCACCGAGGCGCGGGAGCGCGGTTACGCGGTGTCGCTGGAGGAATTCGAGATCGGGCTGCACGCCATGGCGGCGCCGATCCGGTCCCGCGACGGCGAAGTCATCGCCGCCCTCAGCGCCTCCGGCCCCGAGTACCGCTTCACCGAGGAACGGATGCACGAGCTCGCACCCGTGCTGGTCGAAGGCGCCGAGGAGATCAGCCGCCGCATGGGCTACATCGGCTGAGTCCCGCCCGGGCCGAGGGGCCCGGGCGGCGCCGCCTGCCCCTCGCCGGTGCGCCCTGCCGCACGCGGCTCGAGCCGGACCACGATGCTCTTGGACGTCGGCGTGTTGGAGATGTCGGCCACCTAGTCGAGCGGGACGAGCACATTGGCCTCGGGGAAGTAGGCCGCGCAGCAGCCGCGGGGCGTGTCGTAGGCGACGGCGCGGAAGTCCTGTGCCCGCCGCTCCTGGCCCTCCTGCCACTCGCTGACGAGGTCCACCGGGTCCCCGTCGGTGATCCCGCGCTCGGCGAGGTCGTCGGGGTGGACGAACACCACTCTGCGTCCCTGGTGGATGCCGCGGTAGCGGTCGTCGAGGCCGTAGATCGTGGTGTTGTACTGGTCGTGGCTGCGCAGTGTCTGCAGCAGCAGGCGGCCGGGCGGGACGCGCAGCACTTCCAGCGGGTTGACCGTGAAGTTGGCCTTGCCCGTGCGGGTGGGGAACTGCCGCTCGTCGCGAGGGCCGTGCTGCAGGGTGAAGCCTCCGGGGTGGCGGACCCGGGTGTTGAAGCCGGCGAAGTCGGGCAGGACGCGGGCGATGCTGTCGCGGACGGTGTCGTAGTCGGCCCCGAAGGCCGCCCACGGCACGTCGTCGTCCGCCCCGAACAGGGCGCGTGCCAGCCCGCAGACGACGGCCGGCTCGGAGAGCAGGTGCGGGGAGGCGGGTGGCAGCCCGCCGCGCGAGGCGTGCACCATCCCCATGGAGTCCTCGACGGTGACGAACCGGTCCTTCCCGTCCGGTCCCCGGTCGCGTTCGGTGCGGCCGAGGACAGGGAGGATGAGGGCCTGCCGGCCGCAGACTGCGTGGGAGCGGTTGAGCTTGGTGGAGACCTGCACGGTCAGCCGGCAGCCACGCAGGGCGCGCTCCGTGGCGGCCGTGTCGGGGGCGGCGGAGACGAAGTTGCCGCCCATGGCGAAGAACACCTTCACCTCCCCGGTGCCCATCGCCCGGATCGTCTCCACGGCGTCGAAACCGTGGTGACGGGGCGGGTCGAATCCGAACTCCTTGTGCAGCGCGTCGAGGAATTCCGGCGCCGGCTTCTCGTAGATGCCCATGGTCCGGTCGCCCTGGACGTTGGAGTGGCCTCGCACAGGGCACACTCCGGCGCCGGGGCGGCCGATGTTGCCACGCAGCAGCAGAAAGTGCACCACCTCGCGGATGGTGGGCACGGAGTGCTTGTGCTGGGTCAGGCCCATGGCCCAGCACACCACGATCGACCGGGCGGACAGGACGTCGCGTGCGGTCTCCTCGATGGCTTCGCGGGCGAGTCCGGTCGCCTCGGCGACGTCGTCCCAGTCAAGTGTGCGCAGGTGTGCGGCGTAGGCCTCGAAGCCGTCGGTGTGCGCGGTGATGAAGTCGTGGTCGAGGACCGTGCCGGGCGCGGCGTCCTCGGCCTCCAGCAGCAGCCGTGACAGCGCCTGGAAGAGCGCCTGGTCGCCGCCGAGCCGGATCTGCAGGAACCGGTCCGCGAGGGGCGTTCCGCCGCCTGCGACTCCGCGGGCGTTCTGCGGGTTCTTGAAGCGCAGCAGCCCGGCCTCGGGCAGTGGGTTCACCGCCACGATGCGCGCACCGCGCCGCTTGGCCTTCTCCAGCGCGGACAGCATGCGCGGGTGGTTGGTGCCGGGATTCTGCCCGACGACGAGGATCAGGTCGGCGCGGAACAGATCGTCGAGGTGGACGCTGCCCTTGCCCACCCCGATCGTCTCGGTGAGCGCCGAGCCGCTCGATTCGTGGCACATGTTCGAGCAGTCCGGCAGGTTGTTGGTGCCGAATCGCCGTACGAGCAGCTGGTAGAGGTAGGCGGCCTCGTTGGAGGTCCGCCCCGAGGTGTAGAAGGCGGCCTCGTCGGGGCTTCGCAGCGCCTTGAGCTGCTGGGCGATGATGTCGAACGCCGTCTCCCAGGTGACCGGCACGTACGTGTCGGAGTCGGCCGGCTTGTACATCGGCTCGGTGAGGCGGCCCTGCTGGCCCAGCCAGTAGTCGCTGCGGCCCGCGAGTTCGCCCACCGGGTGCGCGGCGAAGAACTCCCGCGTCACCCGGTGGACGGTGGCCTCCTCGGCGACCGCCTTGGCGCCGTTCTCGCAGAACTCGGCCCTGCTGCGGTGATCGCCCTCCGGCCAGGCGCAACCGGGGCAGTCGAAGCCGTCCTTCTGGTTGACCTTCAACAAGGTCAGTGCGGTGCGCCGCACGCCCATCTGGTCGTACCCCATGCGCAGCGCATGGGTCACCGCGGGGATCCCGGCGGCCCAGCGCTTCGGCTCGGTCACTTGCAGTGCGTCCTCGCCGGGGTCCACGCGCGGCGCCTTGCGTGCCATGACTGCCTCTCTCGTCCGATGTGCCGGTGGGACTGCTGCTATGCGCTCAGCTTGTCCTGCAGCCAGGTGTGGAATTCGCCGATGTGGTGCTCGCTGGGCACCAGGACACCGCCCTTGGCATACGCCCTCGAGCTCATCGCCGGCTGCGTGCGCTCACACGCGTCGAAGTCCTGCAGGTTCACCCGGTGGAACAACTCCACCGAACGCTCCACGTCCTTGCCGCTCTCCACGACATGCGGCAGATACAGCCAGTCACACTCCACGATCGTGCGATCGGTCGCCATCGGATACATCCGATGGAAGATCACATGGTCCGGCACCAGATTGATGAACACCTGCGGCCTCACCGTGATCGCGTAATAACGGCGGTCCTGCTCCTGCGCGACACCCGGAATACGGTCCAGACCCTCCGACCCGTCGACCGTGAACCCCTGCACCTCCTCACCGAACCCGGCGCCGTGCCCGACGTAGTACTGCGCCGCATACCCGTCCGCGAACTCCGGCAACACCTCGGTGAGTTCGGGATGGATGGTCGCGCAGTGATAGCACTCCATGAAATTCTCGATGATCAGCTTCCAGTTGGCCTGCACGTCATACGTGATCCGCCGCCCCACCCGCAGATCATCGATCCCATACCGCTCGATCGACTCGAGATCGCCCAACCGCTCGACCACCGCACCCCGCACCTCCGCCTCGAACGACGGCGGAGTCTCGGCCAGGCACACCCACACATACCCCAGCCACTCCCGCACATGGACATTGACCAAGCCGTACTCCACCCGGTCGATATCCGGCATCGACGTCAGATTCGGCGCCGCCACCAGCTTGCCGTCCAGACCATAGGTCCAGGCGTGATACGGGCACTGGAACGCCCGCTTCACCTCACCCGACTCCTCCGTGCACAACTTCGCCCCACGGTGCCGGCAGATGTTCAAGAACGCCCTGACCGAACCGTCCCGGGAACGGGAGACCAGCACACTCTCCCGCCCCACCTGGTACGTGCGGAAAGCACCGGGCCTGGCCAGATCGGCGGCACGGGCCACACAGAACCACATGGCCTCGAAAACCCGCTCCTGCTCCCGGGCGAAAACCTCAGGATCGGTGTAGTACTCACCGGCCAGCGTGGCGATCAAGCTGGGCGGCAGATTCGTGATGGTCATCGTGTCACCTTCAAAAGATGTCAGACGCGCACACGGCGGGGGTGGGCCGTCAGAGACGGTTCACGACGGCGCGTTTCTCAATAAGAGACAGGTGGCGTATTATGAAACAAAGAATCTGGCGTGAGGGCAGCGGTGTCAAGACACCGGCCCAAGGCGGGCGGGGCCTGAGATGCCGGCCGGACACCGGGCCCTCAGCGCAGCAACGCCTGCGCCGGGGCCGCCGCCTCGACGCCCCAGCGGACGGTCACCCGCACCGCATCGAGCGTCGAGGCCGCATCGTGCACGCGCAGGCACCAGACGCCCTGCGCGGCGGCAAGCACGGAAACGGCCGCGGTCGCGGCATCCCGCGACCGCGGCGGGCGCACCTGGCCCGTCGCCGGGTCCGCCAGCAGCCCCCCACCTGGCCGGCGAGGAACTCCTTGGACAACGGCGGCCGGTCGTAGGGGCGGTGGGTCTCGTCGCCGACGATGACGAGCCGTCCGTCAAACCCCTGTGCGCGCAGGGCCCGGGCGGCCGACCGTCCGGCCGGCGAGGCGCCGACGACCGCCACGCTCCTCACGCAGCGCCTCCGGCGACCGGGACCGCTCCGAGCCGTGCGGCGACACAGGAGGGCGGGAGGTTCGGCGGGGCGTCGGAGAGCTTGACGTAGATCATGCCGTCCTCGACCAGGACCTGGTGGGTGCGCACGGGGAGCCGGGCCGGCGGGGCGTCCACGCTCCCGGTGCGCAGGTCGAACTTCGAAGCGTGCAAGGGGCATTCGACCTCGCATCCCTCCAGCCAGCCGTCGGAGAGCGAGGCGTCCTGATGCGTGCACGTGTCGTCGATCGCGTAGAACTCGCCGTCCTCGGTGTGGAACACGGCGACGGGCGGGTCGGACTCGATCCGGAACGCCTCGCCTCGCGGCAGATCGGCGACGCGGCACGCAGGAATCATCATGACCACCTCAGCGCGTATTACGGAACTGATTGCGTAAAGTGCAACGCCAGTCTGAGGTCGCCTCTACCCCTTGTCAAGGAGTCGTTGGGGGCATCCCAGAGGTCTCCCGCAGCTCACCCGCTGCCGGGGAACTGCCGCACGCACCACCGGCCGGATCACCAAACGGCCGGCCCCCGACCGCGCGCGGAGCCGGCCGCGTTGTGGGCCAGCGCGGTCTCGCGTGAACGGGCGGGCCCCCATGGCTCGTCGCCGCGCAGGGTGACGCGGTGCATGATCCGCCGGAAGTCGCCGTAGTCGCGGTTGGCGTAGTGGGCCGTGGACCGGTTGTCCACAGAGTGACATCGCCGTCGCGCCAGCGGTGCCGCACCAGGTACTCGGAGGCGGCAAAGGGCTCGTCGAGCAGCAGCAGCGGGGGGCGACGGCAAGCGCCCGGGCGATGGCCACCCGCTGTTGCTGCCGCCGGAGATCTCCCAGGTGCGCCGGTCGCCGGTCTGTGCCAAGCCGACGCGCTGGAGCAGCGCCTCCGCCCGGTCCCGGCGCTCGGCCCGCGGGACGCCCGCGTAGCGCAGGGCCGACTCGACGTTGCCTCGCACCGTGCGCCACGGGAACAGCCGCGGCTGCTGCAACTCCGGCCTGCCGCCCCGGCGTCGGGGGCTGCCCGGCGACCGTGATCGCGCCGTCCGTCGGCTGCTCGAATCCGGCGATCAGCCGCAGCAGCGCGCTCTTCCCGCAGCCCGACGGCCCGACCACCTCGCCCGTCGATGGCGAGCAGGCTCCCTTCTCCGGCGCGCTCCTGTCTCGTGAGATCGCCCTGTCTTACCTGGCGCTTGAGTTCGCAGGAAACCTGTGTGATGAGCCGGATGTGCCTCGTGGTCCCGAGGGACGCTAGGGTCAGCCGCGTGACGCTCCTGGAGACCCAGCATGTGGACGCCCACGTCGACTACTACGGGCTCGGCCTGCAGGACGCCGATGACGGTTGGCTGCCGACGATGTTCCCCGAGGGGTTCACCCAGGGGCCGTTCCTTTCGGAACAACCGGGGCGTATCGACATCACGAGTGCCGGACACACGCAGACCGTGTCCTTCGATGCCGAGATCTGGAGCGGTCCCCCGCCAGTGCCCGACGGCGAATGGGACGAGTCCGAGACCGCCCGCATCGAATGCCGCTCCGGCGAGCTGCGGCTGTGGGCAGTGGCAGGCGGGCCGGCCCGGCAGGGCATCGTTCTGCCCCACGCATCGGCGACATGGAATGTTCACGTCCAATGCCGAGGCCGTGCCGCCGCGGCAGAGGCGTGTCTCGTCGACGTCCCTCATGGAGTCGAGCAGTACCTGGCCCAGTTCTGGCCTGTCTGATTCCGGGGTGGGCCGCAGTCTTCAGCGGCCCGCCCCAGGACTGGTCAGCCAGTGATCTTGACCAGGCACCCGTCGTCGCTCTGCCCCTTCAGCGTGATGCACAGGCCTGGGGCTCCGGTTGTCCCTACCGTCGCCATGCTCATCACATGGTAAGTGAACTGGATCTGCCGACTGTCGAGCGGGACGGTGCCGACCACCACGACATCGAAGGCACTCTCGCCGACCGGCCTGCTGTCCTTCAGCCACGCCTGCAGGTAACCGGCGCCCGAGCAGACAGCGACCCGGGGCCGCCGCCCTGCTGGGCTGAGCGTCCCTGCTTCAGACCGCCGCCGAGTCCCCGGCCGGCGTCGGCCGCGCGCTCCGGGCGGCCTGCTCAGGCTGCGCCGGCGGCATGGCCTGAAGGTGCTGGGCGGCCTCGGCGGCGGTGTAGGAGGAAGCGAAGGTGAACGCGCGCGGGGACGGCCCGTGCACCCGCAGGTCCGCCAGCCGCTCCAGGGCCTCACCGACGGTCGGGAGGTGCCCGGCGGGGACCCACCAGAGCACCAGGTGCGCCTCGACGTGCCGTTCGAACCATTCGCGACGCCGCCGCATCACCTCCAGGTGCCCACTGCGGTAGGCGAAGTCCCACAGAGCCTCCTGGGTCTCCCACACCGACAGGTTGACGATGACGTCCTCACCAGCCGGGCGCAGGCCGGTGGCGTCGGCCGCCCCCTCTTCCACGAGCCGCCACACGAAGCCGGGCGCCCCGTCGGCGGCGGCGTTGACCGGATCGAGCATCTCGACGAACGGCGCCACGCGCGGATCGTCGAAGGGGTGGCGGAGCGTGGCGACGTTGAGCTGGGCGAGGTGGGCGGCATGCGGGAATGCAGTCATGGCCTCATCCCAGCACGGCCCCGCTTTCTATGTCAATTATCATTGCATTTAGAAGTCTCGACCACCACGCAGCACTCCCCCGGCCGGGCGTCCATGCGAGCTCGGACGGGACCGTCCGCGCCGAGCAGCCCCTCCAGCAGCGCCAGATTCATGCCACAGACGAGCGGCGGGAAGCGTTCGGCGACGGCATGAAAGGGGCAGTTGCGCATACGGACGACGCGTGCGGCAGCCTGGGGCGTCCCCTCGGCGCCTTCGGTGCCCTGGACGCCCTCGGCGCTCTCAACGTCTTCCAGGTGCGGTTCGTAGCCGCGGGCGGCCAGCATCTTCATGGCCTCTTCAAGGCCGCCACAGGGCGCCGCCGAGCCGCGCAGGGCCTCACCCCGGCGGCGCGCGGACGCGCAGAGCCCGGCGTCGAGCCCGGCCTGCTCGGCGGCCTCGGCGAGCAGCTCGGCGGCGGTGCGGTAGTCGCGGGCGGGCAGCGACACCGACCGCTCGGCCCGCGCCCGCGTGTACACCTTGGCGGGACGGCCCGCCCCCGGTCCCGAGCGGCCCGTCAGGCGGCGGCTACCGCTCTCCAGCAGCCCGACCTCAGTCAGCCTGTCCAGGTGGTGCGCAGCGAGCGTGCGCGTCACCCCGGCCGCCTCGGCGGCCTCGTTGCGGCCGACCTCGCGGCCCTGTGCCGCCACGTACTCGTACAGGCGGCGCCGTACCGGATCCTGCAACATTGCGATCGCGTCGATGTCCTCCACCTGGCCATTCTAGGAACAACACGGGTTGGATGTAGAAAGCCGCGGACCATCCCGCCTGGTGCGCCCGAAGAGCACCCTCAGCCGGTCGGCCGCACTGGACGCCGCAGCCGGCCGGGTCAGCGCCGTGAGCCACGAAGGAGGAGAGGGTACGGGCGGGTGTGGAGGCCTGCCCGCACTGCCGGCCGAACACGGAGCTCGGGGTGCTCGACCAGGACGCCGTCTTCCGCCGGCTGATCACCTTCTCGGCGGCCGTCTGCTTCGCGGGGGCCTTGGCCGCCTTCTCCGGTTCGCCGGACGGGCCAGTCCCACGGCGGCGGGCTGAGCGGAGCTCCCCCATCGGCCTGCCACCACCTCGCGGCAGCAGCCGGTCCCCCTCGGTCACGGCCGACGGTGCGGTCCGACGGCACACGGCACCTGGAGCACCCCACCCCTCCCGTAGCCGGCCTCTCCCTCGTCACCACTGCCGCCGCCGGCCTTGGCCGCGACCACCTGCTCCAGGGCGTGCGCGTACGGAGCGGCTTCTCGGACATGCCTCACGAGTATCCGAGGGTTCGTCAGGCACGTTGGCTGTCGCTGGGACGGTACCGCTGTCAGCCGCCCCTCAGCTCCCCTTCTTCATCCGCTTGAAGTATCCCGACGGCGGGGTTCACGGAATCGGCCCTTCCGGACTCTCCCTGACGACGGGGCGTTCAGAGGAAACCCCCGTGGGCAGCGGAATCTGGACGGTGCGATCAGGTACCGCGACAGTGGGGGACTTCGCCACATACCAATAGGCCACCCTTGCGTCGCCCGCCCACTCAGCTCCCTGTAGCCGGCTGATTGGACGCCAGCCACGATGGCGAAGAGCTTTCACTCGGCCGAAGGTCCCGGCAGGCCGACCGCGGGTTTCGATCGAAACACCTTCCGAGTGGCGCACCGACGCGCTCCAACGAGCGACCACGAAGCGGTTCGGCCGAACCGCTTCCCGCTCGCCCGCGGTTCGTCCCGCCCGTTCACGCCGCCCCCGTCGTCGTACTCTTCCCCTCCCGGACATGGCCGGCCCCCTGTGACAGCGGTTCGGCCGGTGAAGGCCGGTGCACGCGCGCACCATTGACTTGGACGTCGTCGAAGCCACCGGTCCGGCACGAGGGTTGCCGGTATCACTCCCGAACCACCGTTCGGGAGCGGGGAACGCACGGTTAGGCTGTGGCGCCTATGCTCCGCTTCCACCGCACCGGTCTCGCCCGCACCGGTCTCGCCCGCACCGGCCGCGCCGCGGCCGTCGCTCTGGCCGCCGTCACGGCCGCGGCGGCGGTGGTGTCCTGCACATCGCACGCGGGAGTGCGGGACGGCGGCCCCGCGCCGACGCTGTCGCCGCCGGTGCGTGCTTCGCCGCTGTGGCCGCAGTACGAGCCGCCCGTGCCGCCGTCGGCGGGTGAGCCCAGTCCCACGTACCGGCAGTACGAGGCCGTGCCCTCGGTCGCCGTGCCCGCGGACGGTCTCCGCGCGGTGTCGGTGCCAGATCTGCTGGACAAGGACCCCAATGTTCCGAAACTGGTCAGGGCCGCGCTGACGGACTGCCCCGGAGCACAGTGCGGGCTGCGCAAGCCGGTGTTCCGCGAGCTGACCGGTGACGGACAGGACGAGCTGGTGGTCGCGTTCGACGAGCCGAATGCCTCGTTGACACTCGTTCAGGTCTACCGGGCGTCGGGCGGCACGGTGCGCCCGATACTGATCACCTGGGGCCAGCTCGGGATCACCGGCGAGACGTTCGGCCACGATCTGGTGATCACCTCCACCGGCCGGGACGGCCGGTTCACCACGCGCTACCGCTGGAACGGCACGGTGATGGCGGCCGTCGCACCGAACGACGATCCGGCCGGTCCCGCGGCAGGGCCCGGTGCGGATTCCGGGCACAGCACAGCCCCAAAGACAAGGACGCCCCGATGACACACCACCGGCTCTCCGCGCCCGGCGCGCCGGCCGAGGCCAGACTGCTGCTCGTCGAGGACGACGAGGTGATCCGCAACACCGTCCGCATGCTGCTCGAACGCTACGGGTTCACCGTGGCGACCGCGGCCGACGGACTGACCGGGCTGGAGATCTTCCGCGAGACCGATCCGGATCTACTGCTCCTCGATGTCATGCTGCCCGATCTGGACGGCATCGGACTGTGCCGCCGTGTCCGGGAGTTCAGCCTCGCCCCGATCTTGATGATGTCCGCGCGCGGCGACACTCTCGACGTGGTGTCCGGCCTCGAGGCGGGTGCCGACGACTACGTGGTCAAACCGTGCGAGAGTGCTGTCCTCGTCGCCCGGATCCGTTCGCTGCTGCGTCGTGCCTCCTTCTCCCCGGACACGGTCGCCGGGCGGGAGGGCACGGCCGGGGACACCGACGGCACCACGGTGACCTTCGGCGATCTGACGATCGACACCCGGGGCATGGAGGTACGGCGTGACGGGCGGACGCTGGCACTGACGCCGACAGAGCTGCGGATGCTGCTCGAGTTCGCCGCCAGTCCCGGTGTGGTACTGGAGCGCCGTACGCTGCTCAGCCGGGTGTGGGACCACGCCTGGCACGGCGACACCCGCGTCGTCGACCTCCATGTTCAGCGGCTGCGGGCCAAGATAGGCGCCGAACGGATCGAGACGGTCCGCGGCTTCGGCTACAAGCTCCGGCGCTGATATGGCTCTGCGCTGGCGGATCGCCGCCCTGGTCGCCGTGGCGATCTGCGCCGTGGCGACCGCCGTCGGTGTGCTGGTGCACCATGCGTCGCGCGACCGGGAGCTGTCGCAGGCGCGGGACGCGGCTCGCACCACGCTCGACCGGGCCGCCGTCATCTACGCCCGCACCGGTTCGGTGCAGGGTTCGGGCGCGGAACTGGACGCGCGAGGGCTGCCCCGCTCCCTGGGCGCGCTGGTCGCACGGGGACACCAGGGCACCGAGTTCACCACGGGCGAGCGCGGTCCGGCGATGTGGGCGGCCCGGCCCGCGGGCGGTCAGGTCCTGTCCGTACGCGTCGACCTGGGCGTGACGATGCGGGATCTCGCCGCGCTGGACACGAACATCGTCGTGGCGGGCGTGCTCACCACCGCTGTCGTTCTGCCGCTGGGTGTGCTCAGCGCGGGGCGGATGAGTCGCCGGCTCCGTACGGCGGCGGGTACGGCGCGCCGCATCGCCGACGGCGACCTCGACGCCAGGATCTCCGCGGCGCCGCGCCCGCAGGACGAGATCGCCGAGATCTCAGCGGCCGTGGACACGATGGCCGCGGCGCTCCAGCAGCGGCTGCGGGGAGAACAGCGTTTCACCGCGGACGTGGCGCATGAACTGCGCACGCCGCTCATGGGGTTGGTGACCGCGGCCGAGCTGCTGCCCGAAGGGAAGGCTGCCGGGTATGTGCGCGACCGGGTTCGCGTGCTGGGCTCGTTGGTGGAGGACCTGCTGGAGATATCCCGGCTGGACGCGGGCGCCGAGCGGGCGGATCCGTCCCGCTGCCCGGTCGGTCCGGCGGTGGTGCAGGCGGTGGCCCGGACGGGGCTGGCGGCGACGACCGTCGTCGCGGAGGCGGGGTCCGGTGACGGACCGGAGAGCCACGAGGAGTCCGCGGGCGGGGCGGACGACGACGCTGCTGTCGTGTGGACGGATCCGCGCCGGCTGGAGCGCATCGTCGCCAATCTCGTCGTCAACGCACACCGTCACGGGCGTGCGCCGGTCACCGTCACCGTGGCACGGCATCCGCAAGACGCCTCGGTGACCATCCGCGTACGTGACCGGGGCGACGGTTTCCCGCAGTCCCTGCTCACGGACGGCCCGCAGCGGTTCCGCACAGGTGCGCGGGAGCGGGGGACCGGGCACGGCCTCGGTCTGACGATCTGCCAGGGCCAGGCCCAGGTGATCGGTGCCGTGCTGTCGTTCGCCAACTGCCCCGGCGGCGGGGCGGTCGCCACACTGCGGCTGCCCGACCGCCCGGCGCCGATACACGACTGATACGGACGGGATGCACGCCCGACGCACAGCCGAGGCCCGGCCGATGCAGGCCTTCCGCCCGACGAAGATCTTGGGCACAGAGGATGGCGCCCATGCGTATCAGGCGGAACCCGTACCGAACCGTGGAGCAGCGATTCCTGGTCCTCGGCAACGACGTTGCGGAGACCGGCGCGCCGCCGGACGGCCCGAGAACGGCTCCGGCGGCCCGGCGGGGCACCTTCCGCCGCGGAGGTACGCGCCCCCGGCCGCGGGCGGGGGCGCGTACGGGGATACGCCGGCTGTTCACCTGGCGACGCCTGCTCGCAGGGGTGGTGACCGTGTGTGCTCTGCTCGTCGGCGGGTTCACGGTGCTGTACTTCGCTATCGACATCCCGAGAGCCAACGATCTGGCGAAGGCCCAGAGCAACGTCTATCTCTACAGCGACGGCACACGGCTCACGCGTACCGGCGACATCAACCGCGAGTCCGTGCCGCTCGACCGGGTGCCGAAGGATGTGCAGCGTGCGTTCGTCGCCGCCGAGAACAGGGACTTCTACAGCGACCCCGGCGTCTCGCTCAGCGGCACCGCACGCGGCATCCTCAACACCGTGGCGGGGCGCGGCAAACAGGGCGGTTCGACGATCACCCAGCAGTATGTGAAGAACTACTACCTGAGCCAGGACCAGACCGTCACGCGCAAGGTGAAGGAACTGATCATCTCCCTGAAGGTGGACCGGCAGACCTCCAAGGACGACATCCTCGCCGGCTATCTCAACACCAGTTACTACGGGCGGCTGGCGTACGGAGTGCAGGCCGCGTCACGGGCCTACTACGGAAAGGAGTCCGACGACCTCACCGTCGAGCAGGGGGCGTATCTGGCGGCGCTGCTGCAGGCCCCGAGCCAGTACGACTGGGCCGTGGCCACGCCCGGCGGCAGGCGGCTGGCGGTGGAGCGCTGGAACTACGTCCTGGACAACATGGTGGAGGAAGGCTGGCTGGACCCGACCCGCCGGCAGAGCATGCGCTTTCCCGTGCCCCTGGACCCGAAGCCGGTACAGGGGCTCGCGGGCCAGAACGGCTATCTGGTCGACGCGGCGCGGCGGGAGCTGATGGCCTCGGGCATCAGCGAGCAGGATCTGGCGGGCGGAGGCTGGCGGATCACCCTCAACATCGACCCGACCCGGCAGCGGGCTCTGGAGAACGCCGCCGCCGCCGGGCTGGACAGCGGCCCGGGTGCCGACGGCTCGGCGTCCGCAGCGGCAGACGGCTCCGACCGGCAGGCGGGAGCGGTGTCGGTGGACCCCAGGAGCGGGCACATCGTGGCCCTCTACGGGGGCAGGGACTATCTGAAGCACTACCTCAACAATTCGCTCCGCTCCGACTACCAGGCCGGACCGACGTTCGCCCCGGTCGCCCTGGCGGCCGCCGCCGAGGCCAAGTGGGAGAACAGAGGTCTCGCGGACCCGGCGCAGATCCGCCGGACCGCGACGGACCTGGGCATAAGTCCGCAGGCGAGCGGCTTCGCCGCGCCCGGCGCGACGACACTCGGACTGATGGGCGTCAGCCCACTGGAGATGGCGGGTGTTTACGCCACGCTCTCCCACGACGGGAAGAAGGTCACGCCCTCGATCGTGAAGGCGGCGGAGCGGGCGGGTGAAGCGACACAGCTGCCGCCCTCGGTCGGCGGGCAGGTGGTGCGCCCCGAGACCGCGGGCACAGTCACCGCGTCGTACGGAGCGAAGTCGTCGCTCGGCAACGGCCGGTTCTCCGTCGTGGGCCCCGCGCCGAGCGCCCGGCCGGCGCAGACCGTGACCGTCGGCGGTCCGTCGGACGACAGGAAGGCCGACTGGTTCGTGGGCGGCTCCGCCGAACTGGTCACCGCGCTCGCGCTGTTCGGTGAAGACGCGACGTCGCAGAAGCAGGTGACGCTGGACGGCGCCGGTGACGGTGGCGCGGCAAGGATCTGGTCGATGTACACGGCGGGCTCTGCCGACGGCCTGCCCCGTCCCCTGCCGGACACGCTCCCGCAGGGGGCTGTGTCGAGTCCCTACTGAGCGATCAGTGCCGCAATCCCTCATGAGCAGCCGAGTCGTCGTGGGGCGCCGGGCGGCGAATCGGAGGAAGCCACGGACGGCGGACGCCTGAAAGCCACACCCGGCACCCTGGGTGAGCCAACCCACGAATGGCTCGCTCATCCCGATGAACAAGGCAGGGACGCCTGATCACCCGCCTCGCCCACCGCCGGCCGGCACCCGTCGACCACGTCATGCACTGGTCACACTGGCAACGGCAACACCAAGCCCGCACCAGCCACGACAAACAACGCGGACACTCACCACCCGAAACTGAGCCCCCATCACACAAAAGACCGATCATTGGTCGAGCCAGATGAGGGTGCTGGCGACGGCGAGGTCGCGGTGTCCGGCGGACCAGGGCCCGGTCAGGTGGCGGGCAGCGGTTGGTTCCCGTGCGGGTGCAGGCGGTCGGCGAGGAAGGCGAGGATCTCGTCGCGGGCCCGCACCGTGGGGTGGCCGGCCTCGTCGACGAGATGGGCGGTGACGACGCTGTGCGGGGTGCCGACCAGATCGGCGAAGAAGGGCGGCGGGGCCGGGTTGGCGGCGCTGTCCGGGAGGACACGCCCGTCGAAGGCGTCGCCGAGCAGCGACCGGTAGGCGGCGAAGCGCTGCCCCGTGCACCAGCGGTCGCCCTCGAAGCGGTAGGCGAGGACGGTGAGGCCGTCGCGGTCGAGCCGGTCGCGCACCGCGCGCGCGTCCGCCGCGTCGAGTTCGAGTCCGCCGGGGTCGTCGAGCGGCAGCGACGGGTGGTTGACCACCGGGGCGATCACCGCCGGCTCCAGGGCCATGGTGAGGGCGAAGTTGCCGGTGAAGCACAGGCCGATCGCACCCACCCCCGGCCCACCGCACGCGGTGTGGGCCTGGCGCGCCAGGCCGCGCAGCCAGATCGTCACCGGGCTGGTGCCGCCCCCGGCGAAGGCGCGGAACTCGGCGCTGACGCAGGCGCGGCGGACGACCTCCCGGCCGCCCTCGACCGTGGGGAAGGCGCCGTCCGTCCCGAACAGGGAGGGCACATGGACGGTGAAGCCCGCGTCCCGCACCCAGCGCGCGAGCCGCAGGACGTCGGGACTGATGCCCGGCATCTCCGGGAGCACCACGACCGCAGGCCCGATCCCGGCTGTGTACACCGTCTTCTCCACCCCCTCCACGGCCACGCTCCGGCGGGTGAAGTCGGTGATCGGATCGTCGTCGCTCATGGGGCCAGCCTGGTCCCGGAGCTGGCCGCCGGTTGAGGGGCGAGATCGCCAAGGCCAGGGGTAATCTCGCCACAAGCGAGGGAGGCGATCGGTACGCGGTCGGCGACCCGGGGGCCGGACACCAGGGGTACGGGAGCGATGGCGGAGGCGGCGCGGCAGGCAGAGGAACGTGCGGGTCCGGGCGCCGGGCCGGGTGCGCTGCGGGTCGGGGTCCTGGCGTACCCGGACTGCTTCGCGTCTGAAGTGTTCGGCGTCCCCGATCTGTTGACGATGGCCGGGCATGTCGCCGGACCGGACGCGCCCGGCTACCGGGTGTCGGTCGTCTCGCCGCGCCGCCGGGTCACCGCCTCGGGCGGCGCGAGCCTGGACGTGCGTCCCTTGCGCGAGGTCGACGTCCTCGTGGTCCCTGGCTTCGAACTGCGCCCGGACACGGACCTCGACGCGCGGCTCGCCCGGCTCGCCCCCGAGATCGCGGCGATCCGCGCGCAGGCTGCCGCCGGCACCGCCGTCGTCTCCCTCTGCGTCGGCGCGTTCCTGCTCGCCGAGGCTGGGCTCCTCGACCGGCGCCGGGCCACCACCTCCTGGCTGCACGCCGGCGAACTGGCCAGGCGCTGCCCGGACGCCGACGTGCGGCCCGAGCACCTGGTCGTCACCGACACGGGGGTGACGACCACGGCCGCCTTCAGCGCCATGTACGACTTCGCGCTGGACCTGATCCGCCGGCACAACGGCGCCCGGGTGGCCCGCACCACCGCACGGTTGGCGCTCGTCGACGACGCGCGGACCTCCCAGACCCCGTACGTCGACCCGCGGCTCCTCCCGGAGCCCGGCCGGGAGTTCTCCCAGCGAGTCATGCGGCGGCTCGACCAGAACCTCGCCGAGCGGTACGACCTCGCCGCGCTCGCGGACGCCTTCCGGGTCAGCACCCGCACGCTGCTGCGCCGCTTCGCCGAAGAGACCGGACGCAGCCCGCTGGCCCATCTGCAGGCTTCCCGGGTCCGCCGCGCCCGCCATCTGCTGGAGACCACCGACCGCACCGTCGCCGCCGTCGCCGCGGCCGTCGGCTACCAGGACCCCGGTACCTTCGCCGCCCTCTTCGCCCGCCACACCGGCCACCGCCCGAGCGCCTACCGTGCCGCCTTCCGCCGCACGGCCCGGGCCTCCGCCCCAGATGGCGGCATCTAAGTACTGCAACCGTCTTTCGCGTGACGGTGGGACGGCTGGGGCGCGTTGTGCTGGTCATGAGGTGGGAGACGGTGCGGGCGGATGCACGGGGGTGGTCGTCGGGGCTCGCGGAGTTGCACGAGCGGTTCCTTCATCGGTTCGCGAGGACCGAGCCGCGTGCACACACGCGCGGTGCGCTGCCCAGCGGGCGAGCGCGCGCTGTTCCTCGGGACTCGAGGCGTCGATCGCGTGCACGAGTGCGGCATCAAGGCCCACGAGGCCCTGCGGACAGCCCTGAATCCCCGGAGCTTGCCCTGGACATCCCGCAGTCGATCACTGGGCAGGCGCCCGCCCCACGCGTCCATCTCCTGTTGCAGTTCGGTGTGCTCCGCCTCCTCGCGGGCCCGGCGCTCGGCCTCGGCTCGCTCCTCGGGGGTGGGGCCCGGGGGCTGCTCGCGCGCGAACTCGTGCCAGTAGGCGGCGGCTTGACTGGTCTCCTTGACCACGCGGTCCGGAGCCGGCGGGCTCGGCCAGAATCGCAACAGATACTCATCCACCGCGCGTTCGCCCACATCGCCTGCGGCGTTGTGCGCCCCGTCCATGCCCCGGCAGTGGTACCGGACCCGGTACGAGGTCTCGGAGAGGGGGAGCGGATACCAGCCGCTGTCCCACTCCACGAGCTGAACTCTGTTCGATACGGGCCGGAACGATACCTCGACGATGTCCTCCCAGAGGTCGGCGTCCAGGGGCGGCTCGGTCGCGTGCAGCTCAACGGTGATCGGGACGGAGCCGGTGTGCGTTCCAGTCAGCAGAAAGAGATGGCCCGGCACCGCCCCGCCGCACAGCCCGGCCCGCTGCCCGGCGAAAGAATCTTCGAGGGAGTGGATGTCGTCGCTGCAGACGTAGATCTGCCCGTAGGCCACGTGCACTTCGTCGCTGAAGAGTGTTCGCACAGATCAAGCGTGGCGCGTGGGTCTGACAATGAGCGGTTTCCGACAATGGCCACACTTGGAAACCGGGGGCCCGCACCAGCTCGGCCAGTTCGATCCAGGCGTCCACCTGCTCGTGTGGGGTCATCGGGCAGTTCGATGCTGAAGGTGTGCATGCGGCCATGCAGGCGTGGGTCGACGTCGCGCCCGAGGCCCAGCTCCTGCAGCGTGCGGACCAGCTCGACGCGGGCCACCGACCCGGCGTCGTACAGCCGGTAGGCGGTTGCGGAGCGGGCCGCGGGCGGCACCGCTCCCTCGTCGGACCAGAAGCGCAGGGGGTGCGCACCGGAAGTCCGGTGCAGTGCCCGTCCCGGCACGTCTGACGTGCGCGGAGACGGGTATGCGAGCGGGCGACCACCCCAGCGAATCGAGGAGCCGATATGTCGTCAGCGACCACCGATGTCGTCGAGCTCATTCTGCGGGACCACCACAGGATGGAGGAGCTCTTCCGCACCCTGCGCAGCGCCGAAGCCGATCGCGCCGCCGCTCTGCGCGAGTTCTCTGCCCTTCTCGTCGCCCACTCGGAGGCCGAGGAGGACGAGGTCTATCCCGCACTGCGGCGCTACAAGAACGTGGACGGCGACGATGTCGAGCACGGCATCCATGAGCACGAGGAGGCCAACGAGGCGTTGCTCGCACTGCTCGAGGTGAAGGACACCATGTCCGAGGAGTGGGAGGAGAAGCTCGAAGCGCTCGTCGCGGCGGTCGACCACCACGTGGACGAGGAGGAGCGCACGTTGCTCAACGACACGCGCGAGAACGTCGCCGACGACCGGCGGGCCGAGCTCGGCAAGGCCTTCCGCGAGGCGCGTGCCAAGCACCTCGACGCCGACTGCGGCAGCGTCGACCACGTACGCGAACTGGTTGCCTGACGTGCCGGGCCGCCCGGTGGCTCGTACCACCGGGCCCGGCCGGTGAAAGCCGGCAGGCGGGGCATACGGCCTGCATGAGTGATCTTGTTGCAGCCGCCGAGGGCGGTGACCGCCGCATATGACCGTTCCCTTCAGGAGCCCCGGACGCGAGAAGCGGAAACCGGCCTTCAGCATCCGGCAGTTGGTCCTCTTCTTCGGACTCGTCGCCATCATTCTGTGCGCCGTCGGGCTCACGCTGAAGCTCATCGTCAGAGCGGCCGAGGAGCGGCCCGCGGCGGCGGTGGCCGTCATGGCCGTCCTCGTCGTGGCAGCGGCCGGGCTGGGCAGCGCCAGCCGTCGCCGCGCGGCCGGCCGGCTCGCCGACGGCCTCTCGGACCTCACGCACCACGCCGCCGGTACGAGCGCGGCGCAACAGGTGCGGACACCTGCCCCGGTGTCCGACGGCGAGGAAGCGTCGGGGACGTTCGAGGTGGACGACCTCGCGGCCATGGACCCCGCCGACTTCGAACAGGCCGTCGCCGCTCTGTGCGAACGGGACGGTTGCCGGGACGTCCGGGTCGTCGGAGGTGCGGGCGATCTCGGCGCCGACGTGATCGCCACCACGCCCGACGGCAGGCGTGTCGTCATGCAGTGCAAGCGCTACGGCCCGATGAACAAGGTCGGATCCCAGGAAGTGCAGCGATTCGGCGGCACATGTTTCGCCGTGCACGAGGCGAGTGTGGCGGCCGTCGTGACCACGGGCGAGTTCACCCAGCCGGCGGCCGAGTACGCCGAACAGTGCGGGATCCGATGCTTCGACCACCAGAGCCTCGTCGCCTGGACCGAGGGCAGCGGGCCGGCCCCGTGGGAGGCAGAACCGCCTTCGACGTCCTCCGTCCCCGGCCCTGGACAAGGGGCCGAGGACGGCATCGCCGGCAGCTGAACGCGTACCGAGAGCTGCCGCGGGCAAACGGCAGAAGAACCACGACCTTTGGAGTTCCCATGATGATCGCCGGAATCATTGCAGTGTGTGGCGTCCTCGCCGTGCTGGCGTTCCTCCTGCCGCGCCTGTCGCGCCACCCCGAACGTGGTACGCGACGCACCCTCGGCCTGGGATCACGCGTCGGCAGCAAGGCCCCGGGGTTCCTGGGGCGCATGTTCAGCAAACCGTTCCGCAGCAGCTCACGGGCCGTGAGCCGCAGCGGTTCCGCGGGCCGCCGCACCCGCGGACGCATGCCGTTCTAGAACGAGGTGAGACGCGCGGTGTTCACCACCCGGCCAACACTCCAGGGCACCTTCGGAATGGTGTCCTCCACGCACTGGCCGGCCTCGCTGTCCGCGATGGCCGTCCTCGAGCCCGACGCCAACGCCTGCGACACCGCCGTCGCCGCCGGGTTCGCGCTCCACGTCGTCGAACCGCATCTGTGCGGGCACGCCGGGGAGGTGCCGGTCATCGTCGCACACGTCGGCGGCGAGGTGCGCGTCCTGCGCGGACAGGGCGTCGCGCCGGCCGGGCCACCGTAGCGCACTACCGCTCGCTCGGCCTCGAACTCGTCCCCGGCACTGAGCGGTTGGCCGCCGCCGTACCGGGCGCGTCCGACGCCTGGATGGTCCTGCTGCGCGACCACGGCACCAAGTCCCCGGCAGGCCGCCCGCCGCGCGCTCATCGGGGACATCGGCCTCCGAACAGCACCGGCTTCAGCCGGACGCGGGCGGCGTAGAGGGCGGCGGTGTATCCGGCGGGCCGGAGTCGATGACAATGACGTTGTGTACGTCATCGTCATTCGGCGGCGATCGGGTCGGTCACCGGCTCACGCCTCCTGCTGCGCGTCGATCTCGGCGATCAGGGCCTCGATGCGGGTCTTGATCTCGTCACGGATCGGGCGTACAGCCTCGACGCCCTTGCCGGCCGGGTCCTCGAGCGCCCAGTCGAGGTACTTCTTGCCGGGGAAGATCGGGCAGGCGTCGCCGCAGCCCATGGTGATGACGTAGTCGGACGCCTGGACCGCCTCGGTGGTGAGGATCTTCGGCGTGGCGGCGGAGATGTCGACGCCGACCTCCTTCATCGCCTCGACCGCGGCCGGGTTGACCTGGTCCCCCGGGATGGAACCTGCGGAGCGGACCTCGATGCGGTCGCCGGCGAGGTGGCTCAGGAACCCGGCGGCCATCTGGGAGCGGCCGGCGTTGTGGACGCAGACGAAGAGCACGGAGGCGAGCGGAGCGGTGGTCATCGGTTCTTCCTTCATGGCAGGGATGAGCGGGGTGCGGGGGACGGGAAGCTTCAGGAGCTGGGCGGCAGGGTGTCCGGCAGATCGGTGATGCGGGCGTCGATGTCGTCGCGGATGGAGCGCACGACGGCGATCGGTGCGTCGTCGGGGTCGGCAACGGCCCAGTCCAGGACGCGACGGCCGGGCACCACAGGGCAGGGATTCCCGCAGCCCATGGTGATCACGATGTCGGCGACCTGGACGACCTCGTCGGTCAGCGGCTTGGGACAGACGTCCTCCAGTGCGACGCCCGCCTCCGCGAGCGCCTGAACCACGTGGGGGTCGACGGCACCGGACGGGTGGGTGCCGGCAGAGGAGGCGATCACGTCCGCCCCGGCCCGGTGGGCCAGGAGGGCCGCCGCCATCTGCGAGCTGCCGGCGTTGCGACTGCACACGAAGACCACCCGCGGCCGTCCCCCGCCGGTCGGGCTCTCGACGTGCGCCGGCGCGTCGGGGCGTTCAGCGGCGAACCGTTCGGCCGGCACGACCGCGTGCGTGCGCACCTGCGCCGCGGCCGCGAGCCGCTCGTAGGAGTCGACCATGAGCCGCTGTACCGTCTCCACGGAGTACCGGCCGTGGTCGCGCACGGCGAGGCGGGCGACGCCGGCCGCGAGGCGTTCGTCGGGGAGGACCGGGTGCGGGGACTCGGTCATGGAGAGAACCCCCTGGCTTCAGAAGAGGTCAGCCCAGGCTGGTGTCAGCTCCGGGTGATGTGACAGTATCAGCCCATGATGACGTCAGTCGACACTGATCTGATCCGGGTCCTGGCCGATCCGCTCAGGCTCCGGATCGTGAGCCTGCTCGCGCGGGAGACGCTCTGCACCACGCACCTGGTCGAGGAGACCGGTGCCAGGCAGACGAACCTCTCCAACCACCTGAAGGTGCTGCGCGAGGCCGGGGTCGTGGAGACCGAACCGTGCGGACGGTACATCTACTACCGGCTGCGACCGGAGGTCATCGAATCCCTCGCGGGCCAGTTCGCCGACCTGGCCGCCACCGCCCGCACCACCGCCGAAGCGAACCTCAAGCGGTCCTGCCCCTAAGCCCCTCTCCCCCACTCCACCCTGCCCGAGGAGACCCTGTCTTGACCGCCACCGAGCCCGCCGCGAGCGACGCCATAGCCGCCGGCACCTCGCCGCAGCCCGCGCCCGGCGCCACCCCGCCCCGCACCCCGCTGGTCGCCCGCGCCGCCGCCGAGCTCGTCGGAACCGCCGCCCTCGTGGCGGTCGTCGTCGGATCGGGCATCCAGGCCACCCAGCTCACCGACGACGTCGCGCTGCAACTTCTGGCCAACTCCACCGCCACGGTCTTCGGGCTCGGCGTTCTGATCGCCCTGTTCGGCCCGGTCTCCGGCGCGCACTTCAATCCCGCAGTCACCCTGGCCGAGTGGTGGACTGCCCGCCGCGGCGGCGCGGGGGTGACCGCGCGGGAACTGGCGGTGTACGTGCCGTCGCAGGTCGTCGGCGCGATCGCGGGCGCGGTTCTGGCGGACGCGATGTTCGGCGAGCCGCTGGTGAAGTGGTCCACGCACGACCGCTCGGCGGGGAACCTGCTCCTCGGCGAGGTGGTGGCCACCGCCGGCCTGATCCTTCTGATCTTCGGCCTGGCCCGCACCGACCGGCTCCGCTTCGCACCCGTCGCGGTCGCCTCCTACATCGGTGCGGCCTACTGGTTCACCTCCTCCACCTCCTTCGCGAACCCGGCGGTCACGATCGGCCGCGCCTTCACGGACACCTTCGCGGGCATCGCCCCCGCCTCCGTCCCGGTGTTCATCGCCATGCAGCTGGTCGGCGTGGTCGTGGGGCTGGCCCTGGTCGCGGTCGTCTTCATGCGCAGCGAGTCGGACGCGCAGACGCCCGCGGCATGACGCAGCACACCGACGTGGTGGTGGTCGGCGGCGGCCAAGCAGGGCTCGCCGCCGGCTACCACCTGCGCCGCCAGGGCCTGGACTTCGTCGTCCTCGACGCCGAGTCCGCGCCCGGCGGCGCCTGGCAGCACACCTGGGACTCGCTGCACCTGTTCTCGCCCGCGGCGTACTCGTCCCTGCCGGGACGGATCATGCCCGCCCAGCCCAGCGAGCTGTACCCCGACGCACAGCACGTCGTCGACTACCTCGCCGACTACGAGAAGCGCTACGAACTGCCCGTCCAGCACAGCGTCCAGGCCCAAGCCGTGCACCGCGACGGCGGCCGGCTCCGCGTGGAGACCGATGCGGGTGACTGGTCGGCGCGGGCGGTCGTCAGCGCCACCGGCACCTGGTCGCGGCCTTTCCTTCCTGCTGTCCCCGGCCGGGACGTCTTCACCGGCCGCCAGCTGCACACGGTGGCCTACCGGCGGCCGCAGGACTTCGCCGGGCTGGGGGTCCCCCCAGGGCGAAGCCGTAGGGGGAGGGTGGTTGTGGTCGGTGGCGGGAACTCCGGCGCGCAGATCGCCGCCGACCTCGCCCTGGCCGGCATCGACCTGACCTGGGTCACCCAGCGCCCGCCCCGGTACCTCGCCGACGACGTCGACGGCCGCGTCCTGTTCGACGTCGCCACCGCACGCCGCCGCGCCCTCGACGAAGACCGCACCGATGCCGGCGGCGTCGCCTCGCTCGGCGACATCGTCGCGGTACCGCCCGTACGCGAAGCCCGCGACGCCGGCCTGCTGCGGGCAAAGCCTATGTTCACCCAGCTGACCACGACGGGCGTGAAGTGGGCCGATGGCACCGAGGCCGAGGCGGACACCGTCATCTGGTGTACCGGCTTCCGGCCCGCCCTCGCCCACCTCGCCCCGCTGGGGCTGAGGGGGGCGCGCGGCCACATCGCCACCCACGGCACCCGCGCTGTGGCCGAGCCCCGCCTGCACCTGGTCGGGTACGGGGACTGGACCGGGCCCGCCTCCGCCACCCTGATCGGCGTCGGCCGCCCGGCACGCGACGCGGCACGCGAGGTCGCGGCCCTTCTTGCGGACTGATCGACGTAGCAGAGGCGGTGACGATCGTGGTCTTGTCCACTGCCCGATCGTCGGTCGGCCGGTGAAGATTTGTGGCGACAACCATCCCGGTGACGAGCACCCCGAAGCACCAGCCCTCGAGCGCTGGTTGACCCCCAGGGTGCGAGGCATCGGCACAGCGAGCTTCCTCGCCGATGTCGGCCATGAGATCCCCACCGCGCTGCTGCCGTCCCTGCTGACCTCGACGCTCGGTGCCCGCGGCCGCGCTCGGCGCGATCGAGGGCGTCTCCGAAGCCCTGGCCGGGTCCGCTCGATTCGGCGGCGGTGTGCTGGTCGACGACCCCGCCCGGCGCCGTCCCGGCCGGCCGGCTCTCCCACTGCCTGCAGAAGCACATCCCCGTTCGACGAAGCCCTGGCCTTCCCCACTCAACTCGTTGCCGCTGCCTGAGGCCGGTCAGTCCGCATCGCCCCATAGCTGAGGGGCGATGTCAACGTGGGGTCAACGTGGGTCAGGGCATGACCGGCTCGGCGCCTGTCATGCTGCGCCACCGGGCCTCCTCGGCCTCGTGCGAACCGCCGACCGTCTCAGCGACCACAGTCTTCGCTGCGACCGGCTGCCCTCGCCGCGCCAAGAGGGTCAGCGGCCACGTCGGCGTCCCGGTCAGTCCGCTGAAGGAGTACCAGCTCCAGGGGTGCTCGAAGCGCCACGCGTCGCCCCTCGCGTCGACAACCTCGTCGCCGATCTCCAGGAACGCATATGGCCGGAACAGCACCACCAACTCCATCGGCTCGTGGCCGCCCGGGCAGATGACGCAGCCCTGGTCTTCGAGCTCCGGATCGAAGGACTGGCCGTGGCGCATCACATAGAGGCTCCGGGTCGGCCTGGGCAGCCATCCCCGGTCCTGGGGCGGATCGAAGTGCTCGACAGACAGCACATGGTCCGTCGCCTCCGGGACGCCGACCAGACAGACGTCCCCGACGGCGAGCTCGGCCGGGTCCGGCTCCAGGCGGAAGAGTTCCATGTCCCATTCGTAGTGGTCTGCTCTACGAGGGAAGGCCCGCTCGCCGTTCCAGCGGAAACGCGAATCCGGATCCACCTCCCCCCAGGGCCAGCGGACGAAGACGTAGTACGGCGAATCAGTGGAGACCCGTGCATCGACTGGCTCGCACACCACCCGCAGCACGTCCCCGACACGCACGTCGGTCAGCACGCTCGGTTCGGTGACATCTCGGTCCGGCCCCATGTCCACCACTGCCCGCCCCTTCCTACAGGCGTGGACAGATCATCCCAGAGCCCGACCGCACCCACCGCCTGAATCCCACACTCCTGAGGTGTCTACCGCCTCGCCACCACCCGGGGCCTGAGCCGAACAGCAGAGCCCGCAGGGCAGCGCCCCGGTACGGCCCGGGACTCCGCCTCGAACCCCACGAGCCCCTCGGGCTCCTCCTCCTGCACCTCCACCGCGCGCACGTCGTCCCGGCGGCGACGCGTCGCGCGGCGGCACGGATACGACCGCGCAGACCGGCCACGCGTCAGGAAACGCACCTCGCCGTCCGTCAGTCCCACAGCTTGTACGTCACCTCGGGCGGCATGTGCTCGGGCCTGCTGCCGGAGAAGCTGAGGTGGAGCTGCCCGTACCGCTGCTGATCGGGGTTCTTCTCCCACGCCTCCGGGCGCTCGAACCTGACGTTCACGGGATACGAGTGGAACGTGCCCGCGGCGCAGTAGGGCTTGCAGTCGTTGACCACGTTCAGCCCGGTGGCCACGGCGGACGTCGGCCCCCACGACGACCACTTGAGTTCGGTCAGCCCACTGTTGCCGTCCCCGCAGGCGATCAGGAACTCGCTCGGGCGCACCTGCGCCTTCATGAAGCAGTCCACGACCACGACCTGGTCACCGGGCTGTGCCGGCATGGAGGGGGACGCCGAGGCGGTTGCCGGTGCAAGGCCTACAGCGAGCGACGTCGCGGCAAAGATCACGGCCGCGGTTCTCAGCTTTCGTCTCGGCATGTCTGCTCCCAGCCGTCTCTCCCCGAGCCACCTGGCCCAACGCCCCCACGCACCTCTACCGCCCAGCGCGCCCCACGCCTCGCAGCGCATCCCGACAGGCGCTCCCGACCCCCTTCGAGCGGCTGCTCCTGTATCGACGCTACGACGGCACCAGGGGACCCACCACTTAGGCCCGGGACTCCTGTCCGCTCTCCAGCGCGCTCACCATGGAGACCCCGTACTTCGCGCCCTGGCCCGGGGCAGGCCACCTCGGCCTCCCGGGTTCTCACCACCAGGCCAATCGCTCCGCCCTCAAAGAGCACGCGGCGCGCCACCAGCAACTCGCCGAGGTGCGGAATCAGGTCACCGACGGGCTCATCACACCGCACCACGGTCCCAGATGGCGCTATGCCGATGAACCGAAGTACGACAGCCTGTGAGCTCGTCTCCCGGGAGCTGCTTCCGCTGCATCAGCGTGAGAGTGGGGCAGCTCTTGTCATGCGACCGCCGGGCTGAAGGGCGCTGAACATCCAGGACGACCGCCGTTCCGGCGACGGTCCGGTCCTCGTGCATGGTGATCACTTGACCGGTCTGAAGGTGCTGCCACTTCGACGGGCAGAGTGGGGCGAGACGCACCGTGGCCCGCCCGCCAGGCTCCATGAACGGCGCGAACTCCACCCAAAGGCTGGCAATGCAGAGGTCCGGTTCGTCTGTCGCGGTTCGACGCCCGATGTTCCACAGTGGTCGAAGGACGCCAGCTCCCGGGAAGGGTGTCTGTCGGCGGGCCTCCTCGGCAGGCGTGAGGGTGAGGTCGGCTCGGATGATGCCGTGTCGGGTTTCGTAGCAGCGCCAGTGGCACCAGGCCGCGCTCTTCTCCAGCCCCATCTGCTCGGCGGCGGTGGCGAGGGCCTGCCAGAAGTTGAGCGGAAGCCGCTGGACGTCACCGAGTTCCTCCAGCAGACCGAGAGCCACTTCCCACTCGTCGTGGGTGAGGTACTCCCAGACGTCGTTCACCGTGATGTCGTTCTCGGTGGCGATCTCTTCCGGGACCAGCAGGGAAGCTGCTTCCAGCAGCCTGGGGACGTCCATGCCCCGATTCTGGACGATGGTCTGCTCCTGCGGGCCGGCACGTCTCCGGCGCGCAGGCGCCGGCCAAACTTCGGGGAACAGGCCTCGCCGACCACATCGCCCCCGGACGCCTGTCCGATGCGCGACCAGCGCACTGACCTCGGGTGTACGCAATGTGGGAGCCCACACTTTTGCGGCCTTAGTCCGGTTCGAGTGCTTCCGCTATTTCGGCGGCCCAGCGGCGGCTCCAGGTAGTCAGCGACTGGAGGGCTTCGACCAGGTCAGCACCTAGGGGAGTGAGCCGGTAGCCGTCGTCGTGGAGGGTGAGCAGGTGGGCGTCGGTGAGTTCGGCGAGGCGCGTGGCGAGGACGCTGGAGGACATGCGCTCGCAGCGGCGCTGCAGTTCCCGGAAGCCGGCGGGCGCGAGGCTCAGCTCCCACAGGATGCGCATCGTCCAGCGGCGGCCGAGCAGGTCGAGGGCTGCCATGACAGGGCGGCCCGAGTCGGATCCGCGTACGGGTGCACCTGGTTTGGGGGTTCCGGTCGCCATGCGATCTCCCTTGCGCTTCTGTTGTCGAAGCATCATAGTGATGTGAAAATCGAAGCACCGGTGTGATGTGCACCAGGGAGGGCGAATGCCGCGCATCGAGCCGCTCGAACCGCCGTACTCAGACGCAATCGACCAGGCGCCGCTCGACCGGATCTACCGCGAACAGGGCCAACTGGACGTCGTGTTCAACTACATCCGGCGAACCGCTGGTCAGCGCTCATGAGCGACCGCGGTATGCCCGTGGCGATCGTCCGCGCGTGTATGCGCGACGGCAGAGGCGGCAGCCCCACCGCAGTGATGGACGAGGCGCCGTTGAGTGACGAGGAGCGCCGTCGTGTGCCGGTTGCTGTGGGAACCTCGCACGCAGTCTTCGTCTCGGTGCACGACAACCGCCCCGGCCGGCCCGCGGCTTCCCTCCGCTTCTTCACCGCCGAGGGGGAACTGCCCGCGTGCGGCCACGGGACCGTTGCCGCGCTGGCCTACCTCGCCCAGCGCGCCGGACGGGTGCCCTACCGGCCCACCCTCCATGCGGCGGGGCGTGTCTTCACCGGCTGGGCCATACGGGAGAAGACGTACATCAAGGCCGCCTTCGACCCCGGTTCCGTCGACCTGCGCCAGCCTGCAGCGATCGAGCGCGACCTCGTCCTGCCCGCACTCGGCGTCACCTCGGGCAGTCTCGCTCCCGGTGCCCGCGTCGCCTCGGTGGGGCGATCGCGATTGCTGGTTCCCGTGGCTACGCAGTCCGCTCTCGCCACCCTCGACCCGGACCTCGAACGACTCCGTGCCGCCTGTGACCGTCTCGATTTCCTGGGCTGCTACGTGTACTCCCTGCCGACACCCGTCGGCCGCCTCGCGGCTCGCATGTTCGCCCCGTCGATCGGCGTCACGGAAGACATCGCCAACGCCAACAGCACTGCCTGTCTCGCAGCCCACCTGGCTGGTCAGAACATCACCCACATCACCGTCGACATGGGCGACACACTGGGCAGGCCGGCCACGATCACCGCCACCACACAGCACAGCCCGTCGGGCCCGCTCATCCGCCTGGGCGGGACCGCGGAAATCACCCGCAGCGTCCCCCTGCCATAGCCGGCCCGTAGGCCCCAGTGCGCCGCGCGCCAGCCGGCTGGAGGTCTGGCCGGTCTCGGGGTGTTGCCACGTCACCCAACTGCGGGCTTCGGCAAGCAGGTGCCCTTGCGGCGGTCCCGCTGCCACGCCTTGCGCACCCGCTTGCTCAGGCCGCTCAGGCCTCCCGCGTGTTCAGGGCGTTCGGCACGTTCACCCTAATCAGCGTATTCACGCCATAACGGGTGCTGCAAACCGCAAGCGAGGGAATCCATAGGCCGGTCTGTCCGACCGGCAGGCACCCACGGCGTTCCTCGCTCACGAAAGGTTCACAGCATGTCACTCATTGGCCGTAAAGCCTTCAAGGCCTCAGTCGTCCCCGTCGCCGCTCTCGCCCTCACGCTGGGCGCGTCCTCCACCACCGCGGCCGCGGCCAGCGCGTCGCCTGCCGCCGCTTCGGCCGAGCAGCGGGTCGTCTCACCACTCGAAGCGGCCATCGCGGCTGACGTGGAAGCCGTTCTCGAGAAGAGCCTCGACGTGGACGTCATGGTCGCCGCCGTCGCGCGGGCCGGCCTAGGCGGCAGCGTCGACATCCGGCTGACCGTCGTCACCAGCGCGAAAGTAGAGGCCGACGCCGCACTCGAGGCTGCCATCGCCGCTGAGATCGAATCCAGGATCGAAGCCACCCTCAAAAAGCGCCTCGTCCTCGCCGCGGACCTCGATGTCGCCGTCCGCGTCGACGGCGACATCAGCGTAGACATCGCCACCCTCTGACGCCTCTGCGGTCATGACGTTCGTTCGCCTCCGTCAGAGCCCGGTGCTCGTCGGCGGAGGATGAAAGCGGCGGCCCGAGTGCCGCATCGGCTGTCGCCCGATGGGCGCGAAACCGCTCGGGCCTGCACGCGGGCAGCCGAAACACCGTCAGTTCCTCCCGATCCGCCCCCGCGGCGCAACATCACCGCGGGCTCCGCCACAGATCGTCAGAGTGATCGTGGCCTCCATCCACGCGAACTTGTCGCCGATGCACTTCCGATTGCCCGCCCCGAACGGGACGACTTGCTCGCGCGGACGCCGGCTCGCCTGCTCCGGCAGCCACCGGTCGGGGTCGAAGATGTCGGGGTCGGGGTACAGCCGGGTGGCGGTGCAAGGCGTAGAGGCTGAGCAGCACCTCGGTCTCGGCCGGGATGTCGAAGCCGCCCGAAGTGACGGACCCCGCCGCGACCTACGAGCAGCTCCGGCAGGAGTACGGACCCGTTGCCCCCGTCCTCCTGTACGGCGACATCCGGGCCTGGCTCGTCCTCGGCTACCGGGAGAACCTGGAAGTCATGCGGACGCCGAGCCTCTCCTCGCGCGACTCACGGCGGTGGAACGCCTTCCTCGAGAACCAAGTGCCGCCCGACTCGCCCCTCATCCCCATGGTGGGACGGCAGCCCCTGTGCGTCTTCACGGACGGCGAGGAGCACGCCCGGCTGCGCACCGCCGTGGTCGACGGCCCGGCCCGGCTCAGCCGGCGCGGGATGCGCCGACTCGTCACGCACTACACCCACCAGCTCGTCCGCGGGTGGGCAGGCGGAACCGCGGACCTGGTGCGCGACTACGCCGAGCCGCTGCCCATGCTGGTCATCAGCCGGCTGATGGGCATCGCTCCCGACGAGGGACCGGCCCTCGTGGAACCCACCCTGGATCTGACGAGGGCCAGCGAAACGGCGCCCGCCAGCAACGCGGCCGTCACACAGGTGCTCGAGGACCTGGTGCAGCGCAAGAAGGCGCATCCCGGGGACGATCTCGCCTCCCTCCTGATCAGCCATGCGTCGCAGCTCACGGACAAGGAGATCGCGGAGCACCTGCGGCTGGTGCTCGTGGCCGCCCACCAGGGGACCGTCAACCTCATCGCGCACACGCTGCGCCTGATGCTGACGGATCGGCGGTTCCGCGGCAGCCTCGCCGGCGGCCAGATGACGCTCCCGGACGCCCTGGAGAAGGTGATGTGGGACAACCCGTCCATCGGCGTGGTGCCGGGCCGGTGGGCCACCGGGGACACGGTCCTCGGCGACCAGCAGATCCGGAAGGGCGACATGCTGCTGCTGGGCATCGCGGCCGCCAACGTCGAAAATGCCCCGGTGGAGACATCGGCCGCGCCATCGCGGACACCGGCTTCACCCCGCCACGATCGCTGGGCATGGAGCCCGGCACCACAAGCGCCGGCACGGCGGCTCAGCCGCTCCCACCCGCCGCACCGCCGGCCGAGCCGACGGCCACCCCGGCTCCCGCGCCGGCGGCGGGCACGAGCCCCAGGTGGCGATCCCTGACGGCGAAGCGCTGATCGAGGTCCTCCGGATCGACCGACCGTCCGACCCCAGCAGAAGATCATGAACGGTGTCGCAGGCCCTGCCGTCGCCGCCGCCCTGATCACAGTTGCGGTCGTCGTGGTCCGCAAGCTCGTGTGCCGATCATCGTGCTCCGCCTCATCAGCCCCACGACGCCGTATGTTTCTCGTCCTGCCCCTGGAGGGCCGCCGGACCTGGCCGCCCCCCAGCCACATCATCAGCGGGCCGAGTTGCCGGCTTCCTGCCGCCCCTCCGCAATTCGTCGGCCTCGACTGATCAGTGGCCGCCGCAGCACTCCGGCGTCGATCACCGACCGTGCGGCAGCCGATGGCGTTCCGGGCCGAGCACGCCGAATGGGCCCGATCGCCTGAGCCGAGTGCCCGCACCCGATGCACGCTCAGGGGCGCGTGGTAGGCGCGCCACTTGCTCAAGCTCGAACCAGCCGGCGCCGCGTGGGATGCAGACACCCCACGCCGAGTTGGAGATCCGCGCGTCGGACGGCTCCTGGCGCGCGGACGTGCTGGCCGCCGATCCGGCCGGGACGTGGCGGATGGCTTCGGAAGCCCAGCTCTCCCCGATCACTGGTGCGGACCAGCCCGGTCCTACGATCTCCTGGGCATCCGGCGCACCCATGGATGCGCCCCGATCCGGGCTCGATGCGCGCTCGCCTTTCAGCGGCACTCACCCAGTCCGTCCCCGTCGTCCCGGCCCTCCGGCGACGCGTCCAGGGCATCAACGCTGGTCACGCGATCCATTGCGCACACAGGCCCGGATCGGTAACGCGCCGGAGCGCGATGCCGGTAAGCGGCGCCTGTATGAGCCAACTTTCGCCAGGCCAAATCCAGCGGCCAGTGATTCCTGAGGTTTCATTTTGAGGGGAGATCAGCCTGGCTGGCCCCTCCGGCGGGTGAACCGATCAATGAAGGAGTACGCGAAGCCGTGTTGAAGTTGTCAAGCGTCCTGGGGCACACGATCCGCATGTACGCCACTGGCAGGGCCGCAGGGGCCGATGTCCATGTGCACTACGAGCCCGCGGAGCGCCGGGGCATCCCTGAGGTCACCTTTGCGATACGTGCGCACCGGCACGACCGTCTCCACCCTCGCCGACGCGTCTGCCGCTGCGTGTGGCCCCGCACGGCCTGGGGAAGGGCGGGGCTGCGCGTGACGTCTTTGAACGTTCAGCGCTCGCAGTGGGGCAGGCACGTGGTCAAGAAATGGGAAGAGGGAGAACACGGCTGGGCCGGAATCCGCGTGTCGTCCAGAGGACTGGAACTGGCGGGCGGCGAGCTCGTCAACGTGCAGTTCTCGCCAAACGGGCTGGAAGACTTAGGCCCCTACTTAGAACTCAGGTTTGAGGCCGAGATCGACGGTGTGAGCATCGGCGAAGCCTCACAGGTCTTTCGGGTGGCGGGAACGAAGCTCCTGCCTGCCTGCTGACCCCAGCCGATCCACCGGGCCCGGCAGGTCCGCTGGCTGGCCTCTGGCCAGGGCCCGGGGCCACCCCTCCCCCGCCGCCCGGCTGGCAGTCCGACGGCCGCCTGCCCACCAGCCTGGTACGTCGGAGGCGGTGCCTTTTCTCACCTTCATGCGACCTGCAGGTTCGGCTGTCCCTTCACGGGCGGGACCGTGACGTAGGGGGCGATCGCCGGCGCCGGCCCGACGGATTCTCCGGTCGGGCACAGCCTCCTGCTCATCTCGCACATGGTCACGAACAGCGCAGAACATCGGGCAAGTGCAGGCTCGTTCACTGTAGACGAGGACGATGAGCGAGTCCTCGCCGAGCCGCGGTCCTCAGCACTCAGCGCACTGCTCGACACTGCGATGGCGTACGGCGCCGCGCCGCACCTGGCGGACAGCAACGCCGCCACGGCAACGACCAGCGGGACTACGGCCGACGCCTTCCTACCAGAGCCAGCGGGCCAGGAACTCTGGCCAGATGAATCCCCGGTAGCCGGCGAATGCGGGCGGGTCGCACTCCTTGAGTTCGGCAGCGAGTTCCTCGAGTTCGGCAAGGACGGCGTCCTCCTCATGGAACTCTGCGTCGAGGAGCAGGTCGCAGGTGTCGACGCGCAGACCGTAGTGGTGCAGGCATTGCACCCACAGGACGACAGAGGAGTTTGCGAACCAGGGTTCACCGTCCGGCATCACGTAGTACACCACCCCGGTGCGGGCTCCACGGCCCACCACCAGGTCGTCTCGCCAACCTGACTCCGGACCTCCGCCAGCAGGTACAACAGCCCTCCGTCAGCGGTCGATACCGTCGGCTCAGCCTCTGACTGGAAGCACACCCGTGTGAGGGGGACGTCGTCGCTGTGGGGCACGCCGACGTCGGCAAGGACCCTCTTGTCGGCCTCCGGGATATGCCACGCGCCCACCGTCCGCCGATCGGCCCGTGCAACGCCACCCTCGCCGGCCCAGTCCCGACAAGATCCTCATACGCCAGACCCTCGTAGAACAGCGCCCAACTGACACCAACAGCAGCAAGCGTCGGCGTTCAAATGCCGTGGCCGGTCAGCAGCGTCGCCATCGCCTCCGACAAGTCCTCCTGCGCAGACGTTCCGGTGAACCCGGGCAAGGTGCTGTCGAATCGTCACGAGTTCGCGGTGGAAGTTGGTGGCGACGGCATCATCCTCGGCATCAACTCAGCATGCGGAGTACGACGGTGCCTATTCTGCGGCCGCGTTGGGAACGGGCAAGCCACATGCCCGCTTCGAGGACTTCGTGGCTGTTGCGGACCGCCAGGCGGGCTGCGCCCACGGCTTTCCCATGGTGGTGATCGCAAAGGTGGATTCTCGGAGTGGGCCGGCAAGTCCAGGGCGTCGAGTCGACGAGTCAGGTGCTGCGGATCATTAATCGTCAAGGGCATGGGATATATGGGCGGTTGAGGCCGATTCACCCAGCCTTGGTTACTCTGGTGGCCGTCACGTGTGCGTTGTCCGTCGGCCATGCCTCGCGGTGGGCCAGGCAGCGTTGCAGCACGATCCAGGGGGCGGGGTCCAGCGGGACGGGGTCGGGTCGCTTGCCGAGCCGGACCGTCTGAGCCGCCGCGTCGATGTCGGTGATCTGCAACAGATACACGGTCAGTCAGTCGCTGTCGCTGTGGAGCCCCTGACGGATGCGGACTTCGACACCCTGGCGTTTGCGGTGCGGTCGGAGACGCCCCGCCGGCCCGACGGCCTGCCGGGCTCCTCGCGTCCCCGCCGCCGGACGGCCGGCGAGGGCACCGCCATGGTGGAGCGGTGACAGTCAGGTGTGATCTTCCCTGACCACATGACTCCGTTGAGTGATGTACTAAGTGCGAAGCGTAATCGCTTTGGCGTAAACCCCCCTTGAGTCGAGCGGGGAGTGGCAAAAGACTGCTCGTGTGCCGAAGCGGACACCCGCCCAGAGAGGTCCGCCCGCACGCCCGTCACGTATGCCATTGTCAGGAGACCATTGCATGCCCGACGTCGGCCGAGACACCTCGCACCCGATCACGTTGACCGACGGTACCGCCACCCGGACCCGCGAAGTGACCCCCGCGGATCTTGAACCGATCCAGGCACTGCACCGCCGCTGCTCGCCGAGCAGCCGGGCCCTGCGCTACCACGCCGGCAAACCCCAGCTCTCTCCCGCAGGATGGCGACTGCTGTCCGACCCGGGGCGCGGCACCACGTTGGTGACCACCCCGGCCCAGCGCACGGACCACATCATCGCCATGACCAACGTCATGCGCACCGACCGGCAAGGGGTGGGCGAGCTCGCCGTGCTGGTCGAGGACGCCTGGCAGTCCAAGGGGTTGGGCACCGCCCTGGCCGCACACGCGGCCGAAGTGGCCCGCCGGGAGGGCCACCACACCTTGACGGCGGCGGTCGCTGCGCAGAACGTACCGATGCTCCATGTCCTGGAGAGCCTGGACGCACCACCCCCTCGCGTCGTCGGCCCCGTCCTCGACATCCATGTCCCGCTGTAGCTGGGAAACGGAGAACACGGCCCGCCCCGTGAGTGCGGCGGCGGGCCGGGCACCAAGTGTGATCCCCAGAAGGCCCTTCCCTGTCGCGCGGCAGCCCAGTGCGGACCACACTGGTCCGCAGCGCCCTGGCTGGGCGAACCCTCACGCCGGAAGGACATCGCCCATGCCCACGGACGCCCACCCCGGCCCCCTGCGTGTGCTCGTCTTCGGCGCCGCCCTGCGGGCTGAGTCCACCAACGCCCGCCTCGCCTCCCTCGTGGCCCGCATGATCGCCGACACCGGCGTCACCGCCGACCTCGCCACCATGCGCGACTTCGACATGCCCCCGTACGACGGCGATGTAGAGGCTTCCGAGGGGCTGCCGGAGGGCGCTCTCGCGCTGCGCGACCGGCTCGAACAATGCGACGCTTTCGTGATCTCCTCCCCCGAGTACAACGCCTCCATGCCCGGGGTCCTGAAGAACACAATCGACTGGGTCTCCCGCGTCCAACCCCAGCCGTTCAAGACCAAGCACGCGCTGCTCGTCTCCGCATCCCCGTCCCTGGTCGGCGGCAACCGCGGGCTATGGGCGCTGAGGGTTCCCCTGGAACACCTCGGCACCCGCGTCTATCCGGACATGTTCAGCCTTGCCAAGGCTCACCAGGGCTTCACCGAGGACGGCATGCTCACCGACTCCGGCCTGCAGGAGCGCCTTGCCGAGACCGTCGCGGCCTTCCTCCGCCTGGTCGAAGCCGATGTTCGGTACGTCTGCCTACAGCGCCGGTGGTACGAGTTCCCAGGAGACCGCACCGAGGCACCCGTCACCCAACGGGCGGAGGACTAGCCTGGGAGTACCTCTTGGCGCTGTGGCGATGAACCAGCCAAATCGGCGGCGCGGGCGACGTCGAAACTTGCCCCGACTCGAAGGTCAAATGCTCACTCCCGGAGCAGGTAGCGCACTCAGCCGCCAAATATCGCGTTCAGTCACTGCGATGCGCGACTCGGCCTCCTGGAATACCGCTCATCCTTCAGTGACGTTCTCGCCGGCCAGGATGATCCGGCCCGGAGCGCTCCTCTGACGCGGGCGGGGTCCGGACCTCACCGTCGCCGTCTCGCCCGTGCGCGCGGCCGTGATCCCGGCAAAGCAACAGGAACCAGCTGCTGCTGCCCGCGATAAAGCCAGTAGGTCGAGAAGGTGGAGCGTCTGAACAGCAACCTGATGCTGGGGTGGTCCGCCGAAATCTCCTCTGCCGAAGGAGTGCCTTCGACGACAGGTCCCTGACCCGGTGAAAGCCGTCGGCGTTCTGGAAGGACACGCCCAGGGGAGAGACGCGCAAACCCTCCTCGGTTTATCGGCGAACGTCGGCGAACACCTCTTGGCCCTTCTGCCCTGCCGGCGTTCTCGTTCTCGTTCTCGTGAGGTACATGGAACTCATGTGACGTCATCTGGCCGTCCTTCCCCGTGGCGAGAACCGATGGGTATGTGACGGGGCGATCGGCCGTGTTCCGCAGGTATACCCGTGTACAGTCCCCGTGCCTGTGCGACCACGTGACTACCTTCAGCACCTTTTGGCGCTCCTCTTTCCTGCGGTCCCGAAGCGTCGGTCGCGCTCGGGGAGTCGGACATCAAGCCGTGCCAGATCTGCCGACCCGAGACCGGTACGGACGAGGCCTGTCGTGACTGCCATGTGCTCTGATCGTTCTGGAGCACAGAACCTGCCCGCGATGGAAAGGGAACTGACTGATGGGTGAGCGGTGGCAAGTGGACGTCGACCGTGAGGTGTGTATCGGGTCGGCGATGTGCGTGGCGGCGTTGCCTGAGGGATTCCGGCTGGACTCGGCGCGGCAATCACATCCGGTGGAACACGAGACGCCGGCGTCGGAGGAACTGATGGGGGCGGCGGAGAACTGTCCTGTCGAGGCGATCTCATTGCGGCTGGCAGGGACGGGCGAGGCCGTGTTCCCTCCGGAGGACTAGGACGCGCGCGGCTTCCGCCCGGTCGTCTTGTCGGCCGCGGTCTTCTTCGCGGCCGTCTCTGGGCGGCTTTCATTGCGGTCCGGAGGCTCCGCAAGCTGGAGCACCTGCCTCCGGGGGTAACAGGGCAGCGATCGACGCGTGGCTTTGCACTGCTGCAGATGTCAACGGGACATGACACGACGCCCTACCAGCGAGGGGAAGGACGGAGTGCTTCTCCAGGAAAGACGGCTGGTCTCTTCGGGTGGTCTGTGCTGTGCGGCATCGCGATAGGGGCCGTTTGGGTAATGGTGCTGTCGGCGTACGCGGCCACATTGCGTAACCTCGTCACCAGAAGGGCACCGGACAGCTATTCCGCCACCGCTCCGCCGGTCGCGGTGCAAAGGGGTGCTGGATGTCGATGACGAGTCGGCGCGGTCTGCTGGCGAGATCTGCGGGAGCGGTGGCGGTCACCCTCGTGCCCAGCTCCGGCGCGGCAAGGGTGAACACACCGCGGGAGCGGCCGGTCACCACGATCGACGGGCGCGTGGACTGGGACGCCTTGCGGGCGCAGTTTCGCCTGGAGCCTGGATGGGTGAACCTTGCGTTGTTCTATCTGGCCTCGCATCCGAAGGTGGTGCGGGATGCGGTAGATCATTTGAGGGCTCAGGTCGACGCCAATCCTCTCGCGGTGCCCACGGGGCTGGCGCTGCCCGATGGTCCTACCGGATGGCCCCGGGTACGCCAGGCGCTCGCGGCCTGTCTAGGAGGCCGGGCCGAGGACATCGCGATGACGGCGAGCACGAGCATCGGGCTGGGCCTCTTCTACAACGGCGTCGTGACCCGTCCGGGACAGGAGTTCCTGTTGACCGAGCACGACCACATCTCCCATCGCATCGCCGCCCGGCTGGCCGCCGACAAGCATGGCAACACGCTACGGCTGGGCTCCTGGTTCGCCGATCCGGCCACCGCGACGGCGGACGGCATCGCAGCGGCAGTCGGCGAGGCGATACGCCCGAACACGAGAGTCGTGGGGATCACCTGGGTGCAGTCGAGCACGGGTCTTCGGATGCCGGTGCATGCGGTGGCCGAGGTGGTGCGCCGAGCCAATGAAGGCCGCAGCCCTGCCGACCGGTGCCTGCTGGTCGTCGACGGCGTGCACGGGCTGGCGGCGATCGACGAGGATGCCGCCGGCCTCGGCGCGGACGTGGTGATCGCCGGAACGCACAAATGGTTGTTCGGTCCAAGGGGAACAGGGCTGGTCTGGGTGGCGCCGGACGTCCTCGACCAGCTGCGGCCCACGTTCGTGAGCTTCATCAGTGGCGGGGGAGCAGCGCCCTTGTCGCCCGGCGGGTTTCTGGCGTTCGAGCATGCCTTCGCCCTGCCGGTGGCGGTAGCGCTGCATGAGCAGCTGGGCCGAGCACGCGTTGCCGCCCGCATCACACAGCTGTCGACGCGGGTGAAGCAAGGACTGAGCCGCATCCCCGGGGTCACCGTGCACACCCCTGCCGACGCGGAGCTGTCAGCGGGCATCACCTGTTTCAGCGTGGCCGGACACACCCATCAGCAGGTCGTCGACCACGCCGCCACCCACCGCGTGCGGCTGTCCACCTCGACCTACACCCGGATCGGTACCGCCGTTATCAACACTCCAGCCGAGATCGACACCGCACTGAACAGCCTGGCTGACCTCACCCGCTGAAAACCGTTCTCGGACGCCGTCGCCTTGCCGCCTTCAGGGAAGTCGACCCCAGTCACCGGCCACCACAGGCCTGAGTGGCGGCGGCGGTCGGCACCATCCGCTGCCCGGCCCGGCGGTTGGAACAATGGAACAGCCAACATCGCATGCACGCCAGTTGCGAATGGATCAAGAAGAGTCAGCCGCTCCGCCTGATCTGCGACTCCGGCACCGGCAAGTCCCCCATGTCGAACGAGTCGTTCGGCGGCTGGACCAAGACCTTCACGGATCCCCGGCTCTGCGCGGCCATCCTGGACCGTTGGACGTTCAACGGCACCATCATCGAGACCGATACCGACTGCTACCGCCTGGCCAGCGCCCGGGAACGAGGCGAAGCACCCGCCCAGGCCGGCTGAAGTCCTTTGAACTCGTTCTCTCCACGGGCGAACGGCTACCAGGACACTTGAGCCCGTTTCCCCGCCGGACGCATTTCGATCAGTTCGAACCCGCCAGGATGGCGGATGATGTGGTGGCCGGTCTCCGTGGCTGAGCACCTCACCAGCCCGACCCACCCGTCGGTGGTGGCTTGCTTCAGCAGCCAGGCCACCACGTCCATCACGATCCCGAAATCGTCCTCGTGGACGCAGGACCGCAAGGTCAGGGCCCACGGGGCACGGCCGTCCACATTCACCCGGTCCGCGGCCTGAACCAACACAGCAGCGTCGGCACCATCAAAGCCGTGGCTGGCCTCGGCACCACCGAACACCTGCCAGGGCCCTTCCCCCACCGCCCAGTCAGCAGCGGCATGCACGTCGGGCTCGGAGTCGGTCAGCCCCAGGTGCCACCGAAGCTCCTGCAGCACCGGCTCGGGAAGCTCCGGAGCGAGATCCACCGCTAGAAACAAGTCGTAGTAGTCGCTCACGCGGCCCGACCCTAACCTGTGGCACAGACACGTCACCCACAGCCAGCAAGGACGAGGTGCTGTCGAAACGCGTGAGCACCCCCAAACCGAATGATCAGCAAACGCTGTCAGAAGTCAGAGACCAGTGCTGTCTTTACGAGTGAACGAGGCCAGCCCTGGTCCCCCGAGCGCCTCAACACCTTCGGCGATCACCCGCCCAAGGAGCTGTGGGACGAGTACCCCGCGCGCTGGTCACCCGCCTCCGCTGCCCCGCGGGCCTGCGAGCCACGTGGCGGGGCGCCCCGGCATCCGCCCTGACCAGGGGAGCACGAACGACCCGTCACGTGTGACCGGCCCCCGGATCCCCTTCAGACGCCGGGGCCGAACTCTTTGCGAAATCCGGGTGCGGCGGCTTGTGTCCACAGCTCGCCCACATGTTCCATGGGATCTTCATGTTCGACAATGGACATGAACTGAGCCTGTGGGGGGCATAGTTGAGCACATTTCAGTACACGGGACGACGTCTCGCCGCCATGGTGGCGGCCACTGTCATCGGCGGTGGAGGCCTTGTCGTCGCGGCACCGGCCGCACACGCGGCGGAGGCGTCCGACGTGGTGGCCAAGCTGCCGATCTCCTCGTTCTCGGACATGGTGGTCGACTCGGTCCACGAGCGCGTCTTCGTCTCCGACAGGGCGGGGTACGCGCACTACGGCGGCACGGTCGTCGCGTACAACTTCCAGGGCCAGAAGGTCGGTACGTTCTACACCACGTCACGCGCCTCCGGCCTGGCGCTGAGCGAGGACGCCGCCACGCTGTACGTGGGCCAGCGCAGCCATGTCGTCGCCTACGACACCCAGACGCTGCAGGAGACCCGCCGCACCGGCGCGTACACGGACGACTGCGGGCGCGAACTCGCCGTCACCGGCACCAAGAGCTGGCACACGACCACCCCGGCGTACAGCGACTACTACTGCGACAAGAGCCAGACCGATCTGGACTCGATCACCGACGGCCTCCTTGCGCGCACCGGCTGGAACGCGACGGGCAAGATCCTGCTCGCCACCGGTGGCGGGGCCCCGAACCGGCTGTTCATGGGCCAGGCGAAGGGCCCGAACGCCACCGACCCGTTCCTCACGTCCTTCGACACCTCCGGTCCCACCCCCGTGCGCGGTGATGCCCGCCGCATCGCGGACGCCGAGGGCAAGGGCGGCCTGGACCCGAAGGACATCGCGGTCAGCGCGGACGGCAGGCACCTCGCCGTCGCCGACGCCGCGTACGGCACCCGCCTGCTCAACGCGGGCGACCTCACGGATGCCGGTGTCTACCAACCCCTGCCCGCCGGGGCCACCTCGACGGCCGTCGCATTCAGCGGCGACGGGAAGTACGTGGCGCGCGGCGCCTTCGCCGCAGGCAGCACGCCCGATCTGCTGATCCAGCCCGCGGACCCGGCGAACGGCACGACGGCGACGGAGTTCGCCTACGAGGGCGACCTCGACGGCAACCGTGTCGTGAACCGCGGTCTCGAATGGTCGAAGGACGGCTCCCGGCTGTTCGCCCTCACCACCAACGCGTACGGCAACGCCTTCTGGCTGCACGTCATCCAGCCGCCCGCCGCGCAGTACGACTCCCGCTTCAGCGGGGCGCTGACGCACACGCCGGCCCAGGCCGTCGTCGGCGAACCGGTCGGCATCCGCGGCCGCCTCGAACTGGACGGTCCCGCACCGGCCGAGCCGGCCAAGGTGACCGCCGTACGCACCACCGCCGACGGTACCCGTGCGCTCGCGGCCGCGGAGGTGGCTGCGGACGGCACGTTCACGGTCCTCGACGTGCCGGACGCCGTCGGCAGTGCCACCTACACGCTGTCGTTCCTCGGCGACATCACGCACCGCCCGGCCGAGGACGTCTCGATCACCGTCGACGTGGCCAAGGCGCCGACGTCGATCGCGCTGACGGCCCCGCAGGAGGCTTCCATGAGCGGGGGCGTGGAGATCACCGGCAAGCTGACCGCCCAAGGCCGCGCCCTCCCCGCCGGCGTCACGCTCGCCGTCCGGCGCACCGACCGGCTGGGCACGGGCTCGCTCTCGTCCGTCCCGGTGGCGGCCGACGGCACGTTCACGGTCAACGACATGCCGCGCGCACGGCGGGACGTGACCTACACGGTGTCGTACGAGGGCGACGACCTGCACACCGGCAGCAATGCCTCGGCGACGGTGTACGTCACGCGCTGAGCCGCACGCACGGGTGCCGTGCCCGGACGCTCCTGGGCACGGCACGTGCTGCTGCGATGCTGGCACCCGGTCCACACGCCTCCCGGCCGAGGTGCTTGTCTGTGGAGCCCCTTCCCGTGGGCCCGTACGGGTTCGAGGCGAAGTGGGACGGCTTCCGCTGCCTTGCGGTTCGGGCGGCCGGCACACAGACACGGCTGCTGTCGCGGAACGGCACCGACCTGACGGGGCCGTTCGGCGACACTGCGGCGGCAGCCGACAGAGACAGCCGGACGACCAGGACGTCCTCCTCGATGGCGAGCTGGTCGTCTTCCCCTCGGAGCCGCACGGGGACCGGCCGGCGCCCGCTGTCCGCGAGGTGAGCTGCCGTATCGTCACTGCCGTGAGCTGCCGACCTGCCGCGCCTCACCGTGACCGGTGCCGAGATCGGCGAACTGGCGCAACGTCTGGCCATCGTGGACGGCGGCACCGGCGACACGTGCCTCTGCTCCGGCTGGCCGACGATCACTAGTGGTACGACTTGGCGGTGCTCCGCCATCTCCTGACCGAGGATCCCGGCCTCGTCCTCGCCGCGTGTGCCGTGTCCCCTCTCAGTCCGGTCCAGCTCGACGGCGCCGCCGAACTGTTCTCCGCTGTCGAATGGACCCGGGCACAGGGCAAACAGCTGCCGGAGCCGCTCAGGTCTCTCCTCATCGAGCACATCCGGGCGGACGGCACCGACGCCATGCGGTTCCGGATGCATCACGGCTACTACGGAGCCGAACGGACCGTCTGACACCCTCTCGTTGCCGTCCCCTTGGGAAAAGGGGTGCCGGAATAGTCATGGCAAGGATCCGGGTTCCGCTAAGCGGACTTGGGAGACCGAGAACTCGACCGCAGGCCGTCTTGGCGGATCGCGCGTATTCGTCCCGCGATCCCTTGCCATCTCCGCCGACGCGGCATTCGGACGGTCATCCCGCAACCCGCCGGGTCACGTCCGCTGGAGTGGTGTAGTGACGGCCACTCGGTGATCTCGTTTTGAGGCTATGCGGTGAGTTCGGTGGGCAGGGCGGTCTCGTCGGTT
>NZ_JBSFUR010000028.1:0-73574 GCF_053591895.1 Streptomyces sp. NPDC002867 | reverse complement strand
CGGGCACCCGTAGCGGTGCCCGCCCTTCCGGCGCTTCAGGCCTTACTTGCCCTTGGCGGCTTCCTTGAGCTTCGAGCCCGCGGAGACCTTCACGCTGTAGCCGGCCGGGATCTGGATCGGGTCGCCGGTCTGCGGGTTACGAGCGGTGCGAGCGGCACGGTGGGTGCGCTCGAAGGTCAGGAAGCCGGGGATGGTGACCTTCTCGTCGCCCTTGGCGACGACCTCGCCGACGGTCTCGGCGAGAGCGGCCAGAACGGCGTCGGCGTCCTTGCGGGTCACCTCGGCGCGGTCGGCCAGCGCGGCCACCAGCTCACTGCGGTTCATTTCGTTACTCCCGTGTTCTTCTTGCCTGTGAGGCGTGGATCGAAGCCGATGCTGCCAGGGCCCTCGGACAGTCCCCGGACCCGGGTCTGCTGTCAGACCCCTCCGCGCCCGCGGGGGTCCCCCCAAGGCGCAGGTCCTCAAGGAAGCATCCTGCCCCCACCAGCGGCGGGAAAGCCAATCCGGCACCCTCCGGAGTCACACGAAAAGCGCCAGCGCCCCGTCGTGGTGACGTTCCGTCGACTCCCTTGAGACCCATTGGAGCGGCCCGGCCGCGGCCGGACTGCGGCCGCGGGCTCATGGTCCGCCACCCTAAAGGGGGGTTTGGGATGCCGCGACCCGCGACGCGCCGTATGTCAGGCGGACGTGGGGCCCGTCACAGCCGCTGCCGCCTTGGCCGCCTCGCGGACGGCGCCCGCGACGGCGCCCGCGACCTTGTCGTTGAAGACCGACGGAACGATGTAGTTCGGATTGAGCTCGTCCTCGGTCACGACGTCCGCGAGCGCGGCCGCCGCCGCCAGCATCATCTCCGTGTTGACGGTCCGGGACTGGGCGTCCAGCAGACCGCGGAACACACCCGGGAACACCAGCACGTTGTTGATCTGGTTGGGGAAGTCGGAACGGCCCGTGGCCACAACTGCCGCAGTCTGACGGGCGATTGCCGGGTCGACCTCCGGATCCGGGTTCGCGAGCGCGAAGACGATCGCCCCGTCCGCCATCGCCGCGACATCCTCCGCACCCAGCAGATTCGGGGCCGAGACACCGATGAACACATCGGCCCCCACGACCGCCTCCCTGAGCGTGCCGGTGACACCCTCCGGGTTGGTGTTGTCCGCGATCCAGCGCAGCGGGGAACCGGCCGCCGCCCCCACCAGGTCCTCACGGCCCGCGTGCACGACACCCTGGATGTCGGCCACCACGGCGTGCTTGACACCCGCCGCGATCAGCAGCTTCAGAATGGCCGTGCCGGCCGCTCCCGCACCCGACATGACCACCCGCACATCGCCGACCGACTTGCCCACCACACGCAGCGCGTTGGTCAGCGCGGCGAGGACGACGATGGCGGTGCCGTGCTGGTCGTCGTGGAAGACGGGGATGTCCAGCGCCTCGCGCAGCCGGGCCTCGATCTCGAAACAGCGGGGCGCGGAGATGTCCTCCAGATTGATGCCGGCGAAGCCGGGGGCGATCGCCTTGACGATCTCCACGATCGCGTCCGTGTCCTGGGTGTCCAGGCAGATGGGCCAGGCGTCGATGCCCGCGAACCGCTTGAACAGGGCCGCCTTGCCCTCCATGACCGGCAGCGCGGCCTTGGGCCCGATGTTGCCCAGACCCAGCACGGCGGAGCCGTCCGTCACCACTGCAACGGAGTTGCGCTTGATCGTCAGACGGCGGGCGTCCTCGGGGTTCTCCGCGATCGCCATGCACACACGCGCCACACCCGGCGTGTAGATCATCGAGAGGTCGTCACGGTTGCGGATGGGATGCTTGGACGCCATCTCGATCTTGCCGCCGAGGTGCATCAGGAACGTACGGTCGGACACCTTGCCGAGGACGACACCCTCGATCTTGCGCAGCTCCTCGACGATCTCGTCGGCATGCGCGGTGGAGCTCGCGGCGATCGTGACGTCGATACGCAGCTTCTCGTGACCCGAAGCGGTCACATCCAGGCCGGTCACGGAGCCGCCGTTGGACTCCACAGCCGTGGTCAGCTGGGACACCGCGGTTCCGCTCGCGGGCACCTCCAGCCGGACCGTCATCGAGTACGAGACGCTGGGCGCCGTTGCCATGACCGGGTTCCTCTGCTTTCCCTAGCTTCGTTGCTGCGCGACGCCAGGGGCCGAGGCCCGGCAGCGCCTAACGATGGTGACACCTACCTGCCGGTAGCAGGTAATGCGGTCATTTTGTTTTCGGAAATTCTTTTCCACCATACGAGAAGTGCCCGGGAAACAGAAGAGGCCCGGAGTCACCGATACGGTGCTCCGAGCCTCTTCCAGGTGGTTCAAGTGGCACCGACCCGCCATGCTCGCCTCGCGGCAAGTGGTCGCTCGTGGCGACGAAGGTTGGGCCCGGGGGCTTGGATCGAGCCGGTGCCACACCCAGGCTAACGCACCACCCGGGCAAGTGATTCCCCTCCCGCGTGTTGACTCGCCGTCAGTCGCCCGCGGGCCGCACTCGTCAGTCGCGCAACAGGTCGGGCACGCCCTCCGCGTCCGGCTGGTCACGGCGGTCCGAGACGACCGTGAGCTGCTGCGTCGCGCGGGTCAGCGCCACGTACAGCACCCGCAGGCCGGCCGGCGACTCGTCCGCGATCTCCGCGGGCGAGACGACCACCGTCGCGTCGTACTCCAGTCCCTTGGCCTCCAGCGAACCGAGGGCCACCACGCGCTCGCCGAGACCCGCGAGCCAGCGGGCCGCCTCCTCGCGGCGGTTCATGGCGACGACGACGCCCACGGTGCCCTCCACCCGGGCCAGCAGCCGCTCGGCCTCGGCCCGCACCGCTCCCGCCAGGTCGCCGTCCTCGGGGACGACGGCGAACCGCGGCTCGACGCCCGTCGAGCGGACCGCCGAGGGCGCCTGCATGCCCGGCATGGCCAGGGCGAGCACCCTGGCGGCCAGCTCGGCGATCTCGGCGGGGTTCCGGTAGTTCACGGTCAGCTCGAAGCGACGCCGCGGACGGGTGCCCAGCGCCTCGTCGCGCGCCTCGGCCGCCTCGTCCGGGGACGACCAGGACGACTGGGCCGGGTCGCCGACGACGGTCCAGGTGGCGTGCCTGCCGCGGCGGCCGACCATGCGCCACTGCATGGGAGTGAGGTCCTGCGCCTCGTCGACGATCACGTGTGCGTACTCGGTCCGCTCGGCCGCGAGCCGCTCCGCGCGTTCGCGCTGCGACTCCTCGCGCTGCGGCATCAGCTCCTCGAGACCGGTGAGCTGGTCCAGCGGGTCGAGCTCGCGCCTCCTGCGCGGCCTGGCGGGCGTGCCGAGCAGGGTGTCCAGCTCGTCCAGGAGCGCCACGTCGTGCACGGACAGGGCGTCCCGGCGCAGGGAACGGGCGAGCCTGCGCACCTCCCCGGGGTTCAGCACCCGGCGGGCCCAGCGGCCGAGCCGCTTCTCGTCCGCCATCGCCGTCAGCACGCCGCGCGGGGTCAGCTCCGGCCACCAGGCGTCCAGGAACGCGACGAAGCCGTCCTCGCCGGTGACGTCCTCGTCGAAGGAGGAGCGCAGCTCGGCCGCCAGCTCGGGGTCCTCGTGCCGTCCGGCGGCTCCGGACTTGGCGTACAGGGCGTCCAGGAGCAGGCGGCGGGCGCGGGGACGCAGCAGATTGACGGGGGTGGTGCCGCCCAGCACGTTGTTGCGGATGCGCTGGAGCTCGTCGGCCTCCAGCTCCAGACGCCGCCCGAAGGCGACGACGCGCAGTCGCGTGGGGCCCTCCCGCAGTTCGAGAGCGCCCCTGGCGGCCTTGCGCAGCACCTTGAGCATCCGGGAGGAGCCCTTGACGCGGGCCACGGCGGGTTCGTCGTACGCCGTCGCCTCGGCGCCGTCCACCAGGGAGCCGACCGCGCGGATGGCGACCTGCCCCTCCTCGCCGAGCGAGGGCAGCACACCCTCGGTGTAGGCCACCAGGAGCGGTGTCGGCGAGACGATCAGGATGCCGCCCGCGTACCGCCGGCGGTCCTGGTAGAGCAGGTACGCGGCCCGGTGCAGGGCCACCGCGGTCTTGCCCGTGCCCGGGCCGCCCTCGACGTAGGTCACGGAGGCGGCGGGGGCGCGGATGACGAGATCCTGCTCTGCCTGGATGGAGGCGACGATGTCGCGCATGGTGTGGCTGCGGGCCTGCCCCAGGGCCGCCATCAGCGCGCCGTCGCCGACGACGGGCAGTTCCTCGCCGCCGAGGAACGCGGTCAGCTCGGGACGCATCAGGTCGTCCTCGACGCCGAGGACCTTGCGCCCCTTGGAGCGGATGACGCGCCGGCGCACCACACGGCCGGGGTCGACGGGCGTGGAGCGGTAGAAGGGCGCGGCGGCCGGGGCACGCCAGTCGATGACCAGCGGGGCGTAGTCGGAGTCGAGGACGCCGATGCGGCCGATGTGCAGGGTCTCGCCGATGTCGGCCGTGTTGTCCGGCCGTACGGCCTCGTCGGCGGGCTCGACGGAGGTGTACGCGCCGTCGGGGCCCTTCTTGCCGTCCTTGCCGTACAGCAGGTCGATACGGCCGAAGAGGAAGTCCTCGAACTCGTTGTTGAGCCGGTTCAGGTGCACGCCGGCGCGGAAGACCTGGGCGTCCCGCTCGGCGAGCGCCCCGGGCGTGCCGACCTGCCCCCGCTTGGCGGCGTCGTTCATCAGGAACTCCGCCTCGTGGATCTTCTCCTCGAGACGGCGGTACACCCGGTCCAGGTGGATCTGCTCGACGGCGATCTCCCGGTCCCGCACCGAGTCGGCTGCGGAGCCGATCACGGTGTCGACAACGGAATCAACGGATTCAGCGGCATGCGGCGCGGCCACCGAGGCCCCCTTCTGACGTGCACTGGGCAGCCGTCAACCGTACGCCAAGGGGGGCGGACATTGCACCTGTACCGGCCGCGCCCGGGTCAGCGGTCTGCCCGTGCGCGGCCTGGCGGGCTACGCGTCGACCTCCACCAGGCGCTGCCCGTCGAAGGTGCGCACCTCGAAGTGGTCGATGTCGTTGCGGTCCATCGCCGCGCCGCCGTGCACGTACAGCGGGTTCTTCGCGGCCTTCTCGGGACTGTCGGGGATGCCGTAGCCCCACTTCGGCACGGCCCAGGACGTCACGACCTCCTCCTCGCCGGTCTTGGACACGGCGATGAGGTTGCACTTCAGGGGGCCCTTGACGTTCTTCAGCTCCAGGACGGCGTGGGTGCCCCAGCCCTTCTTCTCCATGCCGACGACCGCGCTGACCTTCGTCGTCGCGTCGATGGCCTGCACCTTCTCCTCCATGTGGTTGAAGAAGGCGTCCTCGGCGGGGCTGGTCGGGTGCGGTTCGACGGCCTGGTTGCCGGTGGTGTCGTCGGCCGTGACCACGACCGCGACGGCCGGACCGCCGATGATCAGCGCCGCCGCGGCCGCGAGGAGGTACATGCCGCGCCGGCGCTTGGCGGCACGGCCCGCGGCCACCTCGTTCATCAGGCCGTCGAGAACCCGGGGGCTCGGGGACGTGGGCACGACGGGTGCGGGGCGCGGCGGCGGGAAGTCCATGCGGCCCGGCATGCCGGGCAGGCTGTGGACGTTCTGCGGCGGCGGGGCCGGCGCCTCGGCCAGCATGGCCAGCATCGGCTCCATCCCCGAGAACTCCTCGAGGCGGGCGGCGCAGATGTCGCACCCGGCGAGGTGCGCCTCGAAGGCGGAGGCATCCGCCTCGTCGAGCACGCCGAGCACGTACGCGCCGACGGCGTCGTGTACGGACTCCTGCTCGTACCTGGTCATGCCGAGACCCCCCTCTCCTCCAGAGCGAGCTTCATGGACCGGAGCGCGTAGAACACTCGGGACCGCACGGTCCCACTGGGTATGCCGAGTGTTTCGGCCGCCTCATTGACCGTACGCCCCTTGAAATACGTCTCGACAAGGACTTCCCGGTGGGCGGGCGTCAAATCATCGAGCGCATCCGAGAGCGTCATCAGCCACAACGCCTTGTCGATCTCGTCCTCCGCGGGCATGACCTCCAGCGGCGACGGGTCGACCTCCTGCGGCCGGGCCTGCCGGCTGCGGTGACCGTCGATGACGATGCGCCGGGCGACCGTCACCAGCCAGGGTCGGACAGAGCCGGTCGCCCGGTTGAGCTGACCGGCGTTCTTCCAGGCACGGATGAGCGTCTCCTGCACGACGTCCTCGGCGCGCTGGCGGTCGCCTGCGACGAGACGCAGTACATAGGCGAGCAACGGTCCCGCGTGTTCGCGATAGAGCGCGCGCATCAACTCCTCGTCGGGCACGGAGGAATCGATGCGCGGCTTCTGGCTGCGATGGCGGGCCCGTTGCGGACGGTCATCGGCCACGGCGGCATCCTTGCGCACCTGAACCTCCCGGTCGAGACCCTGTTTCCTGGTCCCCCTTCACTACGGGGTCCGGAAGGGGATCACTCAACGCGAGGAGAAGAAATTTCAAGATCTTTTCAGTGGGCGGCCGCTTTGCGCCGGTGCCGGGCCACGCGCTCGCGATTGCCGCACACCTCGCTGGAGCACCAGCGCCGCCGTCGGCCGCGGGAGGTGTCCAGGTAGAGGCGGGCGCAGCTGTCGCCCTCGCACCGGCGGAGCCGGGAGCGGGCGACGGGGTCGGTGAGCAGGTCGACGGCGTCGCGGGCGACGGCCGCGAGCAGCGCGGCGCGCCCGGGCACGGCGCTCAGCGCCCGTACGAGCGTGCCGTCCCCGTCCCGTACGGCCCTGATGCCGGGCGGCGGCCCCTCGGCGAGGGCGTTGAGGGTCTCCAACGCCGGGCCCGCGGCGCGTCCTTCGAGTGCGGCGCCCACCAATTGGGCGATGCACTCGCGCAGTTCGACGAAGCCGGTGACCCAGGAGTCGTCGACCGCGCCGATCCGGGTCCCGGCGGGCACGAGCCCGGCGCCCGTCAGCCAGCAGGAGAGCCGCCCCGGTCCGGCGAGCGGTTCGCACCCGACGCCCGCCCGGTCGGCCTGTGGTGCTGTGGCCACGAGATCCAGGCAGACCCGCCCGGAGTCGAACCGCCACTCGTACGAGCCCGTGCCCGCCGCCATGTGCCTGTCACCGCCTAGGGTTTCACGACCGGCTGTCCCCACCAGAGTGCCCGCCCGCCCCTTCCCCCGAAAGCCCGCGTCGGCCCCGCACCCGGCAACCGGGCGGAATCCAGCCCCGCCGGCGCTTGAGGCGCGGGGCCGGGGCAGAGACCGGCAACCCGCCGCGCGACCCCGGCTCAGGCCCCCGCGTACTTCGTGTCCGCCGACGGGTCCAGCGACAGCCGGTACCCGCGTTTGACCACCGTCTGGATCAGCTTCGGCGCGCCCAGCGCCGTCCGCAGGCGCGCCATCGCCGTTTCGACGGCGTGCTCGTCCTTGCCCGTGCCCGGCAGCACCCGCAGCAGGTCGGCCCGGGAGACGACCCAGCCGGGGCGCAGCGACAGGGCCCGCAGCAGCGCCATACCCGCGGGCGGCACGGGGCGCAGGTCGTCGTCGACCAGGACCGCGTGACCCCGGATCTCGACACGATGGCCCGCGATCGGCAGCGTACGGGCGCGAGCGGGCAGTTCGGCGCCGAGCAGCTGCACGAGCGGGCCGAGCCGGAACCGTTCCGGCTGCACCGTGGTCACCCCCGCCGCCTGGAGCGGCACCGCGGTGACCGGCCCCACGCACGCCGCGAGGACGTCGTGGTCGAAGGACTCCAGCAGCCGGCCCAGCAGCCCGCGGCTCTCCGCGCGGGAGAGCAGGGAGGCCGCGGCGGGCGCGCTCGTGAAGGTCACGGCGTCCAGGCCGCGCGCGATCGTCGCGTCGAGGAGCCGGTCGAGCGGGGCGATGTCCTCGGGCTCCATCCACCGGTACACCGGGACGAGGACGACGTCGGCGCCCGCGGCCCGCAGCGATTCGACGAACCCGGGCAGCGGCTCGCCGTGCAGCTGGAGCGCGATGCGGCGGCCGGAGACGCCCTCGTCCAGCAGCCGGTCCAGTACCTCCGCCATGGACTCGGAGGCCGGGGACCACTCCTCGGTGAGCCCGGCGGCCCGGATCGCGCCTTTCACCTTGGGACCGCGCGCGAGGAGTTCGACGCCGCGCAGCCGGGCGAGCAGGTCCTCGCCGAAGCCCCACCCGTCGGCGGCCTCGACCCAGCCGCGGAAGCCGATGGCGGTGGTGGCGACGACCACGTCGGGCGCGTGGTCGATGAGTTCCTTGGTGGCGGCGAGCAGCTCCGCGTCGTCGGCGAGCGGAACGATACGCAGCGCCGGGGCGTGCAGCACGGCCGCGCCCCGCCGCCGCAGCAGTGCGCCGAGCTCGTCGGCGCGGCGGGCGGCGGTGACGCCGACGGTGAAGCCCGCGAGCGGGCCGTGTGGTTGGCCGTGGTCGTGCATCTCGGTCGTCCCTACTGAATCTGCCTGGATGTACCCCATTGGACTGCTGAACTGGCGGCCGAGCCTGTCAAAGGTGCGTGACAGGCCCGGATCGCTCAGATTTCGCCCTTGTTACACACCCACTGATGCTTCCCGCCGGTTCAGACCCGGGCGTACTCCGGCGCGGGCTCCGTCGCGGTGTCCGCGGTGCGGGCCGGGACGACGGCGGGCCGGCGAAGGTATACCGCCCACGTCAGCGCGGAGCACACCGCGTAGAAGGCGAGGAAGGCGACGAAGGCGGCGGTGCCGGTGCCCGCCGTCTGGAAGGACTGGCGGAAGGCGAGGTTGATCGCGAGCCCGCCGACCGCGCCGACCGCGCCGATGAGCCCCATGGAGGCGCCGGAGAGCCGGCGCCCGTAGGCGGCCGCGGTCTCGCCGGTCATGCCCATGGCCAGCGCCTTGTTCTGGAAGATGCCGGGGATCATCTTGTACGTCGAGCCGTTGCCGAGCCCGCTGAGGACGAACAGGCCGATGAACCCGACGAGGAAGACGCCGAGGGACTCCTGGACGGACGCGGCGACGACGACTCCGGTGGCGGCGGCCATGCCGGCGAAGTTCCACAGGGTGATGCGGGCGCCGCCGAAGCGGTCGGCGAGCGCTCCACCGAGGGGCCGGATCAGCGAGCCGAGGAGCGGGCCGATGAAGGTGAGCGACGCGGCCTGCAGCGGGGTGCGCCCGAACTGCGTCTGCAGCACGAGACCGAAGGCGAAGCTGTAGCCGATGAACGAGCCGAAGGTGCCGATGTACAGGAAGGCCATGATCCAGGTGTGGCCCTCCTTGGCGGCGTCCTTCGCGGCCCCGGTGTCGTTCTTGACCGGCGCCAGGTTGTCCATCCACAGGGCCGCGCACACGGCGGCGACCACGATGAGCGGCATGTAGATGCCGAGCACGAGCCGCGGGTGGGCCGCTCCCGCGGTGCCGATGATCAGCAGGGCGACGAGCTGGATGACGGGGACGCCGATGTTGCCGCCGCCCGCGTTGAGGCCCAGCGCCCAGCCCTTCTTCCGCAGCGGGAAGAAGGCGTTGATGTTCGTCATCGACGAGGCGAAGTTGCCGCCGCCGACGCCGGTGAGGGCGGCGACCGCGATGAACGTGCCGTACGAGGTGCCGGGCTCCATCACCGCGTAGGCCGCGCCGGTCGGCAGGAGCAGCAGCAGCGCGCTGAAGACGGTCCAGTTGCGTCCGCCGAACCGGGCGACGGCGAAGGTGTACGGCACCCGGATCACGGCCCCCACCACGGTCGCGGTGGCGATCAGGAAGAACTTCCCGGCCGGGTCCACGCCGTACTCGGGCCCCATGAAGAGGACCATCACGGACCACAGGCTCCAGATCGAGAACCCGATGTGCTCACTGAGTACGGAGAAGAGGAGATTACGCCGGGCGATCCGCTCCCCCTTCGTCTGCCAGAAGGTCTCGTCCTCGGGGTCCCACTGTTCGATCCATCGGCCTGCCATCACGCGCCTCCACCTGGGTCTCGTCGTGGGATACGACGCTATGGACGGCGCGTTTCAGGCCGGTGCCGTGAGGTGACCGGTGCGAAACCTTGCTCTCACGTCCGCCGTACCGGCCCCGTGAGGCCGGCGCCTCGGCGGGCGGCAGGCCACGGCGGGCGGCCGCGCCGTCGGGACGGCCTCAGGACCGACCGTACATCAGGGACGTATCGCCCTCGGGCAGCCATTGTGCGGGATCCCTTTCCAGCCAGCCCTCCCGCTCGGCCAGCTCGGCCGCCGCGCGGCGCAGCGCCTCCAGACCGGGGTGGCGCAGCCCCTTGCGCCACACCAGCGAGACCGGCGACAGCGGCACGGGATCGACGAGCGGCCGCCGTACGGTACCGGGGAGTGCCGGGAAGTCGACGACCACGAGCACCGGATTGCCGAACTTCTCCATCACCCGCCGGAACTCCTCCTCGCCCACCGCCAGCGGCGCGGGCGGCGCGACGGTGATGCCCCGCCCGGCGAACAGCTTCCGCGCCAGGTCGGTCCACTCCGGTGTCCTCGGGTTCCCGTCTCCGGCGTACACGGTCTCGCCGGCCAGCGCGCCCAGCGGGACACGCTCCAGTGGCGAGAGCGGATGGGTCTCGGGCAGCAGGACCGCCATGGGCTCCAGCCGTACGGGCTGCTGGGCGAGCTGCGCCCGCACAGAGGGCGCCAGTCCGGCGAAGCGCCCGAAGGACACGTCGAGCCGGCCGGCCAGGATCTCGGCCGCGGCATGGCTCAGTCCGCTCTCGTAGCGGGCCATCAGCTCGCACTCCGGGGCGAGTTCACGGGCGCGCGCCAGGACGCGCGCGGACGTCATGGTCGGGCCCGGGCTGTTGAGGTCGACCAGCAGCGGGCGCGCGGCCCCGTCGGCGGCGGCGCGCAGTTCGTCCTGGGCGGCGAGCACCCGCCGGGCGTACGGCAGCAGCCGCTCGCCGTCCGCGGTGAGCGTCACATGCCGGGTGGTCCGCACGAACAGCTCGACGCCCAGCTCCCGTTCGAGCCGTCGGACGTCACGGCTGAGCGCCTGCTGGGCGACGTAGAGCCTGGCGGCGGCGCGGGTGAAGTGGAGCTCGTCGGCGACGGCGGCGAAGGCGCGCAGCAGGCGCGGATCCAGATCTCGGGGCACGCCGCATTCAACAACACAGGTGCGTGAATGGCCATCGATCAGGTGTTGGACGGGCCACGCAGGCAGCCGTGAGGGTGGAGCCATGCCGCAGACCCCCCGGCCGCACGAGGCCGCTCGCCCTCCCCTGCCCGCGATCACGCCCGGGTCCCCGGCCTTCGTGCCCCGCTTCGACGCGGGTGACGACGCGACGCGGACCGCCGGGCTCGAGGCTCCTGCGCGGCGCGTGCGGCGGCGCAGGCCGCCCGGCCCCTACGGGCGGCTGTTCGCCACGCCCGGTGCCCGCGCGTTCACCGCGGGAAATCTGATCGCCCGCCTTCCGATGGGGATGTTCAGCGTAAGCGCCGTCATCATGATCGCCGGGTCCCGCGGTTCGTACGCGCTGGCCGGCGCCGTCACCGCGACCGGGCTCGCCGCCACCGCGCTGGTCGCGCCGTGGACGGCACGGCTCGTCGACCGGTACGGCCAGGCACGGATCGCCGTGCCCGCCACGGTCCTCGCGGTGCTCGGCGAGCTGGCCCTGCTGCTGTGCGTGCGCTTCGGCGCGCCCGACTGGACACTGTTCGCCGCCTACGCGGCGACCGCCACCATCCCCAACACCGGGGGCATGTCCCGGGCCCGCTGGGCGCACCTGCACCGGGGCGATCCGGCCGCCCTGCACACGGCGAACTCCTTCGAGCAGGCGGCCGACGAGCTCTGCTTCATGCTCGGACCCGTCCTCGCGGCGTTCCTGTGCGCGGCGCTGTTCCCGGAAGCGGGCACGCTGACCGCCGCGATCCTGCTCCTCGTGGGCGTCCTCGTCTTCGCCGCGCAGCGTTCCACCGAGCCGCCCCCGGCACCGCGTACCGCCGCGGGCTCGCCGCTGCGCGCCGCCGGCATGCCCGCCCTGCTCCTGGTGTTCCTCGCCACGGGAGCGGTCTTCGGCGCGATGGAGGTCGTCACGCTCGCCTTCGTCGACGGTCCGGCGGCAGGTGCGGTGCTCGCGCTCCAGGCCGCGGGTTCGTGCGCCGCCGGCCTGGTCTACGGCCGGGTCGGGCGGGCGGCCGGACTCGTGACCACGCTCACCGCGATGACGGTCCTGATGTCGCTGCCGCTGCTGGCCGCCGCGGGCACCGGCTCGGTGCTCGCCGTCGCGGGCGCCCTGCTGCTGGCGGGCATGGCGACGGCGCCGACGATGGTGACCGGGATGACCGCGGTCCAGCGTCTGACCCCGCCGGGCCAGGTCAACGAGGGCATGACCCTGGCCGTCACCGCGCTGCTCGGGGGCATCGCGGCGGGATCGGCGAGCGGCGGCTGGGTGGTGGAGCACCTGAGCCCCGCGGCCGGATACGCCGTGCCGGTGTGCGCCGCGGCGGTCGCGCTGGCGGTGGCGGGCATGACGAAGGCCCGGCTGCCGTAGCTGCCGGGCCTTGTCCACATGGGATGCGGGGACCCCGGGGGCGTATGCCTCCGGGACCTCCATCGGTGGAGATGGCGGGAATCGAACCCGCGTCCAACGGTGCAGAACCAGGGCTTCTCCGTGTGCAGTCCGCTGCGCTTTTCTCGGCCCCGGAGATCACGCGGACAAGTCTCCGACGGGCTCAGTCACTGTTTGGTTTCCCTCTCGACCCCGTGACCGGGCCTAGAGGTTTAGTTCCCTAGCTGATGCCAGGATCCGGGTCGGGAACAGCCCCGGGCTGACACTTCGCGAGTCGCTACTTAGGCAGCGAGGGCGAAGGAATCGCGCTTGGTGTTGGCGATTATTGGTTGCGACATATGGTTAACGAGATCATTGCCGCTTCCTCGACACGCTTCCCCTGCTTCGACATCCGCTGTCGAAACCGATCATCCCCATGTTGATTTATCAATCGTCGCCCCTGCCGTGCGGGGCAGGAGCCATCGTACGTGACCAACGCACGACGGTGCCACCGTATTCCCGCGGCTACGCCCGCTGCCGCCGTCGCACCGCCGACATCGCGCGGTCCGCCTCGCGGCGGTCCTGCTTCTCCCGCAGCGTCTGGCGCTTGTCGTACTCCTTCTTGCCCTTCGCCAGCGCGATCTCGACCTTGGCCCGGCCGTCCTTGAAGTACAGGACGAGGGGCACGATCGTGTGACCCGTCTCCTGGGACTTCGACTCGAGCTTGTCGATCTCCGCCCGGTGCATCAGCAGCTTCCGCTTGCGTCGCGCGCTGTGGTTCGTCCACGTGCCCTGGCTGTACTCGGGGACGTGCACGTTGTGCAGCCACGCCTCGTGGCCGTCAATCTGGACGAAGCCGTCCACCAGCGAGGCCCGTCCCTGACGCAGCGACTTCACCTCGGTCCCCATCAGCACGAGACCGCACTCGTAGGTGTCGATGATGTGGTAGTCGTGCCGCGCCTTCTTGTTCTGCGCGATCAGCTTGCGCCCTTTTTCCTTTGCCATAGTGCGCTCATTTTCGCACTACGAGGCCCCCTTGAGGCCACTCAATACCGACTGCGCACGTTGTTCGGCGCCCTCGCCCGCCGGCAGGTCCGGGGTGATGCCCTCGCCGTCCACGCTGTCACCCGACGGAGTGCGGTAGTGGCCCACCGTGAGCTCGGCCACCGAGCCGTCGGGCAGCCGGCTCGGCATCTGCACCGAGCCCTTGCCGAAGGTGCGCGAGCCGACGGTGATCGCCCGGCCGCGGTCCTTCAGCGCGCCGGTGACCAGCTCGGCCGCGCTCATCGTGCCCGCGTCGACCAGGGCGACGAGGGGCCGGCGGGTGTCTCCGCCGCCCTCCGCGTAGAGCGCCTGCTGCTCGCCGCGCACGTCGTACGTGGCGACCAGGCCGCCGTCGAGGAAGGCGGACGCGGCCGTCACGGCCTCGGAGACCAGGCCGCCCGGGTTGCCCCGCAGGTCCAGGAGGACGCCCGCGCCCTCGGGTGCCCGGCGCACCGCCTCCCGCACCCGCGCGCCCGAACCCTTGGTGAACGAGGAGACCTTGATCATCACGGTGTCCTCGCCGAGGTGACGGACGGTGACGCTCTCGGTGGTCAGCCGGGCGCGGGTCAGGGTCTCGGTCCAGCGGCGGCCGTCCCGCTCCAGTCCGAGGACGACGTCCGTGCCGTCCGCCCCGCGCAGCAGCGCCACGACGTCGGTGACCGGACGCCGGGCGACCTCCTGCCCGTCCACGGTCCGCAACCGGTCGCCGGGCCGGATCCCGGCCCGGTCCGCGGGACCGCCCTTCTGGACCTCCGCGACCTCCGTGCGGCCGCCGGTGCGCCGGGTCCGCAGGCCCACTCCGGTGTACTCGCCGTCGAGGGCGTTCTCGAACTCCTCGAACTCCTCGCTGTCGTACACCGCGCTCCAGCGGTCGCCGCTGCGGCTGACGAACTCCTCCGCCGCCTCGGTGCCCGACTTGCCGTCCGCCATCGCCTCGACGGCGGCCCGTGCGACCGCGTCGCGGTCCACGGTCGCGGCCGCCGCGCGGACGGAGAGCCTGCGCGACGTCTCCTGCCCCTCGCCCGGCAGACCGCCGGTGGCGGCGGCGGTGGCGAGAACGGTCGCGAAGACCAAGGTCAGGGCTGCCCCACGGCGGATGCCGTGGGGCCGAGGACTGAACTCCGGTCCCGACATGGCGTCGAGTCTAGGACAAGCGAAGGGCGCCGTACGGCGGTTGACCGTACGGCGCCCGGGGCGCTTGTCACACCTTGAGGTACTTGCGCAATGCGATGAAAGCCGCAACAGCGGGCATCAGCAGACCGATCACAAGGATCAGGGGCAGCACGGCCAGAACGGAGTCCCAGCCGATGAAGTTCACCAACTGCATCTTGTCCGCCAGCGCAAGGCCGTTGTCGATGAGGAAGTACCGTCCGACGAGCAGCATCACGCAGGCGACGGCTCCGCCGAGCGCGCCGGCGACGGCGGCCTCCATGATGAACGGCGTCTGGATGTAGAAGCTGGACGCACCCACCAGGCGCATGATGCCGGTTTCACGCCGTCGGCTGAACGCCGAAACGCGCACGGTGTTGACGATCAGCATCATCGCGATGACGAGCATCAGGCCCATGACGCACAGGGCGGCGATGCGCATGCCGTTCATCAAGTCGAAGAGGTTCTGCAGGATGTTGCGCTGGTCCTGGACGGACTGAACACCGTCCCGGCCGGCGAACGCGGTCGCGACCACCTTGTACTTCTCGGGGTCGTGGAGCTTGACCCGGAACGACTCCTGCATCTGGTCCGGCGTGATGGTGGACGCGATGGGGGTGTCGCCGTACTGCTCCTTGTAATGCTTGTACGCCTGCTCGGCCGTCTCGTGGTCGACGGTGTCGACGACGTCCATCTTCTTCAGATCGGACTCGATCTGTTCCTTCTGCGCACTGGTGACGGCGCCCTTGGCGCACTGGGCCGACGTGGCCGCGTCGTTCTTGTTGCACAGGAAGATGGAGACGTTGACCTTGTCGTACCAGAAGTCCTTCATCGTGTTGACCTGCTCACGCATGAGCAGCGCGCCACCGAAGAGAGCGAGCGACAGGGCGACGGAGACGATGACGGCGAACGTCATCGTGAGATTGCGACGGAGACCGACACCGATCTCCGACATGACGAACTGGGCGCGCATGGCGTGCTTTCAGCCTTTCAGTCTGTCCGGGCTCAGTGCTGGTAGCCGTAGACGCCGCGTGCCTGGTCGCGTACGAGACGGCCCTGCTCGAGCTCGATGACGCGCTTGCGCATCTGGTCGACGATGTTCTGGTCGTGCGTCGCCATCACCACGGTCGTACCGGTGCGGTTGATGCGGTCCAGCAGCTTCATGATGCCGACCGACGTCTGCGGGTCGAGGTTTCCGGTCGGCTCGTCCGCGATCAGCAGCATCGGGCGGTTGACGAAGGCACGGGCGATCGCCACGCGCTGCTGCTCACCGCCGGAGAGCTCACCGGGCATCCGGTCCTCCTTCCCGCCGAGTCCGACAAGGTCGAGGACCTGCGGCACGGCCTTGCGGATCTCGCCGCGCGGCTTTCCGATGACCTCCTGGGCGAACGCCACGTTCTCGGCGACGGTCTTGTTGGGCAGGAGGCGGAAGTCCTGGAAGACGGTGCCCAGCTGGCGCCGCATGTGCGGCACCTTCCAGTTGGACAGGCGGGCCAGGTCCTTGCCGAGGACATGGACCATGCCCTGGCTGGCGCGCTCCTCGCGGAGGAGGAGCCGCAGGAACGTGGACTTGCCGGAACCGGACGACCCCACGAGGAAGACGAACTCGCCCTTCTCGATTTCGAGGGAGACGTCGCGCAGGGCAGGTCGGTTCTGCTTGGGGTAGCTCTTGGAGACGTTGTCGAATCGGATCACGGGTGCACCACGGTCGGCCGGGAGTAGGTGTGCGTGACCTTACGCGAACCGGGACGGGCCGTGCAGGCACCGCCCCGACTTGCCCTTTTTGTCCGGTCGAGGAACGGGGGTAATCCGGCGGGGCGCGCCGAAAAGCGCGTGAGCTGGCACAGTGGTAGGGGAACAGTGGCCATTCCCAGTGCGTTGTCGGGAGAGAAATGTGCTGACGGTCCGCGCCTGCGGCTCCGGCGCGCGGGAGGAGGAAAGCGCATGACCTACGACCGATTGGTGTGCGCCAACTGCGCGGCACCCGTTGCCGAGGGCCGCTGCCCGGTCTGCCGGGCCAATCGTGAGCGCCTCCAGCAGCAGGGCCCCTTCGGCGGCATGAGCCCCGTGACGCTGCTGGCTCTGCTGGTGGCCCTGATAGCGACACTGGCGATGTTCGCGGCGTACAGGACCGCATAGCCCAGGACACACCGAAGGGCCCGGGTGCTCGGCACCCGGGCCCTTGTGTTGCGCTATGCGCTTGTTACGGTCCGTATCGCTCAGACAGCAGCGCGTCCGCCACCGACGAGACGCGGCAGCATGCGGAAGCCGATGCCACCGGCGATCATCGTCGCGGCGCCGATCAGCAGGAACGTGGTCTCGGCAGCGCCGGTCTCGGCGAGCTCGCCGCCGTTGCCGTTGCCGGTACCGGACAGCTCTTCCTTGCCCTGGCCCTGCTCGACGGGCTGCGAGCCGGCGTTGTCGGTGTCGGTGCCGTCACCGTCGATCACGCCGCCGTTGGGGTCGGTGTCGTTGCCGCCGTTGCCGTTGCCGCCGTTGCCGTTGCCGCCGTTGCCGCCGTTGCCGTCGCCCGGGTCACCGGGGTCGCCCGGGTCACCGGGGTCACCCGGGTCGCCCGGGTCACCGGGGTCACCCGGGTCGCCCGGGTCACCGGGGTCACCCGGGTCGCCCGGGTCACCGGGGTCACCCGGGTCACCGGGGTCACCGGGGTCACCCGGGTCACCGGGGTCGCCCGGGTCACCGGGGTCGCCCGGGTCACCGGGGTCGCCCGGGTCGCCCGGGTTGCAGCCCAGCGGGGCGACGTCGCAGGGCTCTTCGGGCTCATTGATGCCGATACCGGCGTCGATGCCGTTCTCGTCCGCGTTGGCGGAGACCTCAAGGGGGCCCACGTTGATGTCGAGGGCCTGTGCGGCGCCGGCGGCGGTCAGCGACGCACCCGCGGCGATCACCGCGCCGGCGGCTATACGCGCGACACGGATCCGCGTCTTCTTGGTCATCTGGCTGCTACCCCCAGTAGCTATCTCGTCATTGGAGCAGCGCCCGGGGCAGCCGGCTCGGGGGTCTTTGCTCTGTGCCCCCGTTCACACACGCCCCGGAGATACGCATGCCGCGCGCCAGCTTTCCCAGATTTCGCAACAGCGTCAAGGTCGTTGCGGGCGCGATGTCCGAAATGCTGTCAGTTGACTGACGTGCAGGGATGCAACTGTGACACAAACGGGAACTGCCGCCCGGTGGGCGGCAGTTCCCTTGTCGACAAAGCGAGGATTTACTTCTCCTGCTGCTTGCGCCAGCGAATTCCGGCTTCCAGGAAGCTGTCGATCTCGCCGTCGAGCACCGACTGCGGGTTGCCCACCTCGAACTCCGTACGCAGGTCCTTGACCATCTGGTACGGGTGCAGGACGTACGAACGCATCTGGTTTCCCCAGGAGTTGCCGCCGTCGCCCTTGAGGGCGTCCATCCTGGCCTGCTCCTCCTGGCGGCGGCGCTCCAGCAGCTTCGCCTGGAGGACGTTCATCGCGCTCGCCTTGTTCTGGATCTGGGAGCGCTCGTTCTGGCAGGAGACCACGATGCCGGTCGGGATGTGCGTGATGCGCACCGCCGAGTCGGTGGTGTTGACGCCCTGGCCGCCGGGGCCGGACGCCCGGTACACGTCGATGCGCAGCTCCGACTCGTCGATCTCGACGTGGTCGGACTGCTCGACGACCGGCAGCACCTCGACGCCCGCGAAGGACGTCTGGCGGCGGCCCTGGTTGTCGAAGGGCGAGATGCGCACCAGACGGTGCGTGCCCTGCTCTACGGAGAGCGTGCCGTACGCGTACGGCGCCTTGACGACGAAGGTGGTCGACTTGATGCCGGCCTCTTCCGCGTAGGACGTCTCGTAGACCTCGGTGCCGTAGCCGTGTCGCTCGGCCCAGCGCAGGTACATGCGCTGCAGCTGCTCGGCGAAGTCGGCGGCGTCGACGCCGCCGGCCTCGGCGCGGATGTTGACCAGCGCCTCGCGCTCGTCGTACTCGCCGGACAGGAGGGTGCGGACCTCCATCTCGTCCAGCGCCTTGCGCACGGCCTGCAGCTCGATCTCGGCCTCGGCACGGGTGTCCGGGTCGTCCTCGTCCTCCGCGAGCTCGAAGAGCACCTCGAGGTCGTCGATACGGCCGCGGAGCGCCTCGGCCTTGCGCACCTCGGCCTGGAGGTGCGAAAGCTTGCTCGTGATCTTCTGCGCCGCCTCGGGGTCGTCCCACAGGGACGGTGCCGCCGCCTGCTCCTCGAGCACGGCGATGTCTGCCCTCATCCTGTCGAGGTCCAGAACGGCCTCGATCGACCCCATGGTCGAGGAAAGGGACTTCAGCTCTTCGGAAACATCGACGACTGCCACGGGTCCAGCGTAACGGCTGAGCGGCGGAACCCGTGCTGCCCCTGCTTCCGGCCCCTGGGGACGGGGCCGGGCCGGACGGGACCTAGGGCTCCGAGGGAGCCGACTGCCGCGTCTCCTCCGGCGTGGGCTCGGTGTCGTCGCCGCCGGCGGCCAGCCAGCCGCCGACCCCCACGGCCGCGGCCACCACCACGGCGGCGACACCCACGGTGATGCGGCGCTTGCGCACCGAAGCCGCCCTGTTGCGGGCCGAGCCGGGGCGACGCTGGCCCGGGGCGCGGGGTGCCCGGGCGGTGCCGTGGGCCCCGCCCGCGAGCTCGTCCGGGGCGGGCACCCGCATCGAGGTGTGGGTGTCGCGGTTGGAATCGGCCGGGGCCGATCCGGGGACGAGCGGGACCGCGCCCCGGCGGCGCGCCTCGCCCCGGACGGCCGGGGCCACGTCCTCGTACGGCTCGGGCGCCGGCTCCGCGTCGGGCTCGTCGACATCCAGCGGGGGCATACCGGCGAGCGTCGGCAGCAGGTCGTGCAGCCGGTGCGCCAGCTCGGAGGCGCGCAGCCGGGAGGCGGGCGCCTTCGCCAGGCACTGGACGATCAGCTGCCACAGCTCGTCGGGGATACCCGGCAGCGGGACGACGGTCTCGGTGACATGGCGCCGCAGGACGGCCCCGGGATGACCGCCGCCGAAGGGAGTGAACCCCGCCAGAAGCTCGTACAGGACGGTGGCCAGCGCATAGATGTCGACCGCCGCGCGGGGCGGCAGGCCCTCGACGATCTCGGGCGCGATGTAGTCCGGCGTGCCGATGATCCCCGACGGGTTCGGGGCGCCGCCGCCCGTGGCCCGCAGGGCCTTGGTGCGGCGCGGGGTGTCGATCAGCTTGGCGACGCCGAAGTCGGTCAGCAGCGCCGGGTGAGACCCGGCCGGACCGAGCGGGCCCTCCATGTCGAGCAGGATGTTCTCCGGCTTGACGTCCCGGTGCACGACCCCGGCCGCGTGGGCGGCGGCGAGGCCGTCGGCGACGTCCGCGATGATCGCGACCGCCGCCTCGGGCGCGAGCCGGCGCTCGCGGTCGAGCCGGGTGCGCAGATCGGTGCCGCGTACGAGGTCCATGACCAGCGCGAGGTCGTTGCCGTCGACGACGAGGTCGCGGACGCCGACCACCCGGGGGTGGTCGAGCCCGAGGAGGGCCGTGCGCTCCTGGACGAAGCGGCCGACCAGTTCCTGGTCGCAGGCCAGGTCCTCGCGAAGAAGCTTGATGGCCACGGGCCCTTCGGGGCCCTCGCCGAGCCACACCGTGCCCGCGCTTCCCCGCCCCAGGATCTGATGGGCCGTGTACCGGCTGCCGATATTCCGTGCCAAGACTGCTCCCTCAGCGGCTGGCGTTGCCCCATAACGTACGCGGGCGCGGGGACCTGTGTGCCCCGGATGACACCAACCTCCACCTCTGCGGAACAAATCAGCCCGCAGAAGTCGACAAAACGACAGGGCTACCGCTGTTACTGCTGGTTCTGGATCTGATCGGCGGTGTCCTTCGCCTCACCGAGCTGCGAGATCCAGTCGGTGACCTTGGTGATGCCGTCGCCGATCGCGTCCCAGTAGCTCTTGCCCTCGGCGATCCAGCTCTGGAGCGGTGTGAGCTCCCAGATCAGCCAGCCGCCGATGAAGAACAGCACGATCATCACCAGGCAGCCCTTGAGGCAGCCGAGGCCGGGGATGCGGACCGGGTTGGCGCTGCGCCGGCGCGGCTCGCGCGGCGGTCGCGGCTGCTGGGGCGGCGCCTGCGGGGGCGCGTACGGCTGGGGCTGATGGCGCTGGGGCTGGTGGCGCTGGGGCTGCGGCGGGTACGGCTGCGGCTGGGGGCGCTGTGGGGGCCGCTGCTGATACTGCGGCGGCTGGGGCGGCGGCGCCTGGCGCTGAGGGCGGCGGCGCAGCGGGTCCTGGCTCGGGTCCAGGTACTGCACCTGCGTCTGCTCGTTGCGGTCGCGGGCTGCGCGCAGCTGCGACTGCCAGGGGTGCGGATCCTCGGGACGCTGCGCGTCGCCCGGCGGGACGGGGGGCATCACGGAGGTCGGGTCGGCGCCGCCGCCCGGGCGTCCGGTCTGCGGCATGACGCTCGTCGCGGCCGACGGGTCGTACGCCTGACCGCCGCCCGTGTTCGGCAGGACCTGCGTCGGGTCCGCGGCACCGGGCGTCTCGGGGACGGGCGCCGGGGCGGGGTCGGGCGCGAGCAGCGCGGCGACGCCGAGGGCAGCGTCGACCTGGGCCGCGTTGGAGTGCACACCGATGCCGGCCGCGACCGTGCGCAGGCCGCGGGCGAGATTCTCGGCGCTGGGCCGCTCGCCGGGCTCCTTGCGCAGGCAGCGCTCTATGACCGTCCACAGCGGCTCGGGGACGGTGGTGGGGCGGCGGGGCTCCTCGCTGAGGTGCCGGTGCAGCACTTCGAGCGCCGTACCGCCCGCGAACGGGGGCCGGCCGGTGACCAGCTCGTACAGCAGGATGCCCGCGCCGTAGATGTCGACGGCGGAGGTCTGCGGGCGGCCCTCGGCGGACTCGGGCGCGACGTACGCGGGGGTGCCGACGAACTCGTGCGTGCGGGTCAGGCCCGGGGAGTCGGCGAGGCGCGCGATGCCGAAGTCCGTCAGCATCGGGTGCATCTGACCGTCGGCGTCGGTCTTCAGCAGGACGTTCGCCGGCTTGAGGTCGCGGTGGACGATGCCGTCGGCGTGGCTGGCGGCGAGCGCGTCGGCGATCTGCGCCGTCAGCAGGGAGGCGGCGACCGGCGACAGCGGGCCGTTGTCGCGCAGGTAGTGGTGGAGGTCCGGGCCGTCGACGAGGTCCATGACCAGGGCGAGGAGATCGCCCTCGACGACCAGGTCGCGGGTGCGCACGATGTTCGGGTGGGTGAGCCGCAGGAGGACGGAGCGCTCCCGCAGGAAGCGCATCACCACGTCCGCGTCGTTCGCGAGCTCCTCCTTGAGGACCTTGATCGCGACGGTCTCACCGGGCTGTCCCGCGACGGCGGCCTCGGCGCCCGCGGTCTCCCTCTGACGGGCTCGCCAGACGGTGCCCGTGGCGCCGCGCCCGAGCGGCTCCTCGAGCAGGTACTTGCTGCCTACCGGCCGCACGTCATGCGCTCCCTGCTGGTCGGTCCTCTGGAACCCGGGCTGCCGATGATGCGGTGATCCTGCGGGCCGCCGGGTGTCCGACCCACTGTAATGGTGCCGAACGGATCACCGGCGGTGCGCGCCCCGGTGCCTGTTCGAAGAACAGACGCGGGCATCGTACGGATGGTTGCCCTACGGAAGTGCAGCGAACGTCACGATCAGGGGGCGGGGCGTTCCGGTTCCTGTGCCAACCAGGCACTTTTGCGCCCAGAGCCGACCAATCAAGATCGCTTACGGATGGGGCCCGGGCGTGTTGTCGGCAGCAGGTGCGAGGATGCCTCTCAGCACATGGCCGTGGGAGGGAGCTCATGGCTCGTGCCGACCTGCCGGGCGGGGGGCGATCAGGGCGGCTCCCCTGCCGGGTACCCCGCGCAGAAGGGATGGCTGACGGCGATGCAGATCCGGCTGACTGTGCTCGCGCCGCGCGGGGGGTCGTCCGCGACCGCGGGGCGCCCTTGCGACGTGCTGGTCACCGCGCCCGCGGGCACCGCGCTGGCCGCGGTGGCCTCCGGCCTCGCCGCCGCCGTCTCCGGCCCGGACACCTCGGGCACGGTCGTGCTCTACGCGGGACAGGAGCGTCTCGACCTCCAGCGGCGCACACTCGGCGAGCCGCCGCTGGTGGACGGAGCCGTCCTCGCCCTCCAGTCCCCCGTCGACGAGGACGCGCACGACGCGGTGGACGCGGCGGCGCAGCTCCATGTCGTGGCCGGACCGGACGCGGGCGGGGTCCATCTGCTGCACGGCGGGCGGATAAGCGTCGGCCGCTCGGCCGACGCCGATGTGCCGCTGGACGATCCGGACGTCTCCCGGCTGCACTGCGCGGTGACGGTCGCGGACGACGGCCGGGTGACGGTCGCGGACCTGGGCTCGACGAACGGCACGACGGTCGACGGCGCGTCCGTCGACACCCGCCCGGTCCGCCTCCCGGCGGGCGCGCTGCTGCGCCTGGGCGAGTCGACGCTGCGCCTGGCGACCGCGCCGCCGCCGGAGCCACTGCGGACGACCCCGGACGGCGAGGGTCACCTGCGGGTCTCTCGCCCTTCCGGCGCGCCGGAAGGACCGGACGCCCCGGCCGGAGCGGGCCCGGAGGCCACAGGTCAGACACTGCGCCGGCCGACGAGCTCCTCCGAGCAGGCCGCCGCCGGGCGCGCGGCCGGCGCGGGGCCCGGAGGAGCGTCCGGAGGCGGGCCCGCGGACCAAAGGCCCGCCGGACGCGGCGACGCCCGGCGCGAACCGCCGGACACCCACGCCACCGGCGGCGGCCGGGACGGGTGGCCGGGACCGGCGGGTGCCGACGGGGCAGGGCGCGCAGACGCGCAGAGCCCGGACGCCCGGCGGCCGGCGGGCACGTACGGTCAGGCCGGTACAGGCCACGGGAGTACGGGCCGCGCGGATGCGCCCGGCACCGGCGGCGGCCGGGACGGCTGGCCGGGGCCGACGGGGCCGGGCCGGACCGGCCCGGAGAGCGCGGGGGCACAGAACAGCGACGTGCGCCGCCCCCGGTGGGCCCGGCCCGCCGAGGCGTACGGGCACGGCGGCGTCGAGGGCGTGGGGCGCACCGACACGCCTCCGGCCGATCCGACCGACGCGTACGGGCACGGCAACGCGTGGCGCGAGCCGGCGAGCACCGGAGGCGCGGGCCTCGCCCACGGCCCGGGCGGTCACCCGGGCAACCAACCCGAGCCGGCCGACACGTACGGGCGCGGCCGTGACGGTGCCGGGCAGTACGGCGATGGCGGCGACGGGCCGGACGCCGGGGCCCGCGAGGGGCAGCGCCACCGGGCCGACCGGTCGGGGTCGTCGCAGACGTATCGGGCCGACGCCGCGAGCCCCCGCGTGCCCGCTCAGTACGCCCCCGTCGGCGGCGACACCCACGGGCGGGCGCTCGACGTGTCCGGCGGGGAGCCGGTCCGCAGTCGGGCCCCCGAGGGGCCGACCGCCCGGCGCCGCGGCATCGGCGCCTGGGCGCGGCGGCTCGCCGGCGGCCGCGACGCGCGCGTGCCAGAGCCGCACGAGGCGGCCGGCCCGGACGTCACCACGGGCCCGCCCGCCGTCGAGGCGTGGCCCGACCCCGCCGCCGTGCTGCTGACCGCGCTCGGTCCCGGCCCCCGGTTGTGGGAGCGCGGTCCGGAGCACCCCGAGTCCCTCGTCATCCGGCTCGGCACGACCGACCGTGCCGAGCTGCCCTCCGTACCGGTGACCGTCGCGCTGCGCGAGGCGGGCTCCCTCGGGCTGGCCGGCCCGCGGGCGCGGCTGGCCGGACTCGCCCGCTCCGCCGTGGCGCAGCTCGCCGCGCTGCACTCCCCCTCCGATCTGGAGTTCGTGCTGATCAGCACGGACCGCTCCCGGACCCTGGAGGAGCGGCGCAGCGAATGGGCATGGCTGGGCTGGCTGCCGCATCTGCGTCCCGCGCACGGCCAGGACTGCCGTCTCCTGCTCGCCTACGACCGCGACCAGGCCACCGCCCGCACCGCCGAGCTGACGCGCAGGCTGGACGAGGGGCCGCTCGGCCAGGGCTGGCCGAGCGCCGACCGCCGGGCCGTGGCGGACGCGGCCGACCGGCACACCGGCCCGCGTACGGTCGTGATCGTCGACGGCGACCCCGGTTCCGCAGCGCTGCGCGAGACCACCGCGCGGCTCGCGGGCGCGGGCCCGGCCGCCGGGATCCACCTGATCTGTCTGGCCGAGACCCCGGCCGCCTCCCCTCTCTCCCCCGTGGCGGCGACGTACGAGTCCGCGTGCGCGGCGTCGCTCGCCTTCCGGGAGTGCGGCGCCGTCGCGATGCTCAGCGGTGACGTGGCGACCGCGCTGCGGCTGATACGGGTAGCCGGTGGGCGGCTCGCGGGCCACGGCACGGTCGGTGCGGTGGACGCGGTGTCACCGGCGTGGGCGGAGCGTTTCGGGCGCGCGCTCGCGCCCCTGCGCGCCGAGGGTGCTCCGATGCACCCGGGCCGGGTCGCGGCGCTGCCGCAGTCGGCACGGCTGCTGGACGAGCTGGGGCTCGCCCGGGCCACGCCCGCCTCGCTGATGGCGCGCTGGGCATCGGCGGGCGACGGCACGGTGGTCCTCGGCTCGGGGCCGCGCGGCCCGCTCGCCGTGGACCTCGCCGAAGAGGGCCCGCACCTGCTGATCGAGGGCCCCGCGGGCAGCGGCCGCACCGAGTTGCTGCGCGCGGCCGCCGCTTCCCTGGCCGCCGCCGGCCGCCCCGACCGGCTCGGTCTGCTCCTGGTCGACGGCGCAGGCGGCGAGCGCGGTGAGGGCCTGGCCGCGTGCACGGAGCTGCCGCACGTCACCGAACACCTGGTGGCGAGCGACCCGGTGCGGATGCGGGTGTTCGCGCAGGCGCTGGGCGCCGAGCTCAAGCGTCGCGCGGAGCTCCTGGACGGTGTCGGCTTCGCCGAGTGGCAGGCGCGGCGCGAGGTCGCCGGCCGCATGGTCGGCCAGCGCGGCCCCAGCCCCGCCGAGCAGCGCGGCGATCTGGACTCGCCCGCGTCCGGGACCCTGCGGCTGCGCCCCGGCGGGCGTACGCAGAGCCAGGAGCCGGACCCCCTGCCGCGCCTCGTGGTGCTGGTCGACGACTTCGACGCGCTGGTGGCTCCGGCGCTCGGCAGCCCGGGCCGGCCGGCGGCCGGTTCGGTCGTCCGGGCCCTGGATGCGGTCGCCCGGGACGGTGGGCGGCTCGGAGTGCATCTCGTGGCGACGTCCTCGCGTCCGGACCGGACTGCCGACACGCACCTGGCGGAGGGGGCCCGGCTGCGCGTGGTGCTGCAGGCGCCGCCCGCCTCGCCGGGTCCGGACGACCCGGCCCCCGGCCGGGGCAGGCTGGGGCATCCGGACGGCCGGGTGACCCCGTTCCAGAGCGGCCGCGTCACGGGCCGCATACCGAGGACGGCGACGCTGCGTCCCACGGTCGTCCCGCTGGAGTGGGAACGGATGGGCGACCCGCCGGCCCGCCGTCCCGTCCGCGAGCTGGGCAACGGACCGACGGATCTGGCGCTGCTCGCCAGCGCTCTGCAACGGGCCGCGCAGTCGGTCAACGCCGGTCCGGTCCCGCCCCTCATCCCGGCGCATCCCTGATCCGCTCGTGGGCGCGGCGGGCCGTGGGGCCATCCGCCTGACATCGCGTCACAAGGCCATCACGAAAGGCCGCTTGTCGCCGGAGGCGGTATTGCGACACCCGCAGCTCGGGCGTAGACCTGCTGTCACGGGACAGCAGCGCACAGGAGAGACGGGGCAGCAATGCGCACAACTCTTCGTACGAGCAGGGCCGCGGTGGCGTTCGCCGCCATCGGCGCGCTCGCCCTCACCGGATGCGGCGGCGACAGCGACGCCGGCCGGCCCAGGGGCGACGAAACCACGAAGCCGGCGACGACCGTCCAACTGCCCAAGCTGGACGGCGAGAACATCCAGGTCGCGGCCGTCTGGAGCGGACCGGAGCAGGAGAACTTCACCAAGGTCCTGGACGAGTTCGAGAAGCGCACGGGCGCGAAGGTCACCTTCGTTCCCGCCCAGGACCCGATCGTCAACTTCCTCGGTACGAAGATCGCGGGCGGCAGTCCGCCGGACGTGGCGATGCTGCCGCAGGTCGGCGCGATCCAGCAGGCCGTGCAGCGCAAGTGGGCCAAGCCCGTCGGCCCCGAGGCGAAGGCCCAGCTCGCGAAGAACTACTCGAAGGGCTGGCAGGACCTCGGGGCCGTGGACGGCACCCAGTACGGCGTCTACTACAAGGCCGCCAACAAGTCCCTGATCTGGTACAACAACGCGGTCTTCGAGAACGCGGGCGCCGCCGCGCCGAAGACGTGGAAGGACTTCCTCTCGACGGCGGAGACGATCTCCGCGTCCGGTGTCACGCCGGTCTCGATCGCGGGCGCGGACGGCTGGACCCTCACCGACTGGTTCGAGAACGTCTACCTCTCCCAGGCGGGACCGGAGAAGTACGACCAGCTCGCCAAGCACGAGATCAAGTGGACCGACCCGTCCGTGAAGGACGCGCTCACCACGATCGCGCAGCTGTGGGGCAAGCCGTCCCTGATCGCGGGCGGCGCGGACGGCGCGCTGCAGACCGAGTTCCCCGCCTCCGTCACGCAGACGTTCAGCGGCGGTGACCAGCCCAAGGCCGCGATGGTCTTCGAGGGCGACTTCGTCACCGTCAACATCGCGCAGACGGACGCGGAGATCGGCGGCGACGCGAAGGTGTTCCCGTTCCCCGCGGTCGGTGCGGAGGCGCCCGTGGTGACCGGCGGCGACGCGGCCGTGGCGCTCAAGGACAGCAAGGGAGCACAGGCGCTGCTGACGTTCCTCGCCTCGCCCGACGCGGCGGCGATCTCGGCGGCGGCGGGCGGCTTCATCTCACCGAACAAGTCCCTCGACGTGGCCGCGTACCCGAACGACGTACAGCGCGACATCGCCAAGGCGCTGATCGCCGCGGGTGACGACTTCCGCTTCGACATGTCGGACCAGATGCCGCAGTCGTTCGGCGGCACGCCCGGCAAGGGTGAGTGGAAGGCGCTCCAGGACTTCCTGAAGAACCCGAAGGACATCGCGGGCACCCAGCAGCGGCTGGAGGCCGACGCGGCCAAGGCGTACCAGGACTGAAGCCGTGGCGGCCGCGACAGCGGGGGGGCCGGCCCGTCCGGCGCCCCCCGCCGGTACACGCAAGAGCGTGACAGGCACACGTAAAGTCGTGGCGGCGGGCTTCCTGCTGCCCGCGCTCGTGCTGCTGGGCGCGCTCGTGGTCTACCCGATCGGGTACTCGATCTACCGGTCGTTCTTCGACCAGTCCGGCAGCGGTTTCGCCGGGTTGGGGAACTACCGGGAGATCTTCACCGACGACACCATCCTGACCGCCGTCAAGAACAACGCGATCTGGGTGGTGGTGGCGCCGACCGTGTCCACCGCGCTCGGCCTGATCTTCGCGGTGCTCACGGAGCGGATCCGCTGGGGCACGGCGTTCAAGCTGATCGTCTTCATGCCGATGGCGATCTCGATGCTCGCCGCGGGCATCATCTTCCGCCTGGTGTACGAGCAGGACCCGGAGCGCGGGGTCGCCAACGCGGTCTGGGTGGGCGTGCACGACACGTTCAACGAGTCCGCGGGCTTCCCCAAGGCGCATCCGCTGCCCGCGCATCCGCTGAAGGCGGGCGGCGGCGGTTCGTTCGTCACCAAGGAGCCGGTCTCGGCCGGAACGCCCGTCCAGTTGCCGCTGGTCGGGGTGGCGCCCGCGAAGATGCCGTCGGACGCCGAGCCCGCGAAGGCGCCGGAGGCCGGCGGTGACGGGATCAACGGCACGGCGTGGCTGGACTTCACCCGGGGCGGCGGCGGAAAGCCGAACGTCGTCGACGCCAGGGAACTCGGGCTCAGGGGCATCAAGGTGGAGGCGGTCAAGGACGGCAAGGTCGTCGCGGAGGCGCGGGCCGGTGCGGACGGGCGGTTCACCCTGCCCGCCTCGGCGGAGGGGGCGCTGCTGCGGCTGCCCGCGGAGAACTTCCGCGAGCCGTACAACGGCGTGAACTGGCTCGGCCCGGGCCTCGTCACCCCGGCGATCATCGGCAGCTACGTGTGGATGTGGGCCGGCTTCGCGATGGTCCTGATCGCGGCGGGGCTGGCGAGCGTGCCGCGCGAACTGCTGGAGGCGGCCCGCGTGGACGGCGCGAACGAGTGGCAGGTCTTCCGCAGGGTGACCGTGCCGCTCCTGGCGCCCGTGCTCGCGGTGGTGCTGGTGACGCTGATGATCAACGTGCTGAAGATCTTCGACCTGGTGTTCATCATCGCGCCGGGCTCCTCGCAGGACGACGCGAACGTCCTCGCGCTCCAGCTGTACCGCTCGTCGTTCGGCACGGACGCGAACCTCGGGCTCGGCAGCGCGATCGCGGTCCTGCTGCTCCTGCTGGTGCTGCCGGTGATGTTCCTCAACATCCGGCGGATGCGGAAGGAGGCCGGGCGATGAACACGCGCCACACCGCACCCGGCACCTGCCGCGAGTCCGGGGGTCGCCCCCCGGGCAAGCACAGCAACATCCGGCGGACGCGGAAGGAGGCCGGGCGATGAGCACCATGAGCGGCACCGGCACGGCCGGCACGAGCGCTGCGCCCGTCAAGGCGAAGCAGTCCCTCGCCACCCGCATCGCCGCCCGCACCGGCGGCGGCGTGATGCGTGTCTTCCTCGTCCTCGCCGCCCTGTTCTGGCTGATGCCGACCGTCGGTCTGCTGCTCTCCTCCCTCCGCAGCCCCGGTGACATCGCCGCGAGCGGCTGGTGGGAGGTGCTGACCGCACCCGCCCAGCTCACCACCGAGAACTACACCCGCCTCCTGGAGAACGAGGTGATCACCGGCTCCCTCGTCTCCACCGTCCTGATCACCGTCCCGGCCACCGTGCTCGTCGTGGTGATCGGTGCGCTCGCCGGATACGCCTTCGCGTGGATGGAGTTCCCGGGCCGCGACTGGTGGTTCATGGTCGTCGTCGGGCTCCTCGTCGTCCCCGTACAGGTCGCGCTCGTTCCGGTGTCCGAACTCTTCGGTCTCATCGGCATCTTCGAGACGACGATCGGCGTGATCCTCTTCCACGTCGCCTTCGGCCTGCCCTTCGCGATCTTCCTGCTGCGCAACTTCTTCGCGGAGATCCCCCGGGAGCTGCTGGAGGCGGCCCGGCTCGACGGAGCGGGCGAGATCCGCCTGTTCACCCGGGTCGTGATGCCGCTGGGCGGACCGGCGATCGCCTCGCTCGGCATCTTCCAGTTCCTGTGGGTGTGGAACGACATGCTGGTCGCGCTGATCTTCGCGGACTCCGAGTCCGCGCCGATCACGGTCGCGCTCCAGCGCCAGGTACGGCAGTTCGGCAACAACATCGACGTGCTCGCGCCCGGCGCGTTCGTGTCGATGATCATCCCGTTGATCGTGTTCTTCGCCTTCCAGCGGCAGTTCGTCTCGGGCGTCATGGCGGGCGCCGTCAAGTGACCCTCGTGCACAGGAGGCGGCCCGGTTCCCCGTAACCGGGCCGCCTTCACGCGCTCGTCCCCCGGATGCCACGTGCGGCGTAACCAAGTCACCCCATTGGCCGTTTTCGGGCCATCTGCCCGCGCCGACCCATGGATGTGCCGTGCCCCGGTTCAGCGTCATCGTGCCCGCGTTCAAGGTCCAGGCCTACCTGCATGAATGCCTTGAGTCGGTGCTGAGTCAGAGCTTCGACGACCTCGAACTGATCGCCGTCGACGACTGCTCGCCGGACTCCTGCGGTGCGATCATCGACGAGGTCGCGGCGCGCGACCCGCGCGTGCGGGCCGTGCACCTGCCGGAGAACGCGGGCCTGGGCGGTGCGCGCAACGCCGGACTCGCCCGCGCGTGCGGCGAGTACGTCATCTTCCTGGACAGTGACGACACCCTCGTACCCGGCGCGCTCCAGGCGATCGCCGACCGGCTCAAGCACACGGACGAACCCGACGTCCTGGTCTACGACTACGCCCGCACCTACTGGACCGGTGAGATCACACGGAACAGGTTCGCCGCGCTGCTGAGCGAGCAGGAGCCGGCGACGTTCCGTCTGGAGGACCGGCCCGGGCTGCTGAAACTGCTGATGGTGGTCTGGAACAAGGCGTACCGGCGGGAGTTCGTCGAGCGCGAGCGGCTCGCCTTCCCGCCGGGCTACTACGAGGACACCCCGTTCACCTATCCGGCGCTGCTGGCGGCGTCCACCGTCGCCACTCTGGACCGGGTGTGCGTGTACTACCGCCAGCGCCGGGAGGGCGGCAACATCCTCGCCACCACGAGCCGCAAGCACTTCGACATCTTCGACCAGTACGACCGCGTCTTCGCGTTCCTCGACGCGCGGCCGGAGCTCGCGCACTGGCGGGGCGTCCTGTTCTGCCGCATGGTCGACCACTTCTCGACGCTCGCCATCACCCGCGGCCGGCTGCCCCTCGGCAGCCGCCCCGAGTTCTTCCGCCGCGCCCGCGCGCACTGCGCCCGCCACCGCGCGCCGGGGGCGCGTCCCTCGCTGCGCGGGCGGCTTCGGCACCTGCTGATGCGGCACGGCTGCCACCGCGTCTACCGCCTGCTGTGGACGACGGACCTGCTGCGCGCGCGGGCCCGCCGCGTCGCGGGCGCCGGCCGCCGGGTGCTGCACGCCGCCGCGGTGCGGGTGCACTACCGCATCCAGCTGAGGCTGCCCGTCCGCAAGGACCTGGCCGTGTTCTCCGCGTACTGGAACCGCGGCTACGCGTGCAATCCGGCCGCGATCGAGGAGAAGGTCCGCGAACTCGCACCGCACATCCGCACCGCCTGGATCGCGGACCCCGCCCACCAGCACACGATTCCGGCGGCGACACGGCGTCTGCGGCCGGGTTCGTTCGCCCACTGGTCGGCGCTCGCCCGCGCCAAGTACCTGGTCAACAACGTGAACTTCGACCGCCGGATGGTCAAGCGCCCCGGTCAGATCATGCTCCAGACCCACCACGGCACCCCGCTGAAGACGATGGGCATCGATCTTCGCGAACGCCCGGCCGCGGCGCGTGACATGGACTTCGAGCAGCTGCTCGCGAACGCCGACAAGTGGGACTACTCCCTGTCCGCCAACCGGCATTCGACGCTCGTGTGGGAGCGCGCGTACCCCGCGGCCTGCACCGTCCTCGAGTACGGCTACCCCCGCAACGACGTCTTCCACCGGGCCACGCCCGCCGACGTGGCCCGGCTGCGCGCCGCGCTCGGCGTCCCGGAGGGCCGCACCGCGATCCTGTACGCGCCCACCCATCGCGACTACCGCCGCACCCAGCGGCCGCCCCTGGACCCGGCGCGGCTCGCGAACGCGCTCGGCGACCGCTTCGTGGTGCTCGCCCGCGCCCACTACCTCGCCGACGGCGGCACGTTCGGAGCGGCTCACCGGGTCGTGGACGTCTCCGGCCATCCGAGCGTCGAGTCCCTGGCGCTCGCCTCGGACGCCCTCGTCACCGACTACTCGTCCCTGATGTTCGACTACGCGGGCCTGGACCGCCCGATCGTGCTGCACACCTCCGACTGGGACGCCTACCAGGCGGCCCGCGGCACCTACTTCGACGTGCGCACGTGCCCGCCGGGCGCGGTGGCCCGCACCGAGGAGGAGCTGATCGACATCTTCACCACGGGCCACTGGCGCGGCTCGCGCTCGGCCCAGCTGCGGACCGCGTTCCGGGAGCGGTTCTGCCCGTACGACGACGGCCACGCGGCGGAGCGTGTCGTACGGCGGGTCTTCCTGAAAGAGACCGGGGGCCTGCCCGCCTTCGTCCCGCCGGCCGAACGGATCCCGGTCCCGCCGGCCGGGACCGTCCCGCAGCTGCCCTGCCCGCGGCCCGCCACCGGCGCCCCGCTCTCCGTCCGCCCCCTGTGACCTGTACGAGAAAGAGTCTTCATGCCCCGCCTGAGCATCGTCGTCCCTGTCCGTCTAGTGCGTGGAAGCCTGCGCGAGTGCCTGGAATCGGTACTGACGCAGTCGTTCGCCGATGTCGAGATCATCGGGGTCGCCGACGGATCACCGGACGGCTCGGGGCAGTTGCTCGACGAGATCGCCGCCCGTGACCCCCGCGTGCGCGCCGTGCACCTCGCCGAAGCGGCGGGCTCGGACGGCCGCCGCACGGCGGGCGCCGAGCGCGCGACGGGCGACTACCTGCTGTTCCTGGAGGGCTCCCACGTCATGCTGCCCGGCGCGCTCCAGCTGATCGCGGACCGGCTGGAGACGGCGAAGGACCCGGACGTGCTGCTGTTCGGGCATGTCCACAGGCCGTTCCGAGGACTGCCGCTGCCGAGCCGTTCGCTGCACCTGCTGACGGAGATGGGCGACACCGACCTGTGCACGCTCGCCGACCGCCCGGCACTGCTGGGGGTCGCGGCCGTCTGCTGGAACCGGGCGGTCCGCCGCGACTTCCACGAGAGCGGCCAGGTGCCCTTCGCCCCCGGCCCGTACGGGGACCGGATGTACGCGCTCGGCACGCTCGCGACGGCGGAGACCGTCGCCGCGCTGCCCGTCCCCTGCGTCGAGCACCGCCGGCGGCGGTACGTCCCCGGGCTCGACGACCCCGCGGAAAGGGTCGCCCCGCACGACGTGGTCGAGCAGTTCTGCGACCTGTTCGACGCCCTGCGGGGCACACCGCGTTTCGCTGGGGTGCACGCCCCGCTGTTCCAGCTGGCCTCGCAGCATCTGCTGGAGACGTACACGGAGGTCTCACGCCGCCGGCGCGCGTACGTGCGGGCCGTGGCCGCCTTCCACCGGGAGTACCGGCCCCGCGGGTACCAGCCGCCCGGCGGCCTCGCCTGGCTGCGGCTGCGGCTCCTCGCCGGCGGCCGGACGGCCGCGCTGCGCGGGTTCGACGCGGCGCTCACCGTGCGGCGCGGGCTGCGGGCCGCGGCGGCCGGGGCCCGGTCCCGGCTGGCACACAGGGTGCTCCCCGTGCTGTACCGGCTCCACCGGCTGCGCCCGCTGGACCCCCGGCTCGCCGTGTACAGCGCGTACTGGAACCGCGGCATGAGCTGCAACCCGGCGGCGATCTACCACAAGGCCGCCGAGCTGGCCCCTGACGTCCACGGGGTGTGGGTGGTGTCGAAGAAGGCGGCCGCCTCCCTCCCGCCCGGCGTGGACCACGTCGTGCCGGGCTCGCGCCGCTACTGGGCGGTCATGGCCCGCGCCACGTACTTCATCAGCAACGTCAACTTCCCCAACCAGGTGGTGAAGCGCCGCGGTCAGATGCATGTGATGACCCATCACGGCACTCCGCTGAAGGTGATGGGCGTGGGCCAGTACCAGTACCCGGCGGCCGCGCAGGGCCTCAACTTCCCTGACCTGCTGCACCGCGTCGACCGCTGGGACGTCAGTCTGTCGTCCAACCCGCACTCCACCGAGGCATGGACGAGCGCCTACCCGAGCGCCGTGCGCCACCTGGAGACCGGCTACCCCCGCAACGACGTCCTCGTGAACGCCACGCCCGAGCAGGTCGCCGCCGTACGCGCCTCGCTGGGCATCCGCCCCGAACAGCGCGCCGTCCTGTACGCGCCGACCTTCCGCGACCACGAGCGCGGCTACACCTGCCGGCTCGACCTTGCCCGGATCGCGCGGGAGCTGGGCGAGGACACGGTGCTCATGATCCGGGCCCACTACTTCCACGACGGCAGCGGACTCGGCGCACAGCCGGGCATCATGGACGTCTCCGGCCATCCGAGCACCGAGGAACTGTGCCTGGCGGCGGACGCACTGGTCACGGACTACTCCTCAGTGATGTTCGACTACGCCAACCTGGACCGGCCCATCGTGGTGCACGCCCCCGACTGGGAGATCTACCGCGCGGTGCGGGGCGTCTGCTTCGACCTGCTGTCGGGGGCCCCGGGAGACACCCCCGGAGCGGTGACCCGCAGCACCGACGAGCTGATCCGCGTCCTCACGGACGGCACCTGGAACAGCGCGGCGAACGCCGGGCTGCGCGCGGCCTTCCGGGCCCGCTTCTGCGCGTTCGACGACGGCCGGGCGGCCGAGCGCGTGGTGCGCCACGTGCTGCTGGGGGAACGCGAGCTGCTTCCGGTGACGCCGCCCGAGGAGCGGGGCGCGGTGGCGCTGCCGCGGCAGGCGGCGGCCGAGCAGAGCGAGGCACCGGCCGGGACGGCGGTCTGAGCCGACGGGCGGCCCGGCCCTCGCCCGAGCCGCCGTCGTCACTGCTGGCCCGCCATCACCGTCACCAGCCCCGCCACCACCATCAGCGAGCCGCCCCAGGTCCACGGCGACGTCCGCTCGTGCAGCACGGTGGAGCTCGCGAGGACGATCAGCAGGTACCCCAGGGCGTTGAAGGGGTACGCGATGTTCAGCGGCACGCGGGCCAGCGTCGACATCCACGCCACCGCGGAGACGGCGAAGACGACCAGTCCGATGACGACCCACGGGGTCGTGGCGGCCCGCATCACCAGCGAGCCGCCGCCGTGCTGGGCGGCCGCGGCGGCGGACCGCATGCCGTGCTTGAGCATGATCTGGCCGCCCGCCGACGAGAACACCGCGAAGAGCAGCAGCAACAGGCTGGACAGCGTCAAGATCTTCCTCCTGCGCGGGGGCCGGGGCTTCGGCTCAGGCCGTGGCACCCACGCGGTCGGCCCGCTCGGCGGGGACGTACTGGCGGTTGAGAATGTCTTGGACATCGACGTGCTCCCCGGCGATGATCGTCTGCGCCGCATGCGGGGTGAGCACTGCGACGTACTGGTAGCCGAAGAGTGTCGGCCGCACACGGGTCAGCAGCCGGGACGCCCCGCCCAGGACCTTCGCCACGGGTCCGCCGCCGAGCACGGACCAGAACGGCGCCCCGGTGGCGGCGAGCCGCAGTTCGTCGTAGCCGGCGGCCCGCACCGTGCGGCGCAGACTGGCGCGGGTGAAGAAGCGCAGATGCGTCTCGTCGAGGATGCCGCGCCGGTCGTATCCGAACACCCCGAGGACGACCCGCAGCCGCGCGTACCAGTGGCTGAAGTTCGGTACGGAGAGCAGCAGACGGCCGCCGGGGCGCAGGACGTCCCGCAGGTCGGACAGGACGCGTTCGGGCCGGGAGAGATGCTCGATGACGTCTGCGGCGATCACGTAGTCGTAGTCGGCGGCGATGTCGGGCGGCAGGCCCTCCTCCAGGTCGGCGAGGACGAAGTCGGTGCAGCGCTCGCGTACGCCCGGCACCTCGACGAAGTCCAGGCCGGTGACGGTGTGTCCGAGGGCCTCCAGGCGCTCGGCGAACAGGCCGCCGGAGCAGCCGACGTCGAGGACGCGGCCGGGCGGCATCGTGCGCATGAGCCGCAGGATCGCCGAGTGCGAGGAGCCGTCGCCCTCCTTGAAGGCGTACTCGACGGGCTTGGGGATCCACGGGCAGGTGCCGAAGCCCTTGAGCGCGAGCCGGTATTCGAGCACGTCCTTGACCACGTCCTTGGCGTAGCGCATGCCGTTGACGTAGCAGATCTCGTCGCCGTAGTAGGTGGGGATGGGGATCTCGCGGATCCGCATGCCCGCGTCGATCAGCTGGACGACGATCTGGGTGTCGAAGTCGAAGGCGTCGGTGTTGCGTTCGATGGGCAGCCGGCGCAGTGCGGCGACGCTGTAGGCGCGGTACCCGGAGTGGAACTCGCTGAGCCGGGAACCGAGCAGCCCGTTCTCGAAGCGGGTGAGGACGCGGTTCCCGAGCCACTTGTAGAACGGCATACCGCCCTTGAGCGCGCTGCCCGGGTTCATCATCCGCGAGCCGAACACCGCCTCGCACTCGCCGCGTTCGATGGGGGCGACCATCTCGGGCAGCAGCTCGGGGGCGTACTGGCCGTCGCCGTGCAGCAGGACCACGATGTCGAGTCCGCGCTCGGCGGCCAGGGCGTAGCCCGCCTTCTGGTTGCCGCCGTAGCCGAGGTTCTTGGTGTGCCGCATGACGACGGTCGGCGGCATGCCCTGCAGCTGCGACCAGCGGCAGCCCGCCGTGAACGTCTCGTCACTGCTCGCGTCGTCGAGGATGAGGATCTCGGCGATGCGGGACCGGAAGTCCTTCGGGATGCGGTCGAGCGTCTTCTCCAGCGTGGCCTCGGCGTTGTACGCCACCACGAGGATGCCGATCCGCGGTCCCGGGCCGGACGGCCGGCCGCCGTGGGGGGCGGTCCGCGAGCTCTCCAGCGTGCTCTCCATCACCAGCGCTTCTCTACTCTTTCGTCGGTTCGCTTCAGTTGACAGGGGATGCGGGGGTGGACGGGCTCTTCGCCCGGGGCGCCACCACGGGCAGCGTCCGGTGCGGGAGCGCCGGGGGCGGCTCGGCGAGCACGCGGCGCAGGCCGGTCACGATCCCGGCGGCGAGCAGCAGCCACCCGAGGGCGGCGAGGTTCAGCGCCCAGTCGTTCCAGCGGACGGCGCTGGCTCCCGAGTACACGCACACCGTGACGACACCGACGACCACGCCGAACGCGGCGCCCTCCCAGAGGCCGAACAGGCACAGGCCGACCACCGGCCAGGCGAGGTACTGGACGGCCGAGCCGGTGCTGAGCAGAAGCAGCAGGGTGAGCGACAGGGCGACCGCGTAGGCGGGCGCGGCGGGCCGCACCCACGCGAGCCAGACGCCGGCCGCCATGCAGACGAGCACGAACAGGAGGCGGAAGTCGCTGTGGAGGGCGACGATGAACGCGTCGGAGGCGCCCGCCCAGTCGGCGAACCGTACGAAGCCCCAGAGCCTGGCCCGCCCGCCCTCGTATTCGAGGACCTTCTGGCGCAGCGGCTCCGGCACGGTCACGAGCACCGGCCCCCACAGCACCGGCATGACGGCGGCGAGGCCGGCGGCGAAGCGTACGAGGACGGGGCGCCCGGCGCGGAAGGCCGCCACGAGCAGGGCGGGGATCGCGACGACAGGAATGAGCTTGATGCTCACCGCCACGGCGGCGCAGATCCCCGCGGCGAGCGGTGCCCTGCGGTCGGCGAGGAGGTGGGCGGCGAGAACGGCGAACATGACGGCGACCGAATCGGTGTTGCCGTGATATCCGGACGTGGCGAAGAGAACGGGGCTCAGGGCGCAGCCGAGGGCGCACGCCATGGCCGTTCCGGTGGACCTCCGGCGGCGGAGGATCTCGAATACGAGAACGGCGGAGACGAAATCGGCGAGGCAGGCGGGCGTACGGATCAGAACCGCGAAGGGAATTCCCAGCCGGTCCAGTTCGTCGAGCCCGAGCAGCATCCAGCTCGCGAGCGGCGGATGGTTGTAGACGGGCAGGCGCGGCATCGGGTGTTCGTAGATGCGCACGGGGCCGACCTGGGCGATCGCCCGGGCGAAGGCGTCGAAGAACCGGACGTCGGCGGGGCCGCGTGTCTGAGCGGCGAGAACCATTTTCGCGACGAAGGCGAGTGCCGACACGGAGAGGACGACGGATCGCGCCCGGCGCACGTCGAGCGTTCCCGTTCCCGTTTTCGTTCGCATTCGCAGGTCCATGGCCGCTGAACGTAGCAATCGTCGACATCGGCGGCTGGCACCCGATAAACACACTAAATGCTGGACAGTTGACTGCGCTGCGATCTTTGGCAAAGTCCCGGCACGCGAATCACCCGGAAGGTCCATTCCCTCAGGGCGCGGTCTCCTTCAGGATCCGGTCGGCGACCGTGGCGGCGGCGTTCGCGTCGTCGAGGTCGCAGAACACCTGGCAGAAGGCCGCGTACGCCTCCTCGTGTCCGGCGGTCGACGCGGCCGGGTCGCGCAGCGCTTCGATCAGTTCGGCGCCGTCGGCGACGAGCGGCCCGGGGGCCTGCTTCTCGAAGTCGAAGTAGAAGCCGCGCAGCGTGTCCCGGTAGTGCTCCAGGTCGTAGGTGTGGAACAGCATGGGGCGGCCGGTCTGCGCGAAGTCGAACATCAGCGAGGAGTAGTCCGTGACCAGCACGTCGCTCACCAGCATCAGTTCGGCGACGTCGGGGTGGCGCGAGACGTCGCGGGCGAAGCCGCCGGTGTCGGGCAGCCGGTCGTTGACCAGGTAGTGGCGGCGCACGAGCAGCACATGGCTGTCGCCGAGCGCGGCGCGTGCGGCGGCGAGGTCGAGCCGGAGGTCGAGCGCGTAGCGGCCGCCGTCCTTGGGGCGGTCCTCGCGCCAGGTCGGGGCGTACAGGACGACGGTCCTGCCCTCGGGGAGGTCCAGGCGCTCGCGGACGCTCGCGGCGACCTTGGCCCGGTCCTCGGCGTGCAGCAGGGCGTTGCGCGGGTAGCCGGACTCGACGACCTCGCCGTCGTAGCCGAAGGCGCGGCGAAGGATCGGGGTGGAGAAGCGGTTGGGCGAGACGAGCACGCTCCACTGCGCCGCGCGGGCCGGAAGGGACTCGATGTAGGGCCGGTTGGCCTGGGAGGTGCCCAGCAGGTCCCGGCCGATGCGCTTGAGCGGTGTGCCGTGCCAGGTCTGCACCACGAACTGGTCGGTGCCGCGCTCGAACCACTCGGGCAGCTGGGTGTTGGTCACGACCACCCGGGCTGTGGCCAGTTCCTCGTGCCACTCGGCGCCGCCGTGGGGGACGGCCCGCACGCCTGCGGGCAGCGCGGCCTGCTGGTCGCGCACCACCCACAGGTGCTCGAACGGGCTCTTGCGGCGCAGCAGTTCCTCATGGACGGCGCGCGGCGAATCGGAGAACTGGCGGCCGTCGAAGCTGCTGAACAGGACGGTTTCGCGGCGGGGTCCGCCGCGCAGGGCGGCGAACCGCTCCCGCATCCGCCGCTCGGCCACACCGCCGCGCTCGCGGGCGCCGAGGACCGGGCCCGACTCCACGAGAAGCTGGTCGTGGTAGCGGCGGTCGAGCGCGAAGTCGCGCCCCCGCACGCTCCGCACGGAGGGTACGGCGGCGTGCTCCGCGAAGGCGAGGCGCACGGGGGCGTAGCACGCCGGGTCGCTCTCGCCCCGCTCGCGGAAGAACAGGAACCACCGGCCCTCGGCGAGCGGCAGTTCGCCGCCGGGCCCGTCGACGGCGGCGGGGGCGACGACGGCGCGGAAGCGGCCGTCGCGCAGCTCGTGCGCGAAGACGGCCTCCTCCTGGCAGCCGCTGTGCTGGAGCACCAGCTCCGGCCGCCGCAGGGCGTGCTGCGGGAAGCCGCCCTCGACGACGAGTTCGCCGGAGGGGGTCCAGGAGAAGGCGTCGACCACGGGCTGGGGGCACTGGTCGCTCAGCACGAGGTTGCCCGCCGCGCTCGCGATGACGGCGAGCTCCCGGGCCGGATCGCCCAGCCCGTACCGCCCGGGCGCGGTCGTACGGGGGACGGCGACGGGCACCCGGCTGCCGTCGGCACGGACGAGGCGGACGGTCCAGGGCGAGGTGCGCGGTGCGTCGGCTCCCGCGCTCGTGAGGGCGATGTCGGCGGTGAAGACGCCGGACGGGCCGGGGACGACGGGCACCTCGCGCTCCTCCCCCGTGTGGCGGTTGTGCAGCCGCACCGCGGTCGGGGCGGGGCCGGTGGCGATCCCCTCGATCCGCACGCCGTCGTCCGTGGCCCCGTGGGCGGTGAGCCTGGCCGCGACGCGTTCCGCCTTCAGGCGCAGCTTGTCACCGGACAGTTCGGGAACGATGCGCAGCTCGTCGCCGACATCGTGGACGGCGGGGACCGCCCGGTTGCCGAGCAGTCGCAGAGGGCCGCGGCGGAACGTCCCGGCCGCGAGGATGCCGACCTCGAGGTTCCACGTGCCGGTCCTCAGCCGGGCCGGATCGACGACGGCCTCGAAGCCCGCCCGGTCGTAGGGGTGCAGGCCCTGGCGGGAGCCGGCGTTCGCCTCGGGCACGTCCGCGGGACGCAGCCGCAGCGGGACCACCCGTCTGCGCCCGGACCGCAGCCAGGCGAACGTGCGGGGCCGTCGCTCGCTCGCCGGGTGGTTGCGGACGTACGCGTAGCCCTTGAGGTGCAGCTTTCCGTCCCGCCACACCGCCTCGGTGATGTCGGACAGGACCGGCAGGTCGGCGGGGGCGGGGCGGTCGACGCCGCGCGGGAGAGGCGCGGTGAGCGCCGGGTGTTCGGCGCGGCGGGCGCGCGGACCGCGGATGCGGAAGACGTCGCGGCCCTCCTTCTTCTCGAAGGCGAGGAGCGCGAGGAGTTCGGCGAGGCGCCGTTCGCGGACGAGCTGCCACTTGACGCGCAGGTGCAGCGCGAGCCCCTCCAGAACGGGCCGGCACACGCTGGTCACGAAGTCCCCCGCGTGCCGGAGGAAGGCTTCGCGGTAGTCGTCGTCGCCGTCGGGCAGGGCGTCCATGAAGAGCATCAGGTCACTGGCGAGGACGCTCGCCTCGTAGCGCCGGCGCGCCTCGCCGCCCAGGAGGCCGCGTGCCGCGGTGACGGAGGCGGCCCGGTCCCGCACGGCTTCCGGCCGGGCCCTGCGGGTGGTGATGGACCCGTCGCGGTCGCGCCACAGGTAGACCGTGTCGTGCAGGACGTCGACGGAGCGGGCGAGAAAGTGCGCCGGGACGACGACGGGGATGTCCTCGAAGAGGACGCCCTCGGGGAAGGCGAAGGAGTTCCGGTCCCAGAAGTCCCTGCGGAAGACCTTGTTGCAGGCGATGCGGTCGTATAGCAGCGCCCAGTCCCGGGTGACGTGGGTGGCGGTACGGGAGGTCGCCATCGGCTCGCGGAACATGGGCGACTGCTGCGTCCTGCCGACGGCCCGCAGCCGGTGGACGTTGCCGGTGGCGAAGTCGGACCCCGAGGCGTCGAGCGAGCCGACCATCTTCTCGTACGCGTCGGCCGGCACGACGTCGTCGCTGTCGACGAACGCCAGGAACTCGCCGCGCGCCCGCCGGATCCCGGCGTTGCGCGCGGCTCCGAGCCCGGCGTTCTCCTGCGAGACGAGCGTGAACCGCCGATCCTCCGCGACGAAGCGCCGTGCGATGTCACCGCTGCCGTCGGTGGAGCCGTCGTCGACCATGACGACCTCGACGTCCCGCAGACTCTGCTCGGCGAGGGAGCGCAGGCACTCCTCGAGATAGTCCTCCACATTGTGGACGGGGACGACGACGCTGAGCCGAATCGGCATGGTGGACACGTCCGTTCAAGAGCGCGGGGTTGCTGCGCGGGACAACCGGTCCACCGCCCGGGGGTCACCGCGCCCTGCGCCGAACGGGTGATCCCGGGGGCGCGCACGGGGTGCGCGTGCGCCGAGTACGGATCCGCGGTGCGCCCTGCCGGGGCGTCACGACCGCAGCGCCGCCACCGCCGCCCGCCGGGGCGTCACGACCGCAGCGCCGCGACCGCCGCCCTCGCCAGCCCGTCCAGGTATTCCTTCGGCAGCCCGCCGCGCACCACCACCAGCCGCCAGTACAGCGGTCCCACGATCAGGTCGAGAGCCCTGTCCGGGTCCGTTCCCTCGGGGAGCTCGCCCCGGGCGACCGCTTCGCGGACGACCACCGCCGCCACGCCCTGCTGGCTGTCCAGCAGCGCCGCCTTGATCGCGTCCGAGATCTCGGGGTTGCGCGCCGACTCCACCAGCAGGTCGGGGATGACCTGCGAGGCGACGGGGTGGCGCAGCGCGTGCGCCGCCACCTCCAGGAGCGCCCGCACGTCCCCGTGGAGGGAGCCGGTCGACGGTGCGGGCAGGCCCTGGACGGCGACGGCCGAGACCAGGTCGAGCACCAGCGACAGCTTCGACTTCCAGCGGCGGTAGACGGCCGTCTTGCCGACGCCCGCCCGCCGCGCGATCCCCTCGATCGACATGCGCGCGAAGCCGACCGCCGCCAGTTCCTCGAAGACGGCTTTGCGGATCGCGTCGGTCACCTCCTCGCGGAGCACGGCGGCTCCTGCCGGGGCGCGGCGCGGGGTTCCGGAGTCCGTAGGCATGGCCGGAATCATACCCGTCACGACGAAACGGTTGCGTTCCGACGCGCGACCGTCCTACCCTCGGCGTAGCGACGATACGGTCCCGTTCCGTCGAAACTGCTTTCCGCCGTCACCACGAAAGCGACCCCGCGTGACCACAGCCACCCCGTCCCGGCCGTCCCCGGCCGCCCCCGCCCCGCCCACCGACCTCGCCGCGCTCGCCGCCCGCCACGGCCTGACCGTCAGCGGCGCCCGGCCCTCCCTCGGCGCGTACATCCGCCAGCTCTGGTCGCGGCGGCACTTCATCACCGCCTTCGCCACGGCCAAACTCACGGCCCAGTACAGTCAAGCGCGCCTCGGACAGGTCTGGCAGCTCGCGACCCCGCTGCTCAACGCCGCCGTCTACTACCTGATCTTCGGCAAGCTGCTCGGCACCGGCGACGACGTCCCCGACTTCGTGCCGTTCCTCGTCACGGGTGTCTTCATCTGGACGTTCACCGCGAACTCGATCATGGCCGGCACCCGCGCCATCTCCGGAAACATCGGGCTCGTGCGCGCGCTGCACTTCCCCCGCGCCTCCCTGCCCATCGCGCTCGCCCTCCAGCAGCTGCAGCAGCTGCTGTTCTCGCTCGGTGCGCTCGTCGCGATCCTGTTCTGCTTCGGCGAGTTCCCGAGGGGCTCCTGGCTGCTCGCGATCCCCGCGCTCGTCCTCCAGGCCACGTTCAACACCGGCCTGTCGATGGCCATGGCCCGGATCGCCGCCCGCACCCCCGACGTCGCTCAGCTCATGCCGTTCGTCCTGCGCACCTGGATGTACTCGTCCGGCGTGATGTGGTCCATCGACAAGGTCCTCGGCAGCGACCGGCTGCCCCACCTCGTGGCCGTCCTGATCCGGTACAACCCGGCCGCGCTCTACATCGACCTCGTGCGCTTCGCGTTCATCGAGTCCTTCACCGCCGACCGGCTGCCCCCGCACGTGTGGGCCGCCGCCCTGCTCTGGGCCGTGCTCACCGGCGCCGGCGGTTTCCTGTACTTCTGGAAGGCAGAGGAGCAGTACGGCCGTGGCTGATCCGGCAGAGCCCGTCCCCACCGTCGTCGTCGACGGCGTCCACATCACGTACAAGGTCAACGGCGCCCGCACCGGCAGGGGCAGCGCCACCTCCGCGCTCAGCCGGATCGTCTCCCGCCGCGCCGCGCCCGGTGTGCGCGAGGTGCACGCCGTCAAGGGCGTCAGCTTCGCCGCGTACAAGGGCGAGGCGATCGGCCTCATCGGCTCCAACGGATCGGGCAAGTCCACCCTGCTCAAGGCCATCGCGGGGCTGCTGCCCACCGCGAAGGGCAAGGTCTTCACCCAGGGCCAGCCCTCGCTCCTCGGCGTCAACGCGGCCTTGATGTCCGATCTCACCGGCGAACGCAACGTCGTCCTCGGCGGCCTCGCGATGGGCATGACCCGCCGGCAGATCCACGAACGGTACGACGACATCGTCGACTTCTCGGGCATCAACGAGAAGGGCGACTTCATCTCGCTGCCGATGCGCACGTATTCCTCCGGCATGGGCGCCCGGCTGCGCTTCTCCATCGCCGCCGCCAAGAGCCATGACGTCCTCCTGATCGACGAGGCCCTGTCCACGGGCGACGCCCGCTTCCGTCACCGCAGCCGGCAGCGCATCGAGGAACTGCGCGAGGAGGCGGGCACGGTGTTCCTGGTCAGCCACAGCAACTCGACGATCACCGAGACCTGCGACCGCGCGATCTGGCTGGAGGCGGGAGTCCTGCGGATGGACGGGCCCGCGAAGGAAGTCGTGGCGGCGTACGAGGAGTTCACCGGAGGGAGGAAGTGACGGCGGCGGGGTAGGCTCCCCTGCCGTCGGCGAGGGGGTCGGGATGAGGGGCACGCGTGGTCCGGAGCCGTTGCGGGACGAGGACCCGCGGGAGATCGCGGGGTACCTCCTCACGGCGCGTGTCGGCGAAGGCGGCATGGGAACGGTCTTCCTCACCCGCGGCCGGGACGACGGGCTGCCCGTCGCGCTGAAGCTGATCCGCCGCGAGCACGCCGAGAACGAGAAGTTCCGGCGCCGTTTCGCCCGCGAGGTGGAGGCGGCGCGCACGGTCCAGGGCCACCATCTGGTGCCCGTCGTGGACCACGACGCGGACGCGGAACGCCCGTGGCTCGCCACCCGCTACGTGCCGGGCCTGCCGCTCGACGAGGCGCTCGGCGAGTTCGGGCCGCTCCCGCTCGACTGCGTCCTGCGGCTGACGGCCTGCGCGGCGCGGGCGCTGAGCGCGGTGCACGCGGCCGGGCTGATCCACCGGGACGTGAAGCCCGCCAACCTGCTGCTGACCGCGCGGGGACTGTGGCTGCTCGACTTCGGCATCGCGCGGGCCGCGGACTGCACGTCCGCGCTGACGACGGTGGGGCGGATGGTCGGGACGCCGAAGTACATGTCCCCGGAACATGCGATGGGCCGTGCGCTGACGCCCGCGTCGGACGTGTTCACGCTCGGCCTCGTCGCCGCGGAGGCGGCGACGGGACGCCACCCGTACGGCGAGGGCGGCGGCCTGGTCGTCGCGACCCGCATCGCGGGCACGGCCCACGAGCCCCCGGACCTGAGCGCCCACCCCGAACCGCTGCGCCGTCTGCTGACGGCGACGCTCGCGCCCCGCCCGGAGGACCGCCCGGAGGCCGCCGACGTGGCGTCGCTGTGCACGCCGCCCCACCACTCCCCGGACTGGCTACCGCCGTCCATAACAGCGGCGGTCACCGCGATCCACCGCTCCACCTTCCCCCCGGACCCCCGCACATCCCCCTGGCGCTGACCCAAGCCAGCGGTACGGGTCCCACGCGCGGCGCGAAGCCGCCGCCGTCCCAGTGGGCACGGGCGGCGTCAACACCGCGCGCGGCGCGTGAGGGCGTCTACCCAGCCCCGCGTTGGGGCGACGCACCGCCAGACGGCCCACGTCACGAACGCACCCGGCGCGAGAGACCCGCAGACACGCGGTCGCGAAGCCGCCACCGGGGGCGGGGGCGTCAGCCCCACCTCCCACAGGGGTCTGGGGCGCAGCCCCAATTACGGGAAGGGGCGGGGTGGGGAACACCACCCCGCCCACAGCCCTCAGCGGTGCATCCGCAGCAACTGCCGCATCGTCCGCATCGCCACCGACAGGTTCGCCAGATCGAACGTGTCCGACCCCTGGATCTCGTCCAGCGTCGACCGCGCCCGCCCCAGCAGCGCCGCGTTCTTCTGCTCCCAGGCCTTGAACCGCTCCTCCGGCGTCGCGCTGCCGTTGCCCACCGACAAGACGTCCGCCGTCAGCGCCGCGTGCGCCGCGTAGAGGTCCTCGCGGATCGAGGCGCGGGCCATCGACTGCCAGCGGTCCGCCCGCGGAAGCTCGATGATCCGGTCCATCAGCTGCGTGATCGAGAGCCGGTCGGCGAGGTCGTAGTACACCTCGGCCACCGCCAGCGGCTCCTGCCCCGTACGGTCCGCGATCGCCACGATGTCCAGCGTCGGGAACGCCGACGAGAACCCGGCCACCCGCAGTGCGAGGTCCTCCGGGACACCCGCCGAGGTGAGCTCGTCCAGGATGCCCTGGTACCACTCGAGGTCCGCGCCGCGCAGCATCTTCGGCAGCGAGGCCCACACGTCCTCCACCCGCTCGGCGAAGAAGTCGACGGTCTCGGCCAGCTCCAGCGGCTGCGGCCGGTTGCCCAGCAGCCAGCGCGTGCCACGCTCGACGAGCCGGCGCGAGTGCAGCCGGATACGCGTCTGGACATCGGCGGCGACCGTGTTGTCCAGTGCCTCCACCGCGTCCCACACCGCGCTGAGACCGAAGATCTCTCGGGCCGCGGTCTGCGCCCGCACGATCTCCTCGACCGACGCGCCGGTCTCCTCCCGCAGGCGGTGCAGGAAGGTCGAACCGCCGGTGTTCACCGTGTCGTTGACCAGCACGGTCGTGATGATCTCGCGCCGCAGCGCGTGCGCGTCGATCGCGTCGCCGTACTGCTCTCGCAGCGGCTTCGGGAAGTACGCGTGCAGCAGCCGGCGCAGGTACGCGTCGTCCGGCAGCGACGTACGGATCAGCTCGTCGGCCACCGTGATCTTGGTGTACGCCAGCAGCACGGCAAGCTCCGGCTGGCTGAGCCCCTTGGCGGCGTTCAGCAGCTCCCTGATGTGGCGGTCGTTGGGCAGGAACTCCAGCGCCCGGTCCAGGTGCCCGTCCCGCTCGAGGCGCCGCATGAAGCGCTGGTGGGCGTGGAGCAGGGACGGCGACTGCGTGACCGCGTTGGCGAGGGCGACGTTCTGCGCGTAGTTGTTGCGCAGGACGAGCGCGCCGACCTCGTCGGTCATCTTCGCCAGCAGCTGGTTGCGCTGCTTGACGGTCAGATCGCCGTCCGTGACCAGCCCGTTGAGCAGGATCTTGATGTTCACCTCGTGGTCGGAGGTGTCCACACCGGCGCTGTTGTCGATCGCGTCCGTGTTGACCTTGCCGCCGTGGCGGTCGAACTCGATACGGCCCAGCTGGGTCAGACCGAGGTTGCCGCCCTCGCCGACGACGCGGACGCGCAGGTCCTCGCCGTTGACGCGGATCGCGTCGTTGGCCTTGTCGCCGACATCGGCGTGCGACTCGGTCGACGCCTTGACGTACGTGCCGATGCCGCCGTTCCACAGCAGGTCGACCGGCGCCTTGAGGATGGACTGCATCAGCTCGGCGGGCGTCAGCTTGGAGACGCCCGCGTCGATGCCCAGTGCCTCGCGCATGGCCGCGTTGACGGGGATCGCCTTGGCGGTGCGCGGGTGGATGCCGCCGCCGTGCGACAGCAGCTCCGTGTTGTAGTCCGCCCACGACGAGCGCGGCAGCTCGAAGAGCCTGCGCCGCTCGGCGTACGAGACGGCCGCGTCCGGCGTCGGGTCGATGAAGATGTGCCGGTGGTCGAAGGCCGCGACGAGCCGGATGTGCTCGCTCAGCAGCATGCCGTTGCCGAACACATCACCGGACATGTCGCCGACGCCGACGACCGTGAAGTCCTGGGTCTGGGTGTCGTGGCCCAGCTCGCGGAAGTGCCGCTTGACGGACTCCCACGCGCCGCGGGCCGTGATGCCCATGCCCTTGTGGTCGTAACCGGCCGAGCCGCCCGAGGCGAAGGCGTCGCCGAGCCAGAAGTCGTAGGAGACGGCGACCTCGTTGGCGATGTCGGAGAACGACGCGGTGCCCTTGTCGGCGGCCACCACCAGGTAGGTGTCGTCCTCGTCGTGCCGGACGACCTGCGCCGGCGGGACGACCTCGCCCGCGACCATGTTGTCGGTGATGTCGAGCAGCGCCGAGATGAAGGTCCGGTAGCAGGCGATGCCCTCGGCGAGCCAGGCGTCGCGGTCCACGGACGGGTCCGGGAGCTGCTTGGCGACGAAGCCGCCCTTCGCGCCGACCGGCACGATCACGGTGTTCTTGACCATCTGCGCCTTGACCAGGCCGAGGATCTCCGTACGGAAGTCCTCGCGCCGGTCGGACCAGCGCAGACCGCCTCGCGCGACCTTGCCGAAGCGCAGGTGCACGCCCTCGACGCGCGGCGAGTACACCCAGATCTCGAAGGCGGGGCGGGGGGCGGGCAGGTCCGGGATGGCCTGCGGGTCGAACTTCATCGACACGTAGCCGTGCGGCCCGCCGTCTTCCGTCTTCTGGAAGAAGTTGGTGCGCAGCGTCGCCTTGATGACGGTGAGGAAGGAACGCAGGATGCGGTCCTCGTCGAGCGAGGCGACCTGGTCGAGCGCGCCGTCCAGCTCCTCCAGCAGTCCGTCGGTCAGCTCGGTGCCCGCCCGCTGGCGCTCCGGCGACATCCGGGCCTCGAAGAGGGAGACCAGCAGCCGGGTGGTGTGGACGTTGTTGCGGAGGGTGTCCTCCATGTAGTCCTGGCTGAAGGTCGAACCGGCCTGGCGCAGGTACTTCGCGTACGCGCGCAGCACCATGGCCTGGCGCCAGCTCAGCCCGGCGCCCAGCACCAGGGAGTTGAAGCCGTCGTTCTCGGCCTGGCCGGTCCACACCGCGGCGAACGCGTCCTGGAACCGCTCGCGGGCGTCGTCGGCGAGGTAGTCGCCGTTGCCGTCGGACTTCGGCATGCGCAGGCCGAAGTCGTAGATCCACGCGTGCGTACGGTCGGCGCAGCGCAGCTCGTACGGACGCTCGTCGATCACCTCGACGCCGAGCCGGTTGAGGACCGGCAGCACGGCGGAGAGGGAGACCTGGTCGCCGATCCGGTAGATCTTGAAGCGGCGCTCGCCCGGGGCGGCGACCACCGGCTCGTACAGGGAGAGCGCGAAGTCGCGGCCGGAGCTCGTGACCTGCTCCAGGTTGACCAGGTCGGCGACGGCGGAGCGCGGCGAGTGGTCGGCCTTGTAGCCCTCGGGGAAGGCGTTGCTGTACTTGCGCAGCAGCTCGGCGGCGCGCTCCTCGCCGGTCTCCGCGTTGAGCGCCTCGGCGAAGCCGTCGGCCCAGGAGCGGGCGGCCTCGACCAGCCGGGCCTCGATGCGCTCCTTGTCGGCGTCGGTGAGGTGGGTCAGCTCGGTGCCGGTCGCGACGCGCACGACGAAGTGGAGCCGGGTGAGCACCGACTCGGTGCTCATGAGGGTGAAGTCGACGCTGGTGCCGCCCAGCTCCTCCTTGAGGATGCCGGTCAGGCGCTCGCGGACGGTGGTGTTGAAGCGGTCGCGCGGCAGGTAGACGAGGGCCGAGTAGTACCGGCCGTACTCCTCCTGGCGCAGGTACAGCCGCAGCCGGCGGCGCTCCTGCAGGTAGAGGACGCTGGTGACGATCTCGCGCAGCTCGTCGGGCGGGGTCTGGAACAGCTCGTCGCGCGGGTACGTCTCCAGGATCTGCAGCAGGTCGCGGCCGTCGTGACTGCTGGGCGCGAAGCCGGCTCCCTGGAGGACCTCGTCGACCTTGCGGCGGATGACGGGGACGCGGCGCACGGACTCGGTGTACGCGGCGGAGGAGAACAGGCCGAGGAAGCGGCGCTCGCCCACGACGTTGCCCTCGGCGTCGAACTTCTTGACGCCGACGTAGTCCAGGTAGGACGGCCGGTGCACGGTGGCACGGCTGTTGGCCTTCGTCAGGACGAGCAGCTTGTGCTCACGGGCCTTGGCGCGGGCGTCGGCGGGCAGCCTGCTGAACGAGGGGCTGACCGGGTGCGCCTCGTCCTCGCTGTGGTGCGGGTCGGAGCGCAGGATGCCGAGGCCGGTGCCGGGGACGGCGGCCAGTGCGTCGGAGTCGGTGAGCTCGTACTCGCGGTAGCCGAGGAACGTGAAGTGGTCGGCGGCGAGCCAGCGCAGCAGCTCGCGGGCCTCCTCGACGTCCTGCTCGCGCAGGTCGTCGGCGGTCGGCTCGTTCGGCAGCTCGTCGGCGATGCGCAGCGCGCTGTCGCGCATCTTCTCCCAGTCCTCGACGGCCTCGCGGACGTCGGACAGGACGCGCAGCAGGTCGGCGGTGATCTGCTTCAGGTCGGCGCGGTCGGTCTCGCGGTCGATCTCGACGTGGATCCAGGACTCGACCAGCGCGTCGTGCGGCAGGCCCTTGGCGCTCGGCTCGGCCGGCAGCACCTCGATGAGCTTGCCGGTCACATCGCGGCGGACGACGACCTGCGGGTGGATCACGACATGGATGCCGCGGCCCTGCCGGGAGAGCTCATTGGTGACCGAGTCGACGAGGAAGGGCATGTCGTCGGTGACGACCTCGACGACGGAGTGGCTGCAGGTCCACCCGTTCTCTTCCACGGTCGGGGTGTGGACCCGGACGTTCGCCGTGCCCTGGGGGCGGTTTTCGGCGAGCCGGTAGTGGGAAAGTGCCCCACCGAAGACGTCGACCGGGTCACGGTCGGTGAGGTCCTCGGGAGCAGTGTGCAGGTAGTAGCGCTGGAGGAACGAGAGCACGGTGTCCCGGTCGGGACGCTTCCCCGGCTCGGCCCCAGTCGGAAGGTGCCCCCCGACCGGGCTGTTCTCAGCTACCCGGGCAGCCCGTGCGAGCAGCTCGGCCTTGGCTTCGTCCAGCTTGGTCTGCATGTCCTCTGGCTCCTGTCGCGCGCCGTTGCGTGACGTAGGTGAAAGATGCTGCGACGCAACGCCACGACGCGGGGTGTCCGGTCGCAGTCGACGTTATGCCGCGATGAGAGATGTCCGATCCGCTTTCAGCCGATTCAGGCGGGAAGGCCGGACAGAGAAGATCAGGTATCGCCCGGGCACGGTGGCGCTCCGGGCGCAGGCCGGGGGCTTCGCTGCCCCCACGGCGTATCGCGCTGATCACGCCCCCAGGCTATCGCCCCTGACCCCCGAACCGTCATGAGCCGTATGTGTACAAAAGAGGGCCCCGAAGTTTGACACTCTGGACAGCGACACAGGCCCTTCTGGCAACCACTCACCGGGAGCAGCCATGACCACGAAGATCCTCATCGTCACCGGGGACGCCGCCGAGTCGCTCGAAGTCCTCTACCCCTACCAGCGGCTGCTGGAGGAGGGGTACGAGGTGCACATCGCGGCCCCCACCCGCAAGAAGCTCCAGTTCGTCGTGCACGACTTCGAGCCGGGCTTCGACACCTACACCGAGAAGCCGGGCTACACCTGGCCCGCCGATCTGGCCTTCTCCGAGGTCGACACCGGGGCGTACGCCGCCGTCGTCATCCCCGGCGGGCGCGCCCCGGAGTACCTGCGCAACGACGCCGAGCTGCGCAAGATTCTCAAGGCCTTCTTCGACGCGGACAAGCCCGTGGCGCAGATCTGTCACGGTCCCCTGCTCACGGCGGCGATCGGCGGCGTGGAGGGCCGCCGCGTGACCGCATACCCCGCTCTGGAACTCGACATGCAGGCGGCCGGAGCGTCGTTCAAGGACTCGGAGGCCGTCGTCGACGGCACCCTCGTCTCGTCGCGGGCATGGCCGGACCACCCGGCCTGGATGCGCGCGTTCCTCGAAGTGCTGCGCGAGAAGGCGCCCGTCACGCGGGACTGACCGGCGGGCGTACGCCGCCGCCCGGCCCCGGTCGGGCGGCTACGCCGCGGTCACGAGATCCTCCGCCACGGCCACGGCCTCGTGCAGCGAGTCCACCACCGGCACCCCCGCCTTCTTCAGACTGCCCCTGCTGTGCGATCCGCCCGTGTAGAGCACGGCCTTCGCCCCGACGTGGCCCGCCGCCACGGCGTCGTCCACCGCGTCACCGATGACCACGACGCGGTCCGGCGTCACGCCCTCCAGGGCGGCCAGATGGCGCACCATGTGCTCCGCCTTGCCCGTGGTCGAGGCGCCGACGCGCCCGTCCACCCGGACGAACCGCTCCTCGATGCCGTGCCGGCGCACGATCGGTATCAGATGCTCGTGCGGGGCCAGGGACAGCAGCGACTGGGTCAGCCCGGACTGCTGCCGTCCCGCGAGCAGCTCGGCAGCGCCCGCCGCCAGACCGCACGCGTCGGCCCTCGCCCAGTAGTGCTTGTGGAAGGCGGCGTCCATGACGAGCCACTCCGCGTCCGTGGGCAGCCGGCCCATCAGCCGCTCGTAGAAGCGCGGAACGGGCACGCAGTACAGCTCGCGGTAGCGCTCGAGCGTGATCTGCTCGAGCCCTGTCTCCGCGAAGGCGGCATTGGTCGCCTCGATGACCGCGGCGATGTCGTCGAGCAGTGTGCCGTTCCAGTCCCACACCAGGTGGGCGCTGTGGTGCCCCGAAGTCCCCATGCCGGGAAACGGTACCGGCCGGGTACGACAACGGGGCTCCGGCCTCGTCTCAGCCGACGATGTTCGGGATCTCCTGCACGCCGTACCAGAGCAGCTCGTGGTCCTCGGCGCCGTCGACGGTGAACCGGGCGTCGTCGTCCCCGTGGTCGGCGGCGCCGAGCGCGTCCACCGCCGCGGTCACGTCGGCCACGGCGTCGTCGGCGTCGACGTGGACGGCCGCGGCCTTGGACATGGGCACGGCGGCGGCGACACGGACCTCCCCGAGCGCGCTCGCGTCGAGGACCTGGTCGGGATCGGCGACCGCGTCCTGGTCGCGCACGTCGACGGCGACGACGACGCGGCGGCGGGGGGCGTCGGGGGCGCCGGCCAGCAGGCGCAGGGAGGCGGCGGCGGCACGGCTGAGCGCCGCATACTCCAGCTCCTCGATGTCGTCGGACACGTACCACTCGCGCAGGCCCGGGGTGACCGCGTACGCGGACAGCGGGCCGGGGCCGAGCTCGCCCGTCTTGTGCGCCTCTGCGAGACCGGGAAGGGTCAGGGGGACGTAGACGCGCATGGCTGGCCGCTTTCGTAGTCGGAAATGCGCCCTCAGGATACGTGCGACGTCCCCCTTCGGGGGTCCGCCCGCGCCTCTCAGGGCGTCCACCGCGCGCACTTTCGGCACGGCGTGCGCGCAGGCGTGCCATGGGCCGGTCCACCCTGATAGGTGATCCTTCCCCGGCAGCCGACAGGAGGGCCGGGGTTGTTGCAGCCGGTCCTGGCGCGCCGTACAAGTTCCCCGTCGAAGCTACTTCCCGGTATCCCCTTGGGAACCAGGCACATCGGGGGCGATCTGCATGGACAGGACCCGGCCCGCGGGCCGACGCGACCAGCGAAGGCCCGCCGCGGCGGCGGCCACGGCGCTGACCCGCGCACGAGGCAGGCAGCACAAACCGCACTACTGGTTCGCCGACCGCCTGCTGGCGGTCCTGAGCGGCCAGCGCCCGGTGCACTGGATGCTCGGGCACACGATCGGCGAGGCGTACGAGCAACTGGTCCACCTGGCCCCGGGAGCGCCGCTGCGCCCGGCGGACCGGGTGATGCCGGTCGTCCGCCACTGCGGCGAGTTCCACCCGGGCCCGGGCGTGATCGAGGCGTTCGCCCGCATCGGCTCGGGCGACCGGGTCAGCGCGATGGCGTTCCGCCTGGAACAGGGCTCGGACCGCCGCTGGCGCTGCGCAGCGGTGGAACTGGGCGGCGAACGCAACACGACGGAGGGCCGCGCCTGACCCGGGCGGGCTGGGCGACGGGCGCGGCCCGCGTGCCGGCGCAGCCGACCGGCTCCAGCCGCCGGTGGCACTGGGGCAGGCGCGGCACGTCAGTGCGGCCGCCTCCACCCCGGTGGGCACGGGCGGCCCGCCCACCCAGGCCACAAGGCCGACGCGAACGCACGCGCGTGCCGGCGCAGCCAACCGGCTCCGGGCCGCCTGCCCGCCGCTGGAAGCGCAGGCGCACGTCCGGGGCACGTGGCCACCGGGCCGGGTGGAGCGGGTGCGGCCGCGACCCGTCGGGTCGGGCCGCCGCTCCACCCTGGGTGGGCGCGGCGGCCCGACCCAGTGAGGCCATAGGCCGACACGGGCGCACGCCCGTGCCGACGCAGCGACCATGGCCGCGTGCCCACCGCTGGAGGCGCGGGCACGCGTCCGCGGCATGCGGCGGCCGCGGGTGGACACGGAAGCAGCCCGCCCGCAGGGACGGCTGGGCGACCGCGGCCCGTCGGCGACGGCCACCTCCGCCCTGGTGGACACGGCGGAGGCGCACTGGGGGACCGTGCCTGCCGCCGAAGGCAGCAGGGGCGTCCGCGGCACGCGGCCCACTTGGCCGGGTGGCGCGGGTGCCAGCCGCCCTACGGCGCGGCGCAGTTGTAGGCCGCGCCCTGGGACGAGGCTGCAGCCCGCCGCCGGGCTGGCTCTCCAGGCGCGGCGCGCGGTGCAACCTGCTGGAGATGCCACTCCGCCCCGGTGCGGCGCAGGAGCAGCCCCGCTGGGCGTGGCGCGGGCGCGACCCGTCGGGGTCGACATGGGCGCTGGTCGGCCCTGTGGCGGTACCCGCAGCCAGCGGGAGCGCAGACCCGGTCGGCCCGGGCCGACCGGGCGGCGCTGACGAAGGCCTCGCGCCAGAGGGCGACGCTCCAACTCGCGTCCACGCAGCGGGCTGCCACGGGCCGGAGGACCCACCTCCCGGATCCGCCGGTCCGAGGGCCCCCAGCCGGCCTCCACGGGGCCAGAACGTCACCTGGGCGCACGAGGTAGGAGGCCCCGTCCAAAAGGCAGCCAAGCCCGGCCCCGCGGGCCCCCACACGACACCGGGGCCGGACACCCCTCGGTGTCCCGGCCCCGGATCGATCAACCCGCCCCGTTACTTCTTACGGCGGCGACCGCCGCCCTTCGCCGCCTTCCGGCGCTCCGCGCGGGTCATGCCGTCCGTCTCCGACCGCGGCCCGCCGTCGTTCTCGAAGTCGCCTTCGACAACGCCGCCCTCGCCGTCCACCGTCGGCGCCGAGAAGTGCAGGCGGTCCGGACGCTGCGGGGCCTCCAGGCCCTTCGCGCGGATCTCCGGGCGCGCCGCGCCCGCCGGCACCGCGTCCTCCTTGGCCAGCGACGTCTTCTCGGCGGCGTCCTGCACCGGAACCTCCTCGACCTGCTGCTCGACCTGGACCTCCAGGTTGAACAGGTAGCCGACGGACTCCTCCTTGATGCCCTCCATCATCGCGGTGAACATGTCGAAGCCCTCGCGCTGGTACTCGACCAGCGGGTCCTTCTGCGCCATCGCGCGCAGGCCGATGCCCTCCTGGAGGTAGTCCATCTCGTAGAGGTGCTCGCGCCACTTGCGGTCCAGCACGGAGAGGACCACACGACGCTCCAGCTCACGCATGATGTCCGAGCCGAGCTGCTTCTCGCGCTCGTCGTACTGCGCGTGGATGTCTTCCTTGATCGCCTCGGCGATGAACTCCGCGGTGATGCCCGCCCGGTCGCCCGCCTCGTCCTCCAGCTCCTCGATCGTGATCTTCACCGGGTAGAGCTGCTTGAACGCGGTCCACAGGCGGTCGAGGTCCCACTCCTCCGCGAAGCCCTCGGCGGTCTCCTGGCGGATGTAGTCGTCGATGGTGTCGTCCATGAAGTGGCGCACCTGCTCGTGCAGGTCCTCGCCCTCCAGGACGCGCCGGCGCTCGCCGTAGATGACCTCGCGCTGACGGTTGAGCACCTCGTCGTACTTGAGGACGTTCTTGCGCGTCTCGAAGTTCTGCTGCTCGACCTGGGACTGCGCGGAGGCGATCGCCCGGGTCACCATCTTGTTCTCGATCGGGACGTCGTCGGGGACGTTCGCCATCGCCATGACGCGCTCGACCATCTGCGCCTTGAACAGGCGCATCAGGTCGTCGCCCAGCGACAGGTAGAACCGGGACTCGCCCGGGTCGCCCTGACGGCCGGACCGACCACGCAGCTGGTTGTCGATGCGGCGCGACTCGTGCCGCTCGGTGCCCAGCACGTACAGCCCGCCGAGCTCCTTGACCTCGTCGTGCTCCGCCTTCACGGCCGCCTCGGCGCGCTCCAGCGCGGCGGGCAGGGCCGCGGCCCACTCCTCGACGTGCTCGACCGGGTCGAGCCCGCGCTGACGCAGCTCCGCCTCCGCCAGGTCGTCCGGGTTGCCGCCGAGCTTGATGTCGGTACCACGGCCGGCCATGTTGGTGGCGACGGTGACGGCGCCGCGGCGGCCGGCCTGGGCGACGATCGTCGCCTCACGGTCGTGCTGCTTCGCGTTGAGCACCTCGTGCTGGATGCCGCGCTTGTTGAGCTGCTGCGAGAGGTACTCGGACTTCTCGACCGAGGTGGTGCCGACGAGGATCGGCTGCCCCTTCTCGTGCTTCTCCGCGATGTCGTCCACGACGGCCGCGAACTTGGCGACCTCGGTCCGGTAGATCAGGTCCGACTGGTCCTTGCGGATCATCGGCCTGTTGGTCGGGATCGGCACGACGCCGAGCTTGTAGATCTGGTGGAACTCGGCGGCCTCGGTCATGGCCGTACCGGTCATGCCGGAGAGCTTGTCGTACAGGCGGAAGAAGTTCTGCAGGGTGATCGTGGCGAGGGTCTGGTTCTCGTCCTTGATGTCCACCCCTTCCTTCGCCTCGATCGCCTGGTGCATGCCCTCGTTGTAGCGGCGGCCGGCGAGGATACGGCCGGTGTGCTCGTCGACGATCATGACTTCGCCGTCCAGGACGACGTAGTCCTTGTCCTTCTTGAACAGTTCCTTGGCCTTGATGGCGTTGTTCAGGTAACCGACGAGCGGGGTGTTGACCGACTCGTAGAGGTTGTCGATGCCCAGCCAGTCCTCGACCTTGGCGACGCCGGCCTCGTGAATGGCGACGGTGCGCTTCTTCTCGTCGACCTCGTAGTCGCCGGTCTCCTCGATGCCCTTGAGCGGGTTGCCCGGCTCGCCCTTGGTGAGACGCGTCACAAGCTTGGCGAAATCGCCGTACCACTTGGTGGCCTGATCGGCGGGACCGGAGATGATCAGCGGCGTACGGGCCTCGTCGACGAGGATCGAGTCGACCTCGTCCACACAGGCGAAGTTGTGTCCGCGCTGGACCAGCTCGTCCTTGGACCACGCCATGTTGTCGCGCAGGTAGTCGAAGCCGAACTCGTTGTTCGTCCCGTACGTGATGTCGCAGTTGTACTGTTCGCGGCGCTGCGCGGGCGTCATGTTCGCCAGGATGCAGCCGACGGTCAGGCCGAGGAACTTGTGCACCCGGCCCATCAGCTCCGAGTCGCGCTCGGCGAGGTAGTCGTTGACCGTGATCAGGTGGACGCCCTTGCCCGACAGCGCGTTCAGATACGCGGGGAGCGTGCCGACGAGGGTCTTGCCCTCACCGGTCTTCATCTCCGCGACGTACCCGAGGTGGAGCGCGGCGCCGCCCATGATCTGGACGTCGTAGTGGCGCTGGCCGAGAACGCGCTTGGCGGCCTCGCGGACGGTCGCGAACGCCTCGGGCATCAGGTCGTCCAGGCTCTCGCCGTCGGCGTGGCGCTGCTTGTACTCCTCGGTGAGCGCCCGCAACTCGGCGTCGGAGAGGTTGACGAAGTCCTCTTCGATGGAGTTGACCTGGTCCGCGATGCGGTGCAGTTTGCGCAGGATCTTGCCTTCGCCTGCACGCATGAGCTTGTTGAAGACGGACACTGAGGCTGGTCTCCTTGCCGGTCGGGCCTGGCACTGGGTCGTGTGACGGACACTGGCGCGGGCACGGCAGGTGGTCCCCACCGCATCGGCCATCGTAAGCGAGGACACCGCCACGTCGGGAGGTCCATCGCCACGCGGGCCTGCCGTCCGCCCTACAGGAGAACGCACGGGAAGCTCCGAAGGTGCCGGGGAGCGGCCAAAAGTGCTCGCATCGGACGGCGGAGGTGTCCACAATCCCGGCATGGAGCCGATCACACTCACCACCGAGCGCCTGCTGCTGCGTACCTTCACGGCCGCGGACACCGAGGCCGTCTACCAGTCCTGTCAGGACCCGGACATCCAGCGGTGGACGACGGTTCCGTCGCCGTACGAACGACAGCACGCCGTCGAGTTCACGGAGCACATGGTCCCGGACGGCTGGAGCAACAGCACCATGTGCACCTTCGCCGTGCTGCCGCGCGAGGGCGGGCCGCTGATGGCTTCGGTCGCGGTCACTCTGCGTACCTTCTCGGGCACGTGGGAGATCGGCTTCTGGACCGGCAAGGAGCACCGGGGGCGCGGGGTGATGGCCGAGTCCGTCGCCGCCGTCTCGCACTGGGCCTTCATGCGGCTCGGCGCCACCCGGCTGGAATGGCGGGCCGAGGTGGGGAACAAGGGCTCCCGCGCGGTCGCCGAGAAGGCCGGATTCCGCATCGAGGGCGAGCTGCGCGCCGCCCTGCTCAACAAGGGCACGCTGCGTGACGTGTGGGTCGGCTCCCTGCTGCCCTCCGATCTCGGCCTGACGAGCGCCCACCCCTATCTGCCCGCCAGTGCGTGACCCCAGGCCCCCGGCCGGTTGTCAGTGACGGCCTCTAGGGTGCCCACCATGACCACGTTGCCACCGCCCGTCATCGACCTGTCCGCCGACGAGGCGCGCCGCATCGCGCTGCGCGCCCAGGGACTCCTCGGCGCGCCGGACCGGCGCGGTGGCGTCCGCGGCGTGCTGCGCCACCTCGGAGCGGTGCAGCTGGACACGATCTCGGTGCTGGCACGCTCGCACGAGCTCATCCCGTACGCACGTCTGGGCGCCGTGGGCCGCAGGACGGTCGAGGATGCGTACTGGACGGAGAGCCACAGCTTCGAGTACTGGTCGCACGCCGCGTGCATCCTCCCCGTCGAGGAATGGCCGCACTTCGCCTTCCGCCGCCGCGCCTACCGCTCCCGCCCGCACTGGTACCACGACCTGCCGGACGGCGCGTACGACGCGGTGATCAAGCAGCTGCACGCCGAAGGCCCGCTCACCGCGACCGAGTTGGGCGGCGCGAAGAACGGCGGCGAGTGGTGGGACTGGTCCGCCTCCAAGGTCGCCGTCGAGCGTGCCCTGATGTACGGGGAGGTGGTGTGCACCGAGCGGCGCAGCTGGAAGCGCGTGTACGACCTCGCGGAACGGGCGATCCCGGACGCCGTCCTGCACGACGACCTGGATGACAGGGAGTGCCTGCGCCGCCTCGTCCGCCTGGCCGGCCAGGCGCTGGGAGTGGGCACCCGCGCGGACATCGCGGACTACCACCGTCTCAAGGGGGAGCAGTTCGACGCCGTGGTCGCGGACTCCGGTCTGGTGCCGGTCACGGTCGAGGGGTGGGGCAAGCGCGCATGGGCCGATCCCGCGGCCCTCGCGTCCCCGCCGCGCGGCCGGCACCGGACGACGCTGCTCTCCCCCTTCGACTCGCTCGTCTGGGAGCGGGCGCGCACCGAGCGCATCTTCGGCTTCACCCACCGCCTGGAGGCGTACGTCCCCAAGCAGAAGCGCGTCCACGGATACTTCGCGATGCCGCTGCTGGCGGGCGGGCGGCTCCTCGGCCGGGTCGATCCGGCGCGCGAGGGCCGGACGCTCGTGGCCCGGCAGGTGTCCCTGGCAGGCGCCAAGGCGGTCGCCCCGATGGCGCAGGCGCTGCGCGAGGCAGCCGAATGGGTGGGGTGCGACGCCGTCCGCGTCGAGAAGGCCGACCGTCCCGAGCTCGCGGCGGATCTGGTCCGGGCACTGGGCTGACGCGCCCCCGCACCGCCGCCGGTCTCAGCGGATCTCGAGGATCTTCTCCCGCATCGCGTACACCACGGCCTCCATCCGGGAGTGGAGCTGCAGCTTCTCCAGAATGTTGCGGACGTGGTTCTTCACGGTGTTCTCGGAGATGAACAACTCCTTGGCGATGTCGCGGTTGTTCATCCCCGTGGCGACGAGCTTGAGCACCTCCAGCTCCCGGTCGGTCAGCCGGGGGGCGGGCACGAGCCTGCGCTCGTCGGTGCGCTGGATCATCGACTTGAACTCGGTGAGCAGCTTGGAGGCCATGGAGGGACTGATCTGCGACTGGCCGTCGGCGACGGCGCGGATCGCGGTCGCGACCTCGTCCGTGGAGATCTCCTTGAGGAGATAGCCCGTGGCGCCGGCCTTGATCGCGTCGTAGAGGTCGGCCTCCTCGTCGCTGATCGTCAGCATGATGATCTTGGCGCTGGGGGCCACCTCCTTGATGGAGGTGCATGCCTCGATACCGCCGCGTTTGGGCATCCGCACGTCCATCAGCACGATGTCGGGCAGCAGGTCGGCCGCCTTGTCCACCGCCTCGGCCCCGTCGCCGGCCTCGCCCACGACCTGGATGTCCTCCTCCTGCTTGAGGACGATCTCCAGCCCTCGCCGGAAGAGCGCGTGGTCGTCCACCACGAGCACCCGGATCGGCTCGGCCGCGCGGGCGCCGCGCGACTCCTCCGCCTCGGTGTCGACGACTGCGGGGCGGCCGCCCGCTTCGCTGTGCACCGGCCCGAAGCTGTCCGCCATCGTTCCTCCCCCTGAAGGCCGTGGCCCGAAGATCATGTCTGGTCTGCCAACCTCAGTGCGACGCACATCCGTTGGCTTGCCACGTCATGCTTTCATGCCCGGACGACAGAGCGGTGATCCAGTGGTTGCACGGGGGTGCCCCTGGGGGGCGCACAGGGCGCTCCAGGGGCACCACTTCATCGCTGACGGGGCTCAGTACGCGCCGGGGTCAGCCGCCCAGCGCACCTCCGGCTCCACCTGCCTCGGAACCGGCCAGCGGGTCGGTCTCCAGGCGGATCACGCCGTAGTCGTAGGCATGCCGCCGGTAGACGACACTGGGCTGCTTCGTCTCGGAGTCGACGAAAAGATAGAAGTCATGGCCGACCAGCTCCATCTCGTAGAGAGCCTGGTCGAGCGACATCGGCGCTGCCGTGTGCAGCTTCTCGCGAACCACCAGCGGTCCCTCGCCCTGTACTTCGAGCGAACCGATCCTGGTGGTGGGAATGGATTCCGTCGCCTCTTCGGCGAGAGTCTTGCCATTGGCGTTCAACTCGGCGACACCGGGCACCACATCGGCCACCTCTGCCGCCGACAGCCGACCGGTGCCGCGCCGGGTGTGGCGCTTGTCGTGCTGCTTGCGAAGCCGTGCCTCCAGCTTGCCGGTGGCGAGGTCGAGCGCTGCGTACGGGTCGGCGGCAGCTGCCTCCGCCCGGATCACCGGGCCGCGGGAGCGAAGCGTGATCTCCACGCGGTCGGAACGGTCTGCCTGCCGCGGGTTGTGCTCCTTGGACACCTCGACGTCGAGGCTGATCACCTTGCCGTCGAGCTTCTGGATCTTCTCCAGCTTCAGCTTCTCGGCCACGTGCTTGCGGAACCGCTCGGGCACCTCGGTCTTGCGGCCCTTGACGACGATGTCCACGCAGAACTCCGTTCCCGGATCGCTCCGACGGCTCACCGGCCGCGGAGCATCTCCCTCTTGCACCAGGCTCCGGTGATCACCGGGGCCTCGGACTTGGCGACTTTCACCTCCTCCTCCCCAGTCGACAAGATCCCCACCCCACCCAATTTCGAGGGTGTCCCTGTCCCGAATCCCCGGCCGGGAAATCGGCAGCGCATTCGGTGAGGTTCGGGCATCGCCATTCCTCACAACCGAACATAGCTCGCTCGGACGGATGTCGGCACCCGATACCTGAAGGTACCTCCGATCAGGCGTTTTTGCCCTCTCACTACCTGCAACGATGCGAGTTCCTCTTCAGTTCCGGTTTATTCGAAGGACACCGGTGGCACCGCCACGACAGCAGCTCTCGGCCGTACGAATCCCGGACCCGCCGCCTCCTCCACGGCACTCAGTGCCCGCGCCGCCTCCACCAAAGAAGCGCCGGTCGTCATGACGTCGTCCACTAGAACTGCTGTATCGCCCTTCAGCAGCCGCGCCGCCCCTTGCCGCAGTCGCAGTGCCCCCGAGAGATTGACGAGCCTCTCGCGGGCGGTCAGCCCCGCCTGATCGGCCACCGGCCGGTGCTGGCGCAGTACCGGCAGCACCTGCGCGGGGCACCCCGTGCGCCGCAGCTCGGCCGCCGCCGCCAGCGCGATCCGGCGGGCCGGATCATGACCGCGGGCCCGCACCGCCCTGCGGGCGGACGGCACCGGCACCAGCAGCAGCACCCCGTGCGCCGCGCCGTGGGGCCGCCGGGCAGATGCCCGCACCGCTCCGGCGAGGGCCCGGCCGAGCGGCCCGGAGAGCCCTAGCGCACCCCGCTCCTTGTGCGCGAGCAGCACGGCCCGCACGGCATCGGTGTACGCGGCGGCGGCATGCACCACCGGCAGGCCCTCCGGCTCCGGCACCGGTCTCGCACGCCGTGCCGGCCTCCCGTGCAACGCGGCCGCGCAGCGCTCGCACAGCTCGGTACGCGGCCTGCCGCAGCCGCCGCAGGCCACCGGCAGCACCAGACCGGAGATCTCCCGCCACCATCCCCGCACGGAAAACCACTGTGCCGAGGTCCCCGCCCGGGGGCCACCCCTGTGGACAACGCACCGGAACCCGCCCACCGGACGGGGAAAGGTCCCTGTCAGCCGGGGTAGACGGGTGACGACCCCTTCTCGACCACCGTCTGCCAGTTCGCGCCGGCCGGCAGACGCACGATGCCGTCCTCCTCCGAATACGCCACCAGCGGCCTGCTCTCGTCGTCCGACGCGGCGACCGCCTTGACCTGGTTCAGGCCGGGCAGGATCGCGTTGGGAGACGTGGACCCGTCGGTCTGCATGTAGCGCACCTGCTGGACACCGCCGGACTCCTTGCCGACCACGACCAGCCGGCTGGGACCCGCCCAGGACACCGCCGTCACCGTCTCCAACTGAGGAGCCGCCGGACGCAGTTCGGTCACGGTCACGGCGAGGGCGTCGCTCGGGCCGTGCCGCTCCACGCGCCCGATCTTCAGCGTGGTCCTGCCGTCCTTCGTCAGCAGCAGCGCCACGCGGACACCGTCCGCCGACACCTTCACCGCCTCGATCCGGGCGCCGTCCAGACCAGGCACGATCTTGACGTCCTGAGGAGTCTCCTCACCACCGGGCACCCGCATCAGCGCCGGATCGGCGGCATCCCGGTCCGCGACCCACAGGTCTCCCCTGCCGTCCCAGCTGGGTGCGGACAGACGGTTGCCGCCCTTGCCCCGGCTGGTCACCAAGGGACCGCCCAGCTCCGTACCGGAGACGATGGACGCCACGTACAGCTTGCTCCCGTCGGGGGAGACCGCCGCCGCCGTGCGCTCGTCACGGGAGACCGCCACCGAGCTCATCGACAGAGTGCCGTCGCCGAACGGCCCCGGCACGTTCTGCGGCGCGCCGATCTCCTTGGTCCCGGCCGCGAGCAGCGCCAGCCGGTGCTTCTCGTCGACGAAGTACTGGTTGTCGTGGGTGCCCGAGCCGTGGTCCGGCGCGTACTCCTCGGCCTGGCCGGCGGTGAGCACGCACAGCTGGCTGCCGTCCGACCGCAGCAGCTCCACCTGCTCGGCACGCGAGGACGACAGGTCCTTGAGCGTGAAGAGGATCTGCGCGGCCATCTTCGTGCACTGCGGCCTGCCCACGCCGGAGGCCTTGCCGTTCAGCGGGACCTTCAGTCCGTTCCGGTCGTCGAACGACAGCGACCTGGTGCCCTTCTTCAGGGCCGTGCCCGTCGGGAAACGTGACTCGACCACCGGCTTCAGCCAGTTCGTCGGGCCCTCCAGCAGCGCGGAGACGGCCTGCGTGACCGGGTCCTGCCGGGTCACCGGGTCCTGCCGCTGCCGGATGTAGACGGGATCGGCCACCATGACGCTCCGCCCGGAGGCGAAGTAGTACTTGTTGACCGAGACGTAGTTGCGCTCGAAGTCCGACGCACCGAGCAGCAGACCGGGCGGCAGACTGTCGATCCGCCACTCCTTGCCGTCAGGACCGCTCTGCTGCGACAGGTGAATGGTCCTGCGGTAGTCCGCGGGCGTCACCGGCTGATAGGCGCGCTGGGAGTCCACCGTGGCTATCTGGCGGCCGAACAGCGGATAGTTCATGCCCGGGTTGTCCCGGCCGCCGAGGACCGGCATGCCGGGGACGGGCGCGGCCTCCAGAACCGTCGTACTCGCCTCGGGCCGCCACTTCTGCGACGTCTCCGGCGTGAGGTACGAACGGGCCGTGGCGAAGTTCGAGTCGTCACTGGTCATCGCTTCGAGGAAGCCCGTGACGATCTCGTCGGGCGTCGCGCCCTTGCGCGGCTGCACGGCGTACACCCGGACCTGCGAATCGCCGCGCTGCGACGCCTTCACGGGGTGCACGTCGCCACTGTCCGGCATCGACGCGCACCCGGCGAGCAGCACTCCGCTCGCGCCGAGCAGCGCCACCGCACGTGCCCCACCCGCGCGCCCCTGACGACGGGGATCAGCGCCCACGACTCGTGTCCTCCTGCTCCGTCGGAACCTTGCCCGTGGCCTCATCGACCCGCTCCCCGGCCGGCCGCGCCACCACCCGGGCACCACTGCCCGGCAGCGCCGCCGGGTCGACGCCCCGCGGCGCCGCGCCACGCACCTGGCCGGGCAGCGGCGCGAACTCCGCCCCCGACTGCACGGGCACGGACGTCAGCCGGTGCCCGTTCACCGGTGCCTCCGCCGAGGACCGCGCACGCTCACAGTTCTGCCGCGAGTCCTCGGGCTCGAGCGGGATCGGCGAACCGCGCAGCGGCTCGTCCGCTGTACGTGGCAGGGTCAGCCTGAACTGCGAACCGCCGCCCGGCTCCCCCCAGGCCTGCAGCCAGCCGCCGTGAAGACGGGCGTCCTCGACGGCGATCGACAGACCGAGACCGGTCCCGCCCGTGGTGCGGGCACGCGCCGGATCGGCGCGCCAGAACCGGTTGAACACCCGGGTCGCCTCGCCCGGCTTGAGTCCGACCCCGTAGTCCCGCACGGCGACTGCCACGGCCCCGCCGGCGGCGGCCATGCGCACCACGACGTCCCGGCCCTCGCCGTGCTCCACGGCGTTGACCACGAGATTGCGCAGCACACGCTCCACCCGGCGGGCGTCCGCCTCGGCCACCACCGGCTGCTCGTCGCCGGCCACCCGTATCCGGGAGCCCTTGCGCTCGGCCAGCGGCTCGGCGCCGCCGATCACCCGCCGTACCACCTCGCGCAGGTCTATCGGCTCCGCCTCCAGCGCCGCGGCTCCGGCGTCGAAGCGGCTGATCTCCAGCAGGTCGGACAGCAGCGACTCGAAACGGTCCAGCTGGTCCCCGAGGAGCTCGGCGGAACGGGCCGTCACCGGGTCGAAGTCGATGCGCGCCTCGTGGATGACATCGGCCGCCATGCGCACGGTCGTGAGCGGCGTCCGCAGCTCGTGCGACACGTCCGACACGAAGCGGCGCTGCATGCGGGACAACTCCTCGAGCTGCTGGATCTTCAGCTGAAGGTTCTGCGCCATCTTGTTGAAGGCCTCACCGAGCCGGGCGATGTCGTCCTCACCGGTGACCTTCATGCGCTCCTGGAGCCGCCCGGCGGCAAGCCGCTCGGCGATCCCCGCGGCCATGCGCACGGGTGTGACGATCTGGCGCACGACGAGCCACGCGATGGCGCCCAGCAGGACCACGACGAACAGCCCGGCCGTGGCGAGCGTCCCCCGGACGAGGTTGAGCGACTGCTCCTCCTGCGCCAGCGGGAACAAGTAGTACAGCTCGTACGGCTGCCCCTCGATGTCGTTCAGCCGGGTGCCCACGACCAGCCCGGGCTCCGGGTCGAACGCGTTGTTCCAGTACCGGATGCTGACGTACGTCTCGTACGTCCCCGAGCCCTGGCCCACGGCGTCCCGCAGCGCCTGCGGAATGCTCGCGGGGTCCACCAGACCCGACGTACGCGGCGCGCGCCCGGACCCGTCCTGTTGGGAGTCGGCGCTGAGAGCCACCACGTTGTACGAGCCCTGGCCGCCGCTGGCGAGCTGCACGACGAGATCGGATCGCCACGAATTGGCGTTCCTGCCCGATGCCGCACCGTCCGGGCCCACGGGGTCGACCGGCGCACTGGCCTGTTCCCGCGCGACGGCGAAGCCGCCGGCCGCCTGGCTCTGCGCCGCCTTGCTCTTTGCGTCGAGCAGACCGTTGCGCACCTGCCCGATCACGACGAAACCGAGGAGCAGAACCACACCGAGCGACATCAGCAGCGTGGTCACGACCACGCGGAGCTGGATGTTCCGCCGCCACAGGCGGACAGCGGGCAGCAGTGGACGGCGCAACCAGCGCATCACGAGCCGAGGCACAGGCCCGCCGGATGCCGCCCCCTCCGGGAGCAGCAGGCACCCCTGGAACAGACGGCCGAATCGCGCGGGCTTGCGCCCCGGTCCGGCAGCCCGCCCCGTACGGACTCCCGGCTCCCCGGGCTTCGGAGCAACGCTGCCAAGGGACATGTCAGCTCGGCCCGGCCTTGTAACCGACACCCCGGACGGTCACCACGATCTCCGGCCGCTCCGGGTCCTTCTCGACCTTGGAGCGAAGCCGCTGCACATGGACGTTGACCAGTCGGGTGTCCGCCGCATGCCGGTAACCCCACACCTGCTCGAGGAGCACCTCGCGGGTGAACACCTGCCACGGCTTGCGCGCGAGCGCGACCAGCAGGTCGAACTCCAGCGGCGTCAGCGCTATCGACTGACCGTCCCGCTTCACGGAGTGCCCCGCCACGTCGATCACCAGGTCACCGATGGCCAGCTGCTCCGGAGCAGGATCCTCCGACCTCCGCAGCCTCGCCCGGATACGGGCGACAAGCTCCTTCGGCTTGAACGGCTTGACGATGTAGTCGTCGGCCCCGGACTCGAGACCCACCACCACGTCCACCGTGTCGCTCTTGGCCGTCAGCATCACGATCGGCACACCGGACTCCGCCCGGATGAGCCGGCACACCTCGATGCCGTCCCTGCCGGGCAGCATCAGGTCCAGCAGCACCAGGTCCGGCTTGCACTCCCGGAAGGCGGTAAGTGCCTTGTCACCGTCCGCTACGAACGACGGCTCGAAACCTTCTCCACGCAGCACAATCCCGAGCATCTCGGCCAGCGCGTTGTCGTCGTCGACGACAAGGACTCGTCCCTTCATATTCGACATCATCCCATTAGCTAATCGTTACCTGGCGTGTCCTGGCACACAGCTCGGCGATGCCGGCCCTCGTGACCGGCGACACCACACCCTCCTCCGTGACGACGGCCGTGACCAGATCGGGCGGCGTGACATCGAACGCGGGGTTGTACGCCTGAGTTCCGAGCGGCGCTACGGACACTCCACCAGCTCCGGACCCCGCCGCCCCTATCTGCGGGGATGTGACCTCCGTCACCTCGCTGCCGGAGCGCTGCTCCACCTCGATCGAGGCACCGTCCGGTGTACTCGGATCCACCGTGGTGGTCGGCGCCACGACGATGAACGGCACATGGTGGTACTTGGCCAGCACCGCGAGCGGATAACTGCCGACCTTGTTGGCCACCGATCCGTCCGCAGCGATCCGGTCCGCGCCGATCAGCACCGCATCGACCTCCCCCGCGGTGAACAGCGAGCCCGCGGCGCTGTCCGTCAACAGGCTGTACGGCATACCGTTGCGCGCCGCCTCGTACGCCGTGAGCCGCGCACCCTGCAAAAGCGGCCTCGTCTCGTCCACCCACAGCCTGCGCAGCTCACCGGCCCGGTGCGCGGCCAACGCGACCGCGAACGCCGTGCCCTCCCCGCCGGACACCAGTGCCCCGGTGTTGCAGTGCGTCAGGATCCGGTGCCCGCCCCCGGGCAGCAGCTCCCCGAGCAGCGCCAGCCCGTGCGCGGCCATTCGCCGGCTCGCCTCCGCGTCCGCACGGTGCAGCCCCCGCGCCGACGCGAGCGCCGCTGCCGCCGCCCGCTCGCCGTCCGCACCCGCTTCCACTGCTGTCCGGTACGCGGCGGCCGCCAGGCGCACTCCGTACCCCAGGTTCACCGCGGTGGGCCGCGCGTTCTCGAGCAGCGCCACCGCTTCCTCGACGTCATAGCCCCGGGCAGCCGCCAGGGCGACACCGTAGGCGCCCGCGATCCCCAGCAGGGGCGCCCCGCGCACCGCCAGGCTATGGATGGCCCGCACGAGGGCCGGAACATCGGTGCAGACCAGCTCCACCTCCTCGACCGGCAGCCGGGTCTGGTCGAGGAGCACCAGTACAGGACCTTCGGGCGGCTCGTCCCAGCGCAGTACCGGAAGCTTCGGCGGCACCGCCTCGGCAGGGTTTTGTGCGTACTGATCAGCCATCCGCCCAGTCTGCACGGTGAGGCTCCGACAATGAAGGTGCGAAGGTGACCGATGCCCCCGCCCACCGGCGGCCGCCGCGTGGCACGATGGCTGCCACAACCGCCCTGCCGGGCGGAAGGGCACCGTGAACTGCCGGCTCGGCGAGCCGGCCCCGCGACCAATCCATGAGGTGGACCACCGTGAACGACACTCCGGGCTGGGCCTCGCCCGGATCGGCTCCCTCCAACGGGCAGAACGCCGGCGTGCCGAATCCCGCCGAGCCCGCCGACGCTCCTTCGTCGAAGTGGTCCAAGGAGCAGCCGCCCCCCGGGCAGTGGTCCGCACCGAGCGGATCCGGTTCTGTCCCGCGGCCTCCCGCCCCCGGCTGGGGCGGCGCGCCGCAGGGAGGCTGGGGTCGTCCGCCCGCTGCGGCCAAGCCCGGAGTGATCCCTCTCCGCCCTCTCGGCGTCGGCGAGATCCTCGACGGCGCGGTGTCGACACTGCGAGCTCACTGGCGCACCGTCCTGGCCGTGACGGTCAGCGTCTCCGTCGTCACTCAGATCGCCAGCATCCTCGTCGAGCGCTATCTGTTGCCCGAACCGCCCGAGGTCAACCCCGACGCGACCCCCGAGGAAGCTCTGCAGCAGTCCGTGGAGTCCCTGCAGGCCAGCATGATCGCCATGGGCCCGGCGCTGCTCATCATGCTGATCGGCACGCTCCTGACCACCGCCCTGCTCACCGTGGTGATCAGCCGCTCCGTCCTGGGCCGTTCCGTGACGCTCCCCGAGGCCTGGCGGGAAGCCCGGCCCCGGCTGCCCCACCTGCTCGTCCTCATCCTGCTGCTGCCGCTGGGCAGTGCGCTGGTCCTGTGCGTGGGCATTCTGCCCGGCGTGCTGATCGGCGGAGCCGGAGTGCTCCTGTCGATCATCGGCGGCATCGCCGCGATCGTGGCCGTCATCTGGTTGATGATCCGCTTCGCACTCGCGCCCCCCGCGCTCGTACTCGAACGCCAGGGCGTCATCGCCTCGCTGCGCCGCTCCGCCAAGCTGGTACAGGGCGCCTGGTGGCGCGTCTTCGGCATCACCCTGCTGACCGTCCTGCTGGCTTTCCTGGTCAGCATGGTCATCGCCATCCCCTTCACCATCATCGGCTTCGCCGTGGACGGCGTCAGCCTCAGCGACTTCTTCAGCGGCAACTCCCCCGAGTTCGGCTGGCCATTCCTGATCATCACCGGCATCGGCTCCGTGATCGCCTCCTCGATCACGTACCCGATCTCGGCCGGTGTGACCGCGCTTCTCTACGTCGACCAGCGCATCCGTCGCGAAGCACTCGACCTCGAGCTCGCCCGCGCCGCAGGCGTCCCCGGCTACGGAACCGAGCCGCCCGGCAACCACTCCACCGGGGGCTGATGCGGTGCTGAGTGCGGGGGGCGCAACGGCAGCTGGGTCGCTGATCCGAGCGAGCGACGACGTACCGGTGGACATTCCGCGTGTCCCCGCCCGTGAGGCGGCGGAACGCGAGCTGTCCGATCCGATGTACCACGAGGACGATCCGAACCTGCTCGAGCGGGCACTGGACAGGTTCTGGGACTGGGTCGGCGGTCTCTTCGAGGGCGCAGGCGGTGCAGGCATCGGCGGAACGGCCGGACTGGTCGTCATCTTCCTCGTCGTCATCGCCCTGGCGGCAGCCCTGTGGTGGCGTCTCGGCACACCCCAGCGCACCCCCGTCCCGGCGGACTCCCTCTTCGACGCCGGGCCCCGCAGCGCTGCCGAACACCGCACCGCTGCCGAGGAACACGCCGCCGCCGCACGCTGGAACCAGGCCGTCCAGGAGCGGATGCGCGCCATCGTCCGCTCCCTGGAGGAGCGAGCCCTGCTCGCGCCGCGCCCCGGGCGCACCGCCGACGAGGCCGCCGCCGAAGCCGGCCGCTCCCTGCCGCCCCATGCCGATGAACTCCGCGCAGCCGCCAGAGCGTTCGACGACATCACATATGGCGGCCGTAGCGCGGACCGGCAGTCGTACGAACTCCTGCGAGACCTGGACCTCGAACTGGAGCGCGCCAAGCCCCAACTGACAGGGGCCGCCCAAGGAGCCGCCGAATGACCGGGGCCGCCACCACCTCCATGTCTCCCACCGCGCGCCAGGTGTGGACGCGTGCTCGCGGAGTCCTCGTCGTCATCCTCCTGCTCGTCGCGGCGGGCATCGCCATGGCCGCCGTGCGCTCGGGAGATCACCACGGCCGACTCGACCCACGCTCCGCGGACCAGTACGGCAGCCGCGCGGTTGCCGAACTCCTCAAGAACCGCGGGGTGTCCGTCCGGGTCGTCACCACACTCGACGCGGCAGGCGCAGCCGCCGGCCCTGGCACCACACTCCTCGTCACCGAACCCGACCTGTTGACCAGCGGCCAGCAAGAGGCCCTCCACTCGGCGACCTCGTCCTCCGGCGGGCGCACAGTGCTCCTTGCCGCAGGCTCCGCCTCCATCGACACGCTGGCTCCCGGCGTCCGTGCCGACGTCCCGGCACGGGTCGCGCCCCGGACTCCGCAGTGCACCTACCCGGTCGCGCGCCGGGCGGGCAACGCCGAGCTCGGCGGGGAGCGTTACAGCACCGACGCACCTGGCGCCGACAGCTGCTACCCGAGCGACGGACTGCCGTCCCTGCTCAGGGTCGACACCGCGGCCGACGGTGACACCGTCCTTCTCGGCGCCCCGGACATCCTCTACAACGACCGTCTCGACAAACACGGCAACGCCTCCCTCGCGCTTCAACTCCTCGGGGCACGGCCCGAACTGGTCTGGTACATGCCGTCGCTCAGCGACCCCTCCGCCGTAGACAGCGGTCAAGAGCGGGACGGCGGCGAAGAAGGTGCCGAGAGTGAAAGCGCCTTCCTGGACCTCATCCCGTCCGGCTGGCTCTGGGGCACGCTCCAACTCGCGCTCGCAGCCGTCCTCGCCGCCATCTGGCGTGCACGCCGCCTCGGCCCGCTGGTCACCGAGCGCCTGCCGGTCGCCATCCGCGCCTCAGAGGCCACCGAGGGCCGCGCCCGCCTCTACCGCAAGGTCAACGCCCGCGACCGCGCCGCCGCCTCGCTGCGCTCCGCCACCCGGGCCCGCCTCGCCCCGCTCCTCGGTCTGCCGCCTGCCGAAGCGCACTCCCCCGACGCCCTGATCCCTGCGGTCTCCGCCCAACTGCCCGACACCGCCCGGGACATCCGCGACCTGCTCTTCGGCCCCGCCCCGGCCGACGACCCCAGCCTTGTTCACCTGGCCGACCAACTCGACGCCCTCGAAAGAGAGGTACGCACCTCATGAGCGCCCCGACCCCCGAGACAGCCGAGAACTCGGACCGCGCCCGCACCTCCCTGGAGGCCCTGCGCACCGAGATCGCCAAGGCGGTGGTCGGCCAGGACCCTGCTGTCACCGGTCTCGTCGTGGCTCTGCTCTGCCGCGGCCACGTCCTGCTCGAAGGAGTCCCCGGAGTCGCCAAGACCTTGCTGGTCCGCGCACTTGCCGCCTCCCTCGAACTCGACACCAAGCGCGTCCAGTTCACCCCCGACCTGATGCCCAGCGACGTCACCGGCTCCCTGGTCTACGACACGCACACCTCAGAGTTCTCCTTCCAGCAAGGCCCGGTGTTCACCAACCTCCTTCTGGCCGACGAGATCAACCGCACCCCTCCCAAGACGCAGTCGTCACTGCTGGAAGCGATGGAAGAGCGCCAGGTGACGGTCGACGGCACACCGCGCCCCCTCCCCGAGCCCTTTCTCGTCGCCGCTACGCAGAACCCCGTCGAGTACGAGGGCACCTACCCGCTCCCCGAGGCACAGCTCGACCGCTTCCTCCTCAAGCTCACCGTCCCCCTCCCCTCACGCGAGGACGAGATCAATGTCCTCACGCGTCACGCCGAGGGCTTCAACCCGCGCGACCTCGCTGCCGCGGGCGTCCGCCCCGTAGCCGGCGCCGCAGACCTGGCGGCGGCCCGGGCCGCCGTCGCCAAGGTCTCGGTTTCGGCCGAGATCGCGGGCTATGTCGTCGACATCTGCCGCGCCACCCGCGAATCCCCGTCGCTCACCCTGGGCGCCTCACCTCGCGGTGCGACAGCCCTGCTCTCCACCGCCCGCGCCTGGGCCTGGCTCACGGGCCGGGACTACGTCATCCCGGACGACGTGAAGGCTCTGGCCCTGCCCACCCTGCGTCATCGGATCCAGCTGCGCCCCGAAGCAGAGATGGAAGGAGTCACCCCCGACTCCGTCATCACTGCCATCCTCGCCCACGTCCCCGTCCCCCGCTGAGGCTGGTCATGGCCCTCACCGGACGGACGGCGCTTCTCGCGGCGCTTGGCTCTCTCCCCGTCGGCATCCTCGCCCCCAGCTGGACGGGGATGCTCGCCATCAACGCGCCCCTCTCACTCGCAATCTTGTGCGACTACGCCCTCGCCGCGCCAGTGCGGACGCTCCGTTTCACCCGATCCGGTGACACGTCTGTTCGACTCGGTGACACGGCTCAGATCGAGCTGACCCTCACCAATCCGTCCGGCCGCCCCCTCCGCGCCCAGCTTCGGGACGCATGGCCCCCGAGCAGTTGGGCTCCCGGGACCGAGCAGTCCGCCTCCAGACACCGCCTGAACGTGCCCGCAGGAGAGCGCCGGCGCGTCACGACGCTGCTCACTCCCACCCGTCGAGGCGACCGGCACTCCGAGCGCCTCACCGTGCGCTCCTACGGACCGCTCGGCCTCGCCGCCCGCCAGGGCAACCACCACGTCCCCTGGACCGTACGCGTGCTGCCCCCCTTCACCAGCCGCAAGCACCTGCCCTCGCGACTGGCCAGGCTCCGCGAACTCGACGGCCGGACCAGCACCCTGATCCGCGGGCAGGGCACAGAGTTCGACAGCCTCCGCGACTACGTCCCCGGAGACGACACCCGCTCGATCGACTGGCGTGCCACCGCCCGCAGGACCACCGTCGCTGTCCGCACCTGGCGGCCGGAGCGGGACCGGCACATTCTCGTGGTCCTCGACACCGGCCGGACATCGGCAGGCCGGGTCGGTGACGTCCCGCGACTGGACGCCGCCATGGACGCGGCGCTGCTCCTCAGCGCGCTTGCCTCACGCGCCGGCGACCGAGTCGGCCTGCTGGCCTATGACCGACGGGTACGTGCTCAAGTTCAAGGCCGCTCGGCCGGTGACATCCTTCCCGCCATGGTCAACGCGTTCGCGCCGCTGGAACCGGAACTCGTCGAAACCGACGCCCGCGGGCTCAGCGCCGCCGCACTCCAGAACGCTCCCCGCGGGTCACTCGTCGTCCTCTTGACCAGCCTCGATGCCACTCCGATCGAGGAGGGGCTGCTGCCGGTTCTTCCTCAGCTCACTCGTCGGCACACCGTGCTGGTCGCGTCCGTCGCCGACCCGCACGTCGAGCAGATGACCGCCAAGCGCGGGAGCGCAGAGGGCGTCTACGAGGCAGCAGCCGGCACACAGGCCCATATCCAGCGACAGCGAACGGCCGAACAACTCCAGCGCCACGGGGTCACGGTCGTCGACGCAACACCGAAAAAGCTCGCCCCCGCACTGGCAGATGCCTACCTCGCGTTGAAGGCCGCCGGTCGCCTGTGACGCCGACGAAGGCGTAAGCAGCCTCAGCATGCTCGGCCGTCCACGTCCTGTGGCCGGCCGAGCACGAGAAGCATCACATCGAAAACACCCGGAACGCAGGAAAGCCCCGGAACAGTGTTCCGGGGCTTTCCCACAATGATTGTTCGGCGGCGTCCTACTCTCCCACAGGGTCCCCCCTGCAG
>NZ_JBSFUR010000027.1:0-82467 GCF_053591895.1 Streptomyces sp. NPDC002867 | reverse complement strand
AACCGACGAGACCGCCCTGCCCACCGAACTCACCGCATAGCCTCAAAACGAGATCACCGAGTGGCCGTCACTACACCACTCCAGCGGACGTGACCGTGTTCCGCGATCGGCAGTGAGCATGCGGCCGACATGGCAACGAGCGTGTACGGCTACGGCTCCCGTGACAGGGCACGTGCCAGCTCTGCCGCGAAGTGACAGGCCGTTCACCCCCAGGCCACCCACCGCCCCCGGTCGACCAGCCTGCCGGGCGCTGGCGAAACTGCGCTCCACCGCCAGCTGCCGCTCGCGTACCGCCATCGTCACGACCGCCGCCTCGGATACGCCATCAAGGCACCGCCCACAGCGCCGAACGATCCACAAATGTCTCCTGCCGCGCCCGCCACACCCCGCCACGCCATCTGACGGGCACTGCCACCAATACACCGCCACCTGCTCTGCGCGTCCGCGAGCAGCGCTGGCGAGTACAGACCCGTACCAACGGGCCCGGGAGGGCACGCCGGACTCAAGGGCCCAGTTTCTTTTGGGGTTGATCGCTGCTTGACGCGGGGCGCATGCCGTCGATCGCAGGGCTGACAGGGGGCGGGAGGATATCCGTATGACTGATCACATAGCTGTGGTGCCGGTGGGAGAGCGTCTGGATGAGGCACAGGTGTATGTGCTGGTGGGCGCTGCCGGAGAAGCCGATTGCTTCACAGCCGACGGTGTGACGGTTGTCGTCGGCCGGACCGCAACGGCGGTCGTCGTGGAGCCCGGAGACGCGTTCGGCGGCAGTGGCGTGTGGAATGCCGAGGAAGTTCGGCTGTTCGGACCGGCGCCCGCACCTGTCATGGAGCGGCTCTTGGGGCGGACATGGAGGTGGAGCATCAAAGGCACGTCGTTGCCACTCCACGTGATGGCCCGTCTTGGGGAGGGCCTGGTGTCTTTGGGTACGGGTCGTACGGAGCGGGCCGAGACGGAGCTGCGGCCGGGCAGCAGCGAGTACGAGCTCGTCCTGTGCGTGCTGCGGCTCGACTCGCCTCTGAACACGCTCCTACTGGACAGGGTCCGCCCTCCGCGTCCTCCGGTGAGACTTCCCGGCCTTGGGTGGCTGGAGCATGTGAACGGTGATCGTGCCGCGGCGCTGGAGCAGTTCGTCACCGGCTGGTACCCCGCCATCGACCGAGTCCTCCCTAAAGGACCGCCCTCGGCACGACCGTCACCACGGCTCCCCGAAGCGCTCAGGCGGCTGTACCGGCTGGCGGAGCAGCGGCCGCAAGTCCTGGGCCTGCACAATCGGATCGTCCCGGAACAGGACCTGAGGATCGATCACCTCGGCCAGATGCTGAACATCGCGGTCGAGAATCAGGGGTGTTTCGTCTGGTCGCTGCTGTGGACACTTGAGGACGACGAGAGCGATCCCACGGTCTGGTTCTGCGAGGACCCGGAAGAGCCGGTGGCCGAACAGGAACCCCTCAGCGGCTTCCTACTCCAGTACTCCCTCTTCGAGGCCATCATGAACGCCGACTACTGGGCCATGCCCGGCAGTGACTCGCTGACAGGCCACCAGATCGACCGGCTCACCCACGCGATGCACCCGGTGCCCCTGCGTCCCTTCTGGCCCGAGATGAACGCCCGCTTCTACGTGGCACCCGGCCTCGTCATGTACGTCGGAGAGGGAGACGACGACGGATTCAGTGCCTGGGCCGGGGCCCTCCACCGCAGCGTCCTGGCACCTCTGGCCACGGTCGACGTCAAGTGGACACGCTTCGATGGCTGAGCTTCCCCCCACGTCGGCATCGCGGGCCGCTCCCGATAGTCGGGGACTGACCAGGCCGCTCCCTCGCTGAGCTGAGTGACGAGGACGACTGCTGTTGGTGAGTCAGCAGGAGGAGTGAGTGGTGAGATCTCTCTGATGAGTCCGATGACGCGGTCTTCGCCATCGGCACGGGCGAGGGGGAACTGGTGCGCGACTGAGCCGCGACATCCGGCCAACGCGTGCAGCTCCCAGCCCCCAGCTCACCTCACAGGAGCGCTTCTCGCCCACCGGGGTCAGCCCGTGCCCATGATGCGTGCTCTTGCCGACGTCCATACCGAGGAAGACGCCCACGCTGCCGGTGCCGGTGCACACGGTGGAGGTTTGACGCCACGTCCTTCACGCGAGTAGCGTCTATGCCTCATCAGATATCTGATCTGGCTTGTATGGGGGAGGGTGTGCCGTGCTGCTGACCACGGGGCAGGCAGCCGAGGAGCTCGGCTGCGCCGTCACCTCGCTCCGCCGTCTCATTCATGCAGAACTGCTGCCACGGCTGTCCCGCCGTGGCGTACGGGTGATGCTCCCACTGGACGTCGTCCAGACACTCCGTGACCGAAAGGCCGCCCCGCTGAAGCGACTCGACGTCCCGGAGATCGCCGTAGTGCGCGCCGACGTGGCCAAGCAGGCCTCGGACTCCGGGGCGTGGACGGGATTCTCCGCCTCTCTGGACGCCGGCACCCTCCGCCAGTCGCTGCACGGCTGGTGGCGCTGCGACCCGGCGAGCATCGCGGCCGGGGGAGTGCTCCCGGTTACGTTGTCCGGCTACGTCGTCGCTGTCCTGACAGGGCTGGGCCCATGGCAGAGAGACACGCGGGGACGGCACGGCTTTCCCCAGGCAACGCTGGCCGGGTATGTCACCGACCTGGTCGAACCCGTCAAGTACCTGACCGCGACCGATCCCGAGGAAAGGCACCTTGCCGACCTGCTGCTCGGCACCCGCCTGGTTTCCCATTCGGGCGGGACCATTGCCTACGTCTCCACCAACTCCGCCGACTGACCGCCCTCGAGGGATCGTGATGGACGCACAGACCTACACAGCCACGCTCGCCGATCTGCGAGCACTGCGGGACGAGATCAAGAAGGTACGGGTGGCCCTGGCGAAGCTGGAGACGGCCCGGGACAAGAAGATCACCGCGCTGGCCGGGCACGCGAAGGCGAAAGCGGAGCGGATCGCTCCTGCCGCCGGTCTGAGCGTGGCCGACATCGTCCAGATCGCCCCCGCGCTCGCCCCCGATGCCCTTGCCGAGCCGGTGCCCGCGGATGAACCCGCCGCCCCCGTCCCGCCGACGGCGCCCACCACGTCTGCGCCCACACCGCAACCGGCTCCCGACCCTGTTCCCGCCCCTGGCGCTGCCGTTCCCGCGATCCCCGCCTGGACCCCCAGCCCGACGACCGCCCCGCCCACTGGTGCAGCGGGGCAGGCGGCAGTGGCGGCCGGCCAGCAGGCTCGGGAGCTTCCGTCCATCCCCGCAGGGCCCGACGGCGACCGGTGGTTCGCATACACGACCGGCCTGACCTCCACGCATCCGAACTTCACCCAGCAGGCCCGCTCGACGGTCTTCCTCGACACCGACACCGGCGTCCTGGTCCACCGCGACCAGACCTTCCGCCTCGACCTGCCCGCGCCCACCGCAGCCGCCATCCTCGAAGCCGTCTTCCACGCCCTGCCTACCGGCATCGAGCGCATCTTCATCACCGGCGGCAACCCCTGGCACTCCCACGCCGACCAGCACCCGTTCCTCAAGGACGCCGTAGCTGCCTGGCTGAACGCCCCCATCCCCGGCTGGCGCACCGACACCGGCCGCGGCAAGGACCGCATGGCCGGTCACTTCGTCCACCCTCGCAACCCCGTCGGCCGCTACCAAGCACTCAATAGCGATCACCACGTCGAAATCCGTTCGGCGGGGGAGTGGTTCGACACGGAAGGCGCCACTCCTCACGTCGTCCGCGATGCCTTCGTCCTCCTCTGGAAAGCTCTGCGCGCCCACTGGCCCGACGCCGTCCTGATGGGATCTCCCTCCCAGACCGGTCGCGACCTGTGGACCCGCACCATCCCCACCCGCGGGCAGTACGCCGACGGCTATCCCGTCCTGTCCGAAGAGCTCCGCGGCCTGCTGCACGCCACCGCAGGCCAGGGCAGAACCGAACTCCTCACCCCGCCCCACGTGCCCGAGCAACTGCCCGCCCTCGTCGAGTACGACCGCACCTTCGCCTACGCCAAGCACACCTGGAAGTCCCCGGTCGGCACCCCGCAGCGCGTCACCGCCGCCCGGTTCGCCTCATGGAGCGAGAAGGAACAGGTCAAAGCCCTCTACGGTTGCGGCCACTGGCACGTCCGCGTCACCGTCCCCCACGACTGGAACCACGTCGGCCTGTTGCCCGCCCCCGCGCCCGGCGACCGCGTCTGGCACTACCCAGCCACCCCCGGCACCACGTTCACCACCTGGGCGGGCGGCCCAGAAATCCACACTGCCCTCACCAACCCCATCCAGTCGTGGAAGATCGAAATCCTCGACGGCATCCTGTGGGAGGACGGCAAACCACTCGACGACTGGTCCAAGAAACTCAAAGAAGCCTGGGCCTCTCTCGCCGCCCAAGCCGAACTCCATGGCGACCCCGACCAGCGCCAGGCCGCCCACCTCGCCTCCCGCGCCGTCCGCGCCCTCCTCCTCTACGGCATCGGCTCCTTCGCTCAGCGCCCCCGCATGGTCACCGGCACCACCCCCCGCACCCACGAACGCGACGTCCCAGCCGACGCCGAGATCATCGGCTTCACCGACGACACCATCACCTGGCAGCGCCCCACCGGCTTCAGCCGCGACCCCAACGCCCATCCCGAATGGGCCGCAGGAATCTGGTCGGCCGCCCGTGCCGCCCTTCTCTCCCAGCGCCACCGCGACGACAACATCCACGCCGGCGCCCTCCACACGCCGCCCGGCGCCGTCGTCGCCTTCCGCACCGATGCCCTCTACCTCACCAGCACCCAGAACTGGCCCTACCACGGCCAGCCCGGCGACTACCTCCTCAAGGGCCACCTCACCCGGCCGGTCTCTGCCCCGACCACCGAAGACGAGCTACTGGCCCTGCGCGACCTAGGCCGCACTGCCCTCAAGGACGCCTGATGCCACCGCGCCGCCGAAACTCAAAGCCTCAGCTCAACGAAGCAGCCCGCCTCGCCGATCAACTCCAGGCCGCAGGCCTCACCAGGAAGGACATCGCCCGCATCATCAACCGCGACTCCTCCCTCGTCTCCCAGTTCTACACACGCGGCAAGGGCGCAGCCTTCGTCCCCGCCCTCACCCACGCCCTCGCCGCCCTGACCACCGCCGGTATTACCGACCCGGCCGAACTCGCCGACCTCGCAGCCCCCCACATCACCCGACGCACCACCGCCGCCGGCACCAGAGCCCGCGTCCGTACCAAAGCCGTCCTGATCACCCCCACCGGGACCGGCACCGGCCGCGCCGGCGCCCAGGCCATCGCCTCCGGCTCCACCCGACTGCGGCCCCTCATCGCCGAAGCCGCCCGCCAGGGCCTGCGTCTCGCTTTCACCGTCCGCCTCGCCAAGACCGGATACGTCCACCCCTCCGGCAGCCGCACCGATTCACCCGGCATCCGCCGCGACGTCGTCCAACGGGCCGACCACACCGAAGAACGCTCCTACGGCTCAGCAACCACCGGAGGATTCGACGCCGCCGACATCGCCCGCCGCGTCGATGCGGCGGGCGGTGACGTCACCGCAGCCATCCACCAATGGCTTGTCGAAACCGGCCGCATCCACCCGGACGCGCACATCACCCACCTCGAAGTCCGCACCTGGCGCCCCCGCTGACACGTTCAGCGTGGCTCGCTCCGCGACACACGCAGAGCCCGGCCCAGCGACCGTAACCACGAACTCCGTGATGACGACGCCCGCTTCGACGCCACACGACTTCGTTCGAACGGGCACATGCTTTCCGCCATTCGCCTGCAACGCGGACCGCCACGGCCCCCAGGCTGCATGACTTTGGTCCGCCTCTCCGGCAGGCCGGAGGAACGCCTTGCGAGGCAGAGAGCCCCAGGTATGTCCGCCGATCAGCGGAGCGCAGGAGTAGAAATCGAACGGCGGGCAGTCGAACGTCCAGTTCGCGCTCTAGCCAGACTGCCGGTGGTGATCGATCCGGCGGTTTTGTCGGTGCCCGCTGCTACACCAACTCTCAGAGGGCGTTCTGCGAGTCTTGGGCGGTTCTCGTGGTGCTTGAAGACAGGTTGTCCGGTTCCCAGCCTTGCGGTTCGCCGCCGCTGCGGTGTGCTGGTGGACGTGGGTGAGCGGCCGCCGTACCCGAGCGACCTGTCGGATGAAGCCTGGGAGCTGATCCGGCCGGTCATCACCGCATGGAAGGCCCGCCATCCCTCGGTCAGCGGGCACACGGGACAGTACGAGATGCGGGAGATCGTCAATGCGATCCTGTACCAAGCCCGCACCGGCTGCCAGTGGCGCTACCTGCCGCACGACCTGCCGCCGAAGAGCGCGGTGTACTACTACTTCGGCAAGTGGCGCGACGACGACACCGCCGAGACCATCCACGACCTGCTGCGCTGGCAGGTGCGCGAGAGCAGGAAGCGGCGCGAGGACCCCACCGCCGTCGTCCTGGACTCCCAGACCGTGCGGGCTTCGATGAACGCGCCGAAGGACACAACCGGGCTGGATGCGGGAAAAAGGAGCCCGGGCCGAAAAAGAGGCATCGCCACCGACGTCCTCGGCCTGCTCATCGCCGTCGTCGTGGTCGCCGCCAGTGCCCACGACAACGCCATCGGCATCGTGCTGTTGGACAAGGTCGCCGCCTCCGCGCCCACCGTGACCAAGGCGTGGGTGGATGCGGGGTTCAAGAACGCCGTCGTCGAGCACGGCGCCCGGCTCGGCATCAACGTCGAGACCGTCCAGCGCGAGGTGGGCGCGAGAGGGTTCGCGCCGGAACCCAAGCGATGGGTGGTCGAGCAGACGCTGGGCACTTTGATGCTCCACAGACGGCTCGTGCGCGACTACGAGACTAAGCCGGCGAGTTCGGCGACGTGGATTCACTGGTCCATGGCCGACGTCATGCTCCGCCGCCTCACCCACACCTCCACCCTGACGTGGCGCGACCCGCCCGCCTGGCGTCCGCCATCCCCGACCGGCGGGAGCGTCGATGAGGGAACTCCTGGACAAGATTGACACTCGGCAGCAGCTCGTCCGCGAGACCGCCGAACGGCTGCGTGAGCAGATCACCTTGCTCACCGAGCAACTCGGCGCTGCCGAACACACCTTGAAACGTCTGGAGATCACCCGCGAAACCATCTTGGAACTGACCGCCGAGGACGGTTTCCCGCCACCCGAGCCACTCCCGCCCGGTTACCACGAAATCCTGGCCGCCTTCGAAAGAGCCGACGGCACGCTCCGCGCGAAGGAGGTCTGCCAGGCGCTGGCCACCGGGACGGAGCCCCGTCACGTCGAAGGCGTCCGGGCCAAGCTGAAACGCCTGGTCAGCCGCGGCATCCTCGCCGAATCCGAGCCCGGCCTCTTCGCCCTGCCGTCGGCTACTCGACCCGCCTCGCAACCCGCAAGCCTAGGAGTCAATGGTGCGCAGCCGATGAGGTAGGGGCCGGGCCCGGCGAGGCCCGGGCGGGTGCGGGGGTGGAAGGATGTCGGACAGCATGGCGTGCTCCGTACGGAAGTTGACAGCCCGAACGCAGCACGTCAGAGTCCCGGCGTGAGCGAGACCAACGATCTGACGCCGGCCGAGGTACGTATATGGCGGGCCTTTCCGCGAGGCGAGTCCGTGGACTTCCGCGCCGCCGAGAACGAGGATCCGGCGCTCGGCAACACCTGGGGCGCGGAGCGGACCGTACGGGCGAGTGTGCTGCGGGCGCTGCTGCTCAAGGCTCCGCAGGAGGAGGGGGAGATCGCCGCGCTCAAGATCACGGGGGCGCGGATCACCGGCGTACTGGACCTGAAGTACGCCACGATCGACGCCGCCATCCGGCTGAGCCACTGCCAATTCGACGGCGTTCCCGACCTGTACGGCGCCCAGCTGCGCCAGCTCAATCTAAGCAAGTCCGTTCTGCCGGGCCTGACCTCGGCGACCTTGCGCGTCGAGGGGGTACTGCGGATGACGGACTGCCGTATGCAGGGACCCGTGCGGCTCGGCGGGGCACAGATCTCCGGGGCGCTGTTCATGGAGCGGGCGGAGTTCAGGGCGCCGGACGACTCCGAGCCGGTGCTGCAGCTCAACCAGGCCGCGATCGGTGACGACTTGTGGGCGCCAGAGATGCGCGCGCACGGACAGGTACGGCTCACTGGCGCCTCCGTCGCCGGGCGGATCAACATTCAGGACGCCGAGTTCAACAAGCCCGATGGCACCGCGCTGGACGCGCAGAACCTCAACGTGGGAGCCCATGTACGGGCGCGGTGCGTACGTGCGCAGGGCCGGTTGGAGCTCCGCGGCTCGCGCATATCGGGCCGTCTCGACCTGCTCCACGCCCAGCTGTCGCATCCGGGCGACACGGCACTGCGGGCGAGCAGTTGTGTCATCGGTGAACTCTGGCTGCGCAGGGGCGATCGCATCGAGGGCGCCCTGAATCTACGGCGTTCTCACATCGAGATCCTGACCCTTGAACCAGAGATGCTGCCGGACCAGGTGTATCTCAGCAATCTCACGTACACCGTACTCACCCCGCACGAGCCCGCCGAGCGCCGCCTGCCGATGCTGGCGAGGGACGGCGACCGGTATGAGCCGCATGGCTACGAGCAGTTGATGGCGGCCTACCGCCACGTCGGTGACGACGACGCGGCCCGGCTCGTCCAACTCGCCAAGCAGCGCCGCCGACGCACCACGCTCACTTGGTACGGACGGCTGTGGGGGTACGTCCAGGACGCCACCGTCGGCTACGGCTTCCGCCCGTTGCGCGCGGCCGTCTGGCTGCTGTCCATTATGGCCATCGGATCGATCGCGTACGGCCTGGACCACCCACGCCCCATTAAGGCGGACGAGGCCCCTGACTTCAACCCCGTCTTTTACACCCTCGACCTGCTCCTGCCAATCATCAACTTCGGCCAGGAGTCAGCCTTCGCCCCTGACGGCTGGCTCCAGTGGCTGTCGTACGCCCTGATCATCACCGGCTGGATCCTGGCGACAACGATCGTCGCGGGCGTGACCCGTACGGTCAGCCGGCAATGACCCCCTCTACTCACGAAAACCTCGCAGAACGCCCTCTCAGAGGGAGCCGCGCTGGACGGCTCCACGAGGGAGGGCAGGGACATGGCAGGCAAACCACCCGAGGGCCACTACCGGGTCCGCAGTCACTGGAGGCGGAAGCCGGGACCGAGCAGGAAGAAGATGAGCGGCTGGACGATCGCTGCGATCGTCGCGGGCATCTGGTTATGGGGCCAGCTCATCGGCTTCGGAGAGACCGGCGAGTCACCCGCACCCGCGCCGAACCCTGCCGTCTCCTCCTCGGCGGAGCGCTGATGGCCAGGCGGCGGCTGCGGCCGCGCATGCCCCGCGGGGCGGGGGAGTGGGCCGCAGCCGCAGTCGTCGCCCTCGCCGCGGTGACCTTGCTGACGAAGACCGCCGTGGCAATCGCTGTGGCTGCTCAGCGGACATGGCCGGTGCTGGTCGCCCTTGCCACCGCTGGCCTTGTCTTGGCAGGCTGGCGGGCATGGTGCTCGGCACGCGCCGCGCGTATGCGAGCGCAGAGCCTGGTGCGCCTGCGGATCACGCTGATGCAGATCGACGCCATGGACGACCAGGACTTCGAGTTCGCGCTGCGTGACCTCCTCATCAGGGACGGCTGGAGCGCCCGGCGAGTCGGCCGGCAGGGAGATCAGGCCGCCGACGCCATCGGACAGCACGTGCGGCGGGGCAGGATCGTCCTCCAGGCCAAGCACACCACCGTCGGCGCAAAGGTCGGCGTCCACGTCATGTACCAGGTGAAAGGAACCGCGGGCCCCGTCCACGGCGCCGACCACGCAGTCGTCATCACCAACGGAACCTTCACCCGCGACGCCAAAGCATGGGGCGAGAGGCACCAGGTCCACTGGATCGACCGCGACCGGCTCCGCACCTGGGCCGAACACGGCACCCCGCTCCATGACCTGCTGCGACTGCCCGACCGGCGTCCACGACGAGCGCTCGCCCCACGCGCGATCCGCCCACGCTCAAGCACAGCCTGAGCGTCGCCAGGTTCGCAGGTCCACCGGCCAAGCCCGCGGCTCCCGGCCAGGGCGCAAGGTGCTGGTGGCGAGAGCCGGCGGTGGGTGGCGTGTGGGCACGCAGACTCATGGAGCGACGTGAAGATGCCTCGGTTCTGCGGCTGTGTTGCGCTGCGCGGGGTTGGGGCATGCTGATCGCTGGACAGGCAGACCTCCAGCGGGGAGTGCGGTGTGGGACAGGCGCGGTTGTTGCGGCATGTGGATCTCGAGCCGGAGGTCGATTTCTACGGTTTGTGTCTGCAGGATGCGGATCTTGGGCAGGTACCGGTGCCGTATCCGGGTGAGCGGGTGATGGAAGGGTTCCTCACAGCGCATCAGGGCCGGGTAGACCTGCACAGCGCCGGCCATACGCACACTGCGGTGATGAGAGCCGAGGTGTGGGACGGCGAACCGCCAGCCGATGCCAGCAGGCTTTGGGATGAGACGGGCGAGACTCAACTGCACTGCGTTACCGGATCACTGCAGGTGTGGGGAGTGACCTGCGGACCGATCCTTGACGAGATCCCTCTTGGGGCAGTGGACCGGCACTGGCGGGTCCGCGTCTACTGCGCGGGGCGCGCCGAGGTGGAGCGCGTGACTCGGGACGAGGGGATCGCGGAGGGCATCGAGACGTACCTGGTCCAATTCTGGCCACGCTGACATGCAGGGGGCGGGGACACCGGATTCGTGTCCCCGCCCCCTCCTCTCGGGGGTTCAGCTGACGGAGACGTAGAACCCGTCGTCCTTGCCGTCGACAATCCGGTTGAGGGTCAGGAACTGCCCCAACAGGTTGCCGGCGTTGCCGTTGTCCGTCCCCGGCAGCGCCCGGACCGAGAAATTGTTTCGCGGGGCGGAGGGCTCGTAGGTGGGCTGGGCGCATCCCTCATACGTGGTGGCGAATGGGTACTCGTCGCACTCCTTGCCTCCCGCCGCATAGTTCGGGCCGAACTCCCTCTTGCAGGTGCTCACTGCGGTCGACCGGTTTTTCTTGCGTCGCGCGTTGTCGTAGTAGAGCCGGTGAAGGGGAGCTTGAGCATTCTGCCCAGGCACTTTCTTGGCGGCGTTGGACGGCTTGGTGCCGGCGGGGTTGGTGAACGCCGTCTTGAGGTGCTCGGCTACCGCCCGCTCCGGAGCGCCTGCCCGGCTGCTGTAGTGCAGCGGGACGACGTAGGTGAACACGGCGGCGCCTGCGGGCACCTTCAGGTAGGCCGCCGTGTCCCAGCGGGGCGGGAGGAAGAACAGGCTTCCGCTCAGCTCACCGGAGGGCCGGTATCCAGCAGGCGGCGTCACGGTGGCTGACGCCTCGAACACCGAGGCGATCGCGTCGTCGCGCCCGGTGCCCTGCCCGGCGGCCGCGTTCAGGGTGCGGGTGAAGCCGACCGACTGCTGGGCAACCAGGGCATCGAAGCTCCGGGCTCCCGGAACAGCCCCGGTCTGGGTCACCCGAGCTGTCGACGGCCACACCTTGGGCACCTTCACCTTTGGCGTGATCATCAGGCCGGACGTCGCCACCGAGCCGGTCTTCTTCATCTCGGTGAAGTACTGCGTCATGCGCACGGCTCTGCTGTCCTTGGCGATGGTCCCGATGGACAGGTAGACGAACTGCGTTTCCCCGACAGGCCGGTTGTTCCTGAGCCAGACACTGAAGAACACAGCGCCTGAGCAGGCGGCGTAGCGGGACTTGATGAAAAACTTCTTGTCCGTTCCCAGGCCCGTGATGCACTCCTTGGGAGTCAGTGTCCGTGCCGGAGCCGGGTAGGTGACAGCCGCGGTCGCAAAACCGGGAGTGGGCTGGAGTGCGACAGCGGACGCCTGACGGTCAATCCTGCCGTGGGTGGCGGCCGGCCCCACGACCTCAGGCGCGCGGTGAGGCTCGGCAAATGCTCCTGCCTCCCGGTCCATTGCCTCGAGCCCGGCAGCGCCGGACCGTTGCAGCTCGCCCAGTGTCGGGATCCGTGCCCCGACGGGCAGCAGTGTCGTGTGCAGCTGGAGATCGTCCTGGACAGGTTCAGCGACAGCGGGGGAGGAGACGGGTAAGAGAGCAACGGCAGCCACTACGGCAGCTGTTTTCGCGAACGTGCGCATGCGGCGCAGCGTGATGTCTTTCATGGCCTCGCTCGGTGGTCAAGCTGCCCCTCATCGCCTCCCGGAGCACCCTTTGCGGTACGAGACGGGGAGGCGGGCATAGGCAGCAACGGGCATCGGCAGCCTCAACGGTTGTCGGAAGGCGGCACCAGCCTCGCATTCTGCATAACGAACAGACATACGATTTTTGGTCGGCTTGATCGGGACGCCATGACCGAAGAGCGCATGCCGCCGCTCATCGACGAGTCCCCGTGAAGCCCTGTAACCGCCCACTCGGCCAGCACGGGTTGAGAAACGAGGCGCGCGCGGCGCGGCCGCACCGGCGTATCGGGGAATGCCGACTGCCCGGCTCACACCCGGCGGTCATGTCCCGGCTTGGTCGCGCGGGGGACAGTTCCGGCAGATCTCTCCCTGATGGCTATCGAGAGGCCAGGGGCAGGCTCTCGGCCACGTCGCCGTCCGCCAGGGCGCCCACTTCCGCTTCGCCAAGCCGCGAACTCGTCCGACCCGACGTCCTCATCCTCGACGACTTCGCGATGCGCCAGCTGACCGTGGCCCAGGCGGACGGCCTGTACGAACTTGTCTCCGAACGGCAGGGACGGTCCCTGATCACCACCAGCAACTGGGCGCCCAGCGACTGGCATCCCCTCTTCCCCAACCCCGTCGTCGCCGAGTCCCTCCAGGACCGGCTCATCAACACCAGCCACCAGGTCATCATGAACGTCCCCAGCTACCGCCCCAACAAGCGTCCCAAGAACCGCACTGACAAGACCTCAATCAAATGACCAGCTCAGTCCCACCAGTTGAACATCAGCTCGCCGACTGTGCTGGGGCGCCAGTAACGCACCTGTTCCAGCTCTGCTTCGGCGAGCTCGCTGGTGTCAGCCGCAGCCAACGGCATGCTCAGTTCTTCGACGTCCAGCAGCCGGAACCCGCCCAACTCAAACGTCTCCGCCCACGCCGGTGGCGATGTGAAGTCCGCCAGAGATGCGCCGGCCCGCGGAGGACTTGCCACGAAGGCAACGGCCGGGAGTACCTCGTGGCACAGGACGGTTGACCGAATGCCTGGGGCGGTGATCAGAACCGTATGGAAACTCGGCGTCACTCCGGCCGGAGTCACTTCGCCGACCGTGGCCCGAATCGACCGGGCCACCGCATGGCAGGCGGTTTTGAAGGCTACGACGTCCACCTGCCGCAACGGGTCATCGCCTTGCCCCCGGAACCCGGTGGCTCCTCGCGCGACGCGGATCAACGCACGACTCAACTCTCGTTCCGTCCGTCAGGTCTGACAAGGATGCCACGCGACCGAGCCGACTGATCACGCACCGATTCTGCCACCAGCCGGAGTCCTCTCCGGGGGCTGTCTCAGTCACGAGGGTGGGGTGAACTTACCCGGCGGGAAATACGCGATCGTCCGCACGGCGTCGGGCAGGCGAACGGCTCTGCCGGAATCTGCAGATGGCCGTCGGCTTCGGTCAGAGCTGACAGTTGATCCGTTGGGCAAGCCCTTCAAGGAACTCTTGCAGGGTGGCTGCGGCAAGGTCGAACTGACTGGACCACGAGGCGGTGGTACCGCCAAACCCGCCCCGAGCCCGAGAGTGCGAAGAGATGGCCGCCGCCGTCGCTGGCGAAGACCAGGGCTGGCTCTTCCCCGTCGATCTGGATGTCTCCGTACTCGCGGAAGTGGCCTGCGACTGTTGAGGCTGGGTGGATGTAGTAGCCGCTGTCCACATCGGGCAGGGAGACCTCGTCGATCACCCAGTACATCGTGGTCAGGTCCGAGGGAATCGGCGTCAGTTCCACGAGCGCGTCCGTCGTCTTGTGGCTCTCCTCCGTACCGAGCGCGACCACGTTCCTGCCGGGTTCGAATCCGTGCCGTACCTGGAACGACTGCAACAACTCCGCGAGGGCCGCATCCGCCTGCTCGCACCAGCTGCGGACCCACTCGGCGTCAAGCCGTTCGTCAGCCACGATCGCCCCTTCAGCCCCCAAGCAAACTCGCCCGCCGCGAGTCCGGAAGAACATACCGGAGCGTTCACGCAGATCCGGTCAGAGCCAGATTCAAACGTCTCCAGCACTTCCGCTTGCACACGCGAGACCCGCAGGGCGAATGCGGGCGAGCGTCACTGATCGGCAAGGCTGCCCGCCCGCAGGCGGTCCACGGCGCGGGTCAGTTCCACAGGCGTGAGACCGCGAGCACGAGACAGGACTTCACGCTCCGCCGGACTCTGGGCGGCATGCGGAGAGCGGCAGGCGGCGAGGGACAGGACCATCAAGGCTGTGTTGGGGTCGTAGTCGTCGGCGCCGTACTTCCGGGCGGTGCGCAGTGCCCAGTCTGCTGCCCGAGCACGCTGGTGCCGGGCGGGGTGCGGGCCGTGGTGGCTCAGGAGCTGCACCCACACAGGTCCTGCTGATGCTGTGAGCCGCATGAGCCAGTGCGCGTCCTCGAGTTCGCACCACGGGGTCAGCATCGAGCCGAGCCTCATGCCGCGCAGCAGGCCGGCCGACAGAGCGACCCGGCCGCCTGGGCCGGCGCGCAGTGCGCACTGCACGGCGAGCAGCCATGCCGGCGCGCCGACGTCCTCGGGCAGGCATGCATGCAAGGAGGCCAGCGTGTCCCGGACGAGGACCCGCTCCGGCAGCTCGAGGCGGCCCATGCCCCCCGGCCGTGCCGACCGCTGTGCGAGAAGGGCGGTGTCGGGGACCACGGCGGCATGGGGGGTGGCAGCGGCGCAGGCGGCGCACACATCTGCCAATCGCCACACCCGGCCTCCCCGTTCCTGGGTGAGGACGAGGAGAACGGGGCCGGCGCATCCGCGGTGCCGCGGATGCCATCGGCAGCCGCGCTCATGGCACTGGCAGGTACGCAGATGCGCGGGAAGTCTGTCGCGGCGGGCGTGGCCGGCGAGATGAGCGAGGGCTGCCGGGCGTCCGCCCGGTGCGCCCGGGCGCTGGCCGGTCGTGGCGCAGCGGTGGCAGTGCAGCGTGGGGCCGCCTGGATGGGGGCGCAGCTCCACCGTCCAGGTGCGGGGCACCAAGGGGTGCGTGGGGCACGGCCTCATGGTCTGCGCGGTCCTCCTGCTTCTGCGCCGGCGGTCAGCCGTGCGTGATGGTGCTGTTCGGCCGCGGGGGAGTGGCGGCGGCCGCACACCGTAGTGCAGACCTCTGCCCTGCGCCACGCGCGGCCCACCTGCAGAAATAGGGCAGAGGTCTGCACTGACAGGGCAGGGGTCTGCACCTTCGGATGGTGGGGTGACGATCTTCCCGCCCGACCCGAACCTCACCGCGCTACGCCTGGAGCTGGCGCGCCTGAGGAGCGAACGCGGCTGGACCTACGACGAACTCGCCCGCCGCAGCGGCCTGGCCAGACGCACCCTCATCGACATCGAGCAAGGCCACACGGTCGGAACCCTCAAGAGCTGGCACGCCCTCGCCCACGCCCTCGACGTGTCCATCGACCACCTCCTCGGCACCCTCTGCGAAGGCCACACCCCGCCCGCCGGCACCACCGAATAAGCGCCCCGTCGAGACCACCCGAACGAGCCCCCCAAATAAGACGCCCGTACGGCAACCCGCCTACTTGTTCCCACTCATTGCGCCGTTGGCGTGAGATCGGCGGCGTGCTCGCTGTACGTGCGGCGCGTCGCTGTCACCGTCGCGGCCATGCATCCCCGCCACACCGCCCAGCCCGCACCGTGCCGCACCTGCGGCAACCGCGCCGACTGGTTCACGCGTTCCCACGGTCGTCCGATCGGCCTGCACCCCCACGACCTGCCCGCAGCCGCTGTCCCTGCTGCCTGCCGCTGGCACGTCGCCTCCGGTGTCGCATACCCCTCACACGACGGCTCCGCCTGGTGCCGCATCCCGCACACTCTGCTCTGCCCCGCAGACGATGCCCCCACGCAGCTGACACCGCAGCTCGCCGAGCTGCGCCGACGACTCGCCCTGCGCACCCGCCGCCTCCTCGACACCGGCGCCATCACCCCCGCCACCGCAGCCGATCCCCCCTCACCAGCCGCCACATGCCGGCCGGCCAGGCCCATCGTGCAGATCCTCTACGGCCGCTACCTCGCCGCCCAACCGGTCGACGCCATCCAGTGCGTCGCCCAGACCCGCAAGCGACACCGATGCACCAACCCCGTCCTGGACCCCGCGGACCCCAGCGGGATCTGGACGCTCATGCCCGCCACCACCCACCAAGGGCAACTCGCCCTGCCTGCCCGTGACATGGCCGTCTACGACCTCACCCACCTGCCCTACAACACCCAGATCCGCTGGCGCACCCAACGCTGCACCACCCACGCAGCCGCCCCCGCAGCCGCTGACCTGGCCCTCACCGACTGGGAACCCTTCGACCCGCTGCTCCACCACGCCCACATCCACCACCGCCTCCCCGACAGCGCCCAGCGAACGGGCCACACCACCTCCCGCAACTGCCCCGCTCGTTCTCCCCGCGGCCAGGCGTGAACCATGCCCCTGCATGCCGTCGAGATCACCCTGATCCGCCCGGCCACACCCGGCGAACTCCGCCGCGCCGCCCAGGCCATGACCCTGGCTCCGAATGCCGACCGCACGCGGCTGATGACCGTCGCCCGGGGAAAGACCGCCCGCAAGGCCCTTCAACGCACCCGGAACCGCCTGCAGCGTCTGCTGCCGATCGACATCCTGACCACGCACTACCCCGACTCCACTGGCAGCGTCCTCATCAACATCGCTCTCCCCGCAAGCGTCCACGCCTGTCTCGAGGACGCCGCCCGCCGCGAAGGCCGCAGCACCGAAGCCCACCTCACCGGCGCCGTACACCACGCCCTGACGCGCGCCGAGCACGACAAAGCCCGCCGCCTCGATGCCGCACTCGACGAACTCCTGACCTGGAGCACTCCCCAGCAGCTGCTGGCCGCCGCAGCCCGCACCATCAACCAACCCACCACCATGCATGGAGCATCAGGGTGCTGAACCCGACTGACGAACAGATCACCGCTGCCGACACCTTCAAACACGGCGACCACCTCGCCCTCCAAGCAGGCGCCGGAACCGGCAAGACCAGCACCCTCACCCTGCTCGCCACCGCCACCCCACGCCGCCGCGGCCGCTACATCGCCTTCAACAAAGCCATCGCCCTCGACGCCGCCACCCGCTTCCCACCGACCGTCACCTGCAAAACCGCACACGCCCTCGCCTTCGCAGCCGTCGGCCACCGCTACGCCCGCCGCCTCGGCGGCCCCCGCCAGGCCGGCTGGCGAACCGGCCAGGCCCTCGGCATCACCAAACCCGTCCACATCGGCAACCGCGAAGTCACGCACAAAGCCCTCTCCCAGGCCGTGCTGAAAACGGTGACCCGCTACTGCCACTCCGCCGACCACACCCTCACCCACCGCCACGTACCACGCCTACGCGGCCTCGACGACCCCGAGCGCCATGCCCAACTCGCCGACGTCGTTCTGCCCTTCGCCCGCAAAGCCTGGGCCGACCTCCAGCATCCCGACGACGGCGTCGTCCGCTTCGACCACGACCACTACCTCAAAATCTGGGCCCTCACCGACCCGACCATCGAAGCCGACTACCTCCTCCTCGACGAAGCCCAGGACACCAACCCCGTCCTCGAACACGTCATCAACGCCCAACGAAACCACGCCCAACTCGTGATCGTCGGCGACTCAGCCCAAGCCATCTACGGATGGCGCGGCGCCCGCGACATCATGACCGGCTTCGACGGCACACACCTCACCCTGACCCAGTCATTCCGCTTCGGCCCCCGCCTGGCCGACGAAGCCAACCGCTGGCTCCAGGTAGCCGACGCCCCCATCCGCCTGACCGGCACCCCCACCATCCCGACCGAACTCGCCCCCGTCACCCACCCGCAAGCAGTGCTGTGCCGCACCAACGTCGGCGCCATGACCCAAGTCATGCACTACCTCAACGCCGGCCACCGCGTCGCCCTGGCCGGGGGAGGGGAAAACCTGCGCGCCCTGGCCACCGCCGCCCGCGACCTCAAAGAAGGTCGCCGCACCTGGCACCCCGAACTCCTCCTGTTCCCCTCCTGGAGCGACCTGCAGGACTACGCAGAGACCGACCCCGCCGGCCGCGACCTGAAACCCTTCGTCGACCTCATCGACCAGCACGGCACCGACACCGTCCTTGCCGCGGTCGACCAGCTCATCCCCGAGACCTCCGCGGACGTCACTATCTCCACCGCCCACCGCTCCAAAGGTCGCGAATGGAACACCGTCAAGATCGCCGACGACTTCACCCGGCCCGCGGAAACCGATGAGCGCGACACCAACGGCCGCCCTGTGCCCGGCCCCATCGACGGAACCGAAGCACGCCTTGCCTACGTCGCCATCACCCGGGCCCGCGCCTGCCTCGACATCGGTGGGCTGTCCTGGATCCACGACCATCCCGACGTCGTTATCCCGACCGCAGTCTGAGGGCCTATAAATCGTTCGGTGTAACTCGCGAGCAGGCCGCTGCGGTTGGAGCCGGGCGTTCAGCTGCGCGCCTCGTCAGTAGATGTCCGGGATATGTGTTTGAAACGGTAACCGGAGGCTCGTGGTGTCTGTAGGCTTCTGTCGCTCATCGGCACTATTGAGGGGGGACCTCACCTTGCGCGCCCATGCCGTCATTGCCGCAGCCCTTGCAGCCGGAACACTCGCCGCGCTGACCGCGAGCCCGGCCCAGGCCACCGAATACGCCTCCGCACTCAAGATCCGTGGCGTTCAGTACGACGCGCCCGGCAGGGACTCCAACAGCTGCTCGACCGGGAACACCCGCGAGGAGTACCTGACGATCAAGAACTACTCGTCCTCGGCGACCGTCAACCTCAGGGGCTACTTCGTCAAGGACGCCGCCGGGAACCGCTTCACGTTCACGGCGAACCACTACCTGCAGCCTGGCGACTACGTCAGGCTCCGCGGCGGCAACGGCACCGACTCCGACGCCTACAACGTCGTCTACCGCGACAACTGCAACTTCATCTGGAACAACGACCGGGACACGATCTACCTCTACAAGCCCTCCGGCAGCCGCGCCGACGTCCACTCCTACACCAAGAGCGCAAACGACCCCGACGGCAACGGCTACATCACCTTCCACTGAACAAGCGCACGCTCTGGCCCCATCGCCCGCGGTGCGCGGGTGATGGGGCCAGAGCAGTCCAGGAACAGGACGCCCATTCCGCTGTCACGGAGCCGCGACGGTGGCGTAAGTGATGATCCGCAGCCCCATGACGCGCGATCCCTTCGTGGACGGTCGTGGCGTGGCTGGCGCAGAACCACGAGGGCTCGTCCGGCGGATCATGGGCCGAGCCAGGGCCGGACCGAGGCGAGGGCCGGCCATACCGTGTTGACCGCCCCCGGCAGGCAGTGCTGGAGTCGGCACGTGGACAGCATCCCCGCCAACCGGCGGCTCTGGAACCAGATCAGCAGCGCCTACCAGCACGAGCACGACCCGCAAATCGGCGCCACACCCCGGCTGTGGGGCATGTACTCCATCCCCGACGCGCACCGCACGCCCTGGGTGACGTCACCGGCAAGCGCGTCCTCGAACTCGGCTGCGGCGCCGGCCAGTGGTCCAGGGCGCTCGCCGCCGAGGGCGCCACCGTGGTCGAGCTCCACCTGTCCGAAGCCCAAGTCGCCGCAGCGGCCCGCTACCCGCTAGTGCAAGCTGCCGCCGAACAACTCCCCTTCGCCGCCGACAGCTTCGACCTGGTGTTCTGCGACTTCGGTGGGCTCAGCTGGGCGCCCCCGCAACTGGCCGTCCCGCAGGCCGCACGCGTCTTGGGCCGAGGCGGGCGCCTGGTATTCAACGTCGCCAGCCCATGGTTCGAAGCTTGCTACGACGAAGCCAGCAGCCGCGTGACCACGACGCTGCAGCAGGACTACTTCGGGCTGAACACCATCGCTGAAGACGACGGAGCGACCAGCTATCAGCTCACCTACGGCGACTGGGTCAAGGTCCTGCGCGGCGCGGGTCTCGTCATCGACGATCTCATCGAGCCGCGGCCCGAACTCGGAACACCCAACGGCTACAACGAAACCGACCCACCCGACTGGGCACACCGCTGGCCGGCGGAACTGCTCTGGGTAACCCACAAACCGTAAGTTCCGCCGCGCCGACGAGGAAGCCGCCCTCGCGACCATTGACCACGGCAGCGGCCTTGGCACTCCGCGCCGAGGCCACCGCCAGCCGGGCCAGACACATGACTCACCAACGAACCGGCGCCGTTACCCGTCACGTCGCCTACCTGCTCCACGACCGCGACAAGGACAGCGAGCGATCGACGAGACGCTGCCCTTGGAGGACAGCGAGCTCGTTCGTAGGGCGGAGAGGGCTCGGTCAGAGGATGGAGTTGTAGATGTTCCAGCCGCTGCCGATCTTGGTGCGGGTTGCGAAGGGGGCGGTGGTGCTGCCCGTGCCTTTGTACAGCCAGAGCACGCCGGAGGCATCACGGGCTATGGCGTCGGCCGTGCCGTCGTCGGTCAGGTCACCGGTGAGGGACAGCTGGTTGTAGATCTGCCAGCCTGCTCCGATCTTGATCCGGGTGGTGTAGGGGGCGGTGGCGCTGCCGGTCCCCTTGTACAGCCAGAGCATGCCGGAGGCGTCGCGGGCGAGGAGGTCGGGCCTGCCGTCGCTGTTGAGGTCGGCGCCTGCGGTGAGCTGGTTGTATATCTGCCAGCCTGTGCCGATCTTGATCCGGGTTGCGAACCGGGCGCTGCTGGTGCTGCCCGTGCCTTTGTACAGCCACAGGGCGCCGGAGGCGTCTCGGGCTACGAGGTCCATGCGGCTGTCGCGATTCACATCGCCTGCGCCGGTGAGCTGGTTGTAGATGTTCCAGCCGCTGCCGACCTTCACGCGGGTCGCGTACGGCTTGCTGTACGCGAACTGCCGTTCGTAGTACCAGAGGTTGCCGGCGCTGTCCCGGGCGACGAGATCACCTCGGCCGCGTGTGCTGTCGGCCGGGGCAGGGGCGGACCAGTACTTCAGGTCCTCGGCCAGCGGGGAGAGCCGAGCGAGCTTGTTGTACGTCTGCCATCCGCCGCCGACCAGCGTGCGGGAGGAGAAGGGCGTGGTGGCCGTGCCTTTGCCGTGGTAGAGGAACAGTTGCCCGGTGGTGTCGCGGGCGAGAAGGTGATGCCGCGGGAGTACGGGGGCGCCCTCAGTGGAGAAATCTCCGGCCTGGCGCACGAAGGGATCGTCGAAACCGGAGCGGGTGTAGATGTCGTACATCGTCACGGCCTGCATACGCCAGGCGTTGATGCCGGGTGCCGGGGTGAGTTCGTAGCCGATGGTGTGGTCGCCCTGTTCCAGGCGGCACGTGAGATTGAGGACCCCCTCGACGAGCCTGGGCCAGTTGACGGTGCACGAGGCGCCGGCGCCAGTGGTGACGTTTCCGATCCGGATGTCCTCATGACGCCATCCGACCTGCCCCTCGGCGGGGCGGAAGTAGAGGTTCAGCTCTCCGGCGTCGTTCGCGTGGACGCGCAGCCGCTGCTGCACCGTCTCGCCCGCGGGGGTGTCCGGCAAGTCGAAGGCGACCGTGTTGCGCTCGGCGTGCTCGCGTGTCTTGATCACGGCCTGCGACATTCCCGAGGTCGACGTGGCCGGCCTGACACCGGCGTTGCGCGCGGCGTCGATGCCCTCAGCCAGGTCACCGCCCGAGGGAACATACGCGTATCCGCGGTACGCGGTGGTCATGTCGGCCGCATCCTTCGACACGACGAACTCCGGAGCGCGCTGATACTCGATTCCCGTCTTGCATGTGAACACTGCCTTGTAGCCGGGGATCTCCTGGCATTCGTGGTGGTTCATCGTGAAGGAGGACGGCCATCCGGCGCCCTCTTCCGTGCCGTCGAGCGGCCTGGTCGCGTAGGCCAGCACCAGGTGGCCTCCGGCCGTCGTCTCACCGGTGATGTCCACTCCGGTGAACCACAGGGCGTTGGTCGGCAGCACCTCGTCCTTTGCTGTGACCAGCGGACCGTCCTCGGCCATCGCCGGGCCGGGGCTGACGAGGGCTGCGGCGGTGAGCAGACCGGTGGCTGCACCCATAACGGCTATACGACACATTCTTCGGTGCATGGAGATCCTTCATCGTGTTGTCGGGTCGTCTGACCCGGGCGGCGGCTCTGAGAAGAGCCAGTGTTCTGCCGCGTGGTGTACGGAGAACGAGCCCCTCCGGGAAGGCGAGTTCACCCGCGCACCCTCGGCGTCGATTCTGGGACTGTCGGAAGATACCGGTGATGGCCTGTCTTGGATGCTGCCGGCTGGGCCGGAAGGCACGAGACAGCGGCTACCGGACGGTGGTGCTGGGTACCAGCGCACTGTCTACTGCCGTGCCACGGGCTCAAGCAACCGACCACGCGCTGCGGGGCCTTCGGACTTTGGGGGCGGCTCTTGCTGGACCAAGAGCCACCCCTGGCACTTCACGGCCTGCGTTGGCCAGTTGCGCGGCTGCGCGGCGGGAGGCATGCGCCCGTCGAACAGCGGCTGGTGCTCACCTAGAAGATGCCGGTGATGCTGGTGTTCCAGCTGGATAGGCCCACGAGGCGGGGTGGCCTGTGGGTGGTGGGTCCTCCGGGGTAGAAGAGCAGGCATCCGGTGGGGCAGTTGGTGGTCTTGGCGGTGCCGGTGTCGTCGACGTAGCTGACGGTCAGGTCAGGGTCGGCGGGTGTGGTGGCCCACAGATCGCCGTAGGTTTCGTTGGCCGTGGGCTGGAACTGGCGGTAGGTGATGCTGGTGCCGGCGTCGGGGTCGCTGTAGCTGGCTGTACTGACTGTGCCTTGGACGTTGCCGGGGGAGGCGAGGTGCGGGCGGAGCTGCCATGATGCGGTCCCGTAGACCGCGCGCGTGCCCAGCGAGAACACTCCGCTGTTGATTCGGCCGGGGTAGAGGTAGAGCTGGCCGGTGCTGGGGTCGCGTGCGAGGAGGTCCTGGATGCCGTCGCCGTTCTGATCACCGACCGCGAGGTTGGTGTAGTCCTTCCAGCCATGCAGGCCGAGGTTGACGCGGCTGTTCAGATCGAACGGCGCGGTCTGGTCCTGCCAGTTGTTCGGCGCGACGCCGAGGGTGTTGCCGGTGTAGAGCCACAGGGCGGCATTAGTGCAGGTATCGTCGACACATTCGATGGTGATGAGGTCGTTGCCGCCGACGTGGCCTTCCGTGCTGTTCTGGTCGATGTCCCCGGGCGTGATGATCTGGCGGATGCGCCGCCAGTCCGGGGCGCTGTCCACGTTCGGGTGGATCAGTTCGCGGCGGGTGTCGGGGGCTGGGGTGCCCAGGCCGGTGCCGCCGTAGACGTAGAGCTTGTTGTTGCTAAGACGCACCACGAAGTCTTCGTAGCCGTCTGGCGGCGCGGTCGGGCTGGTGAAGTCGGCGAGGTCGCCGCGGTGGGCTATGAGGGCACCGCTCCAGCCGGAGAGGCCGACGGTTTGCGCGGCTGCGACCTTGCCGGTGCCGTCGCCGGCGTACAGGCGCAGTTTGCCGGCGTCGTCGGTGGCGACCATGTCGCCATAGCCGTCACCGTTGAGGTCACCCGGCAGGTCTGTGCGGGCGATGCCGGTGCCGGGATCTTTGCCCGGCCCGTAGACGAACTCGGACTTGTTGGTGCTGAGGATGACTTCGTCGGCGCCCTTGCCCAGCGGCGAATGGTTGCCGGCTCTGTCATAGGCGACTACGTGCAGGGTGCTGGAGGGCCAGCCGCTGGGGGTCACGTCGATGGTGGCGCTCAGCCCGTCGGCTCCGACGTTCACCCAGTTGCCGTTTGCGCAGCGGGTGCTGGAGGCCGAGAGGTACAGGTCCAGGGTCCAGCAGAAGCCGGCGATGTCGGTGGCGGTGTTCTTGAGCTTCAGCCGCGCGGTCTTGCGTGCCGGGTATTTGTCGTTCAGAGCAGTGCCGTCGGCGTTGGTCACCGTGACGGAGTCTTTGGGACCGATTCGGTCGACGGTGAAGGCGCAGGAGGCCGTGTAACTGCTGTAGGTGCTCTCTCCGTCTTTGGCTCGGACCTTCCAGGTGTAGGTGCCGTTGGTGAGATTGGCGTAGGGCATGGTGACCGACGCCGTCTGGCCGTTGGAGACCTTGTCGTAGGACAGGCTGGGGTAGAAGGACACCGTACTACCGGCTGAGTTGGTCACGGAGAACTCGCCGGTGACCGTTCCGCCGTCTTGGTCCTTGAGCGTTGCTGTGAGGGCGATTCCGCTGTTGCCGATGACGCCTGAGCAGGGGACGTGCTTGTTGCCGTCTCCGCCGGGGCTCCACGATCCCTCGTACGCTTTGGCGCTGGTGACCTCGGGTTTGAAGTTGTAGGTGACTTCCAGCGCAGGGTTGTTGGTGAACCGCTTGAAGCTGTCGCGGTCGTATTCGTAGCCGCTGCCGGCGCGGAGGCCGAAGGCCAGGGTTCCCCAGCCGCTGTCGGCGGCCTGCTGGACGTAGTTCGTCAGCGCGGTGGAACTGTAGTCGTGCCCCAGGGTGCCCGGACAGTAGGTGGGGTTGCCGTGGGCGTACGAGGCGGAGTCGAGCTTTGCCGCCCACAGAGAGCCGTTGTTGTTCCAGGTGACGTTGTCCGTAATGGTGCCGGTGGACCACAGTTCGGTCGGCCCGGCTGCCGAGGCATCACAGCCCCAGGAGTGTGTCTCGACCACGGTGAAGGTCGCGGACTGGATGTCCGCTCCGGCCAGGCCGTTGGTGTTCATCGCGAAGAACGACCGTGTGGCACCGGTTCCGTTGAAGCCGACCCGCGGCTCGTCGCTGGGCGTTCCGGAGTGCCAGCCAGAACCGTTCGGATAGGCCTCACTGGGTGTCGCTGAGTACACCACGGCCCACTTCTCCCGGTAGCCGCCGGTGAACACCGGGTCGACGACCAGCGGGAACTGGTCTGCCGTGGCCAGGAGCGTGGGGTCCGGGGTCAGCGTCAAGGTGTTGCCGGACACATCGGCGGCTACCGGGGCGGTCTGCGGCTGGTCGTCGGCACTGGTCGCGGTCATGGGCGCGAGACCGGATGTCGGCTGCTCGTCGGTGGCGGCCGGCTCTTCCCACATCTTCGGCCGCGGGGCGCTGAAGACGACGTTTCCGCTGGCGTCCTTGGCGGTCAGGTTGTCACTCGCGTCATCGTCGAGGGTGACACCTACGGTGGAGACTCCGAGCTCGATGCTCTTGAGCTCAGGGTTGGCGGCGGCCTGCGGCGTGTGAATGACCAAGTGCTCGGCGAAGCCGTCGACTTCAGCAATGATTTTCAGATCCACGTCCGGCAGCACCGACTTGTACACGGCGGTGTTCCCGTCGAGGACTGGCTGCGGAAGTACTCCGGGCCAGGTGAGCGCCAGCTTCTTGTTGTCCTTGACCATGGTTGCCAGCGGGCCGCTGCCCCCGCCGGAGAAGGTGACGCTGAACGTCGGCGACGCGGGACCGATCGAGCCGTCGGCGTGCCGGACCAACGTGGCGTCGGCCTTCTTCCACACGCCGTCCTTGCGGGACCACACGGGGGTGGAGTGCTGGCGGCGGGTGGTGGTGCCGTCAGGGTTGGCGAAGATCTCCGCGTTCTCCTCGCGCCGATCGAGGATCTCCACGCGTCGGCCGGTCTTGGCGGCAATGTCGTAGGCCTTGGCCTCAGAAGCAGGCGGATTGGGTGGGGCGCTGTCGTCGGCCGCGGCCGCAGTGGGCAGAGCCAAGGTGGTGACGGCCGTCAACGGGAGTCCGAGGGCGAGAAGGACCGCTATGGAGCGTCTTCTTCTGCGGCCAGTCTTGTCCGGGTCTGTCATGAGGCCCTTTCTGAAGCGCACGCGCAGGATGGCTGGGACCCGCAGATTACTCACACTCATGCCGTATTTCGCAGCGACGTCGACCATCCCGGCGCCTGCACAAGCGGACCAGTTGATTCCATCCTGCTATTCCGAATCAGGTCCACTCGTACACTTTTGACGTCATGTCATATGAGAGGGCTGGTCAAACCTATGATCTCGACAGGTGAGACATCGGTACATCGAGAGAACCGCCCAAACCGGGGTGTTTGGATGGAGGTCTTGTGTGCGTGCCAACTAGTCGGGTTTGATTCGCTCGTTTGGCACGTGACGCGGTCCTAGGGGTGGGGTTTTCATGTTGTTCCGCCGTGGCTTTGGTGGCTTTGGCATGCCTTTTTCTGCCCACCCGCTGGCGCGGTTGCGCCACACACAGGTCCCCTTGGTCGGTCTGCTCTGCACGGCTTTGAGCCTGTCGCTTCTGTCCGCGCCCGCGCTGGCGAAGCCCGGCGAGGGGTTCTCGGTGCGGTCGGTGCAGAAGACGGCGTCGGTGCCGGGCAAGGACCTGACCGTCAATCGCTTCGTGGCGATCCCGCCCTCTCAGCGCAATCGCTGGCATCCGCCGGGGAAGATCGCCTGGCCGACCGCCGGTCAGGTGGACGTGACGCTGCCTGACGCCGCCAACAGCACGGCGAAGAAGGCCGCCGCAGGTCACCGGCGGGTGCAAGCGGGGTCCCTCCCGATCCGCATCGGGCGGCCGACCACTCCCTCTGCCGGGACCAAGACCGGTCACCGCACTGCCGGAGCCTCGAGCCCGGAGCGGCTGCGTGTGACTCTCACCGATCGCAAGACCGCGCAACGGGCCGGGGTCCGGGGGCTGATGCTGTCGCTCCAACGGACCGGTACCACCAGCCGCTCCAGCGCGGCCGAGGTCCAGGTCGACTACGCGAGCATCGAGTCAGCCTTCGGTGCCGGCTGGTCGTCCCGGCTGCGTCTGGTCCAGCTTCCTGCCTGCGCCCTCACCACCCCTGACAACGCCGCATGCATCAAGGGTGTGCCGCTCGCGACAGACAACGACGCCAAAACCCGCACACTGACCGCAACTGTGGCGTTTCCTGACACCCAGAGCACACGCAAGCAGTCACGCACGGCGGCAACCTCGAGCGACAGCATGGTGGTGCTGGCTGCCACAGCGGCCGCAGACGGCGGAGAGGGGTCGTTCACCGCCACCTCGCTGTCCCCGTCCGGGTCGTGGTCGGCCGGAGGCAACTCCGGCGGGTTCGGATGGAGTGCGCCGCTTGCCGTTCCGCCTGTCCCGGGCGGACTGCAGCCGAGCGTGGCGCTGTCCTACAACTCCTCCGCGGTGGACGGCCGGACCTCCTCGACGAACAACCAGACCTCGTGGATCGGTGAGGGCTGGGACTACTCGCCCGGGTTCATCGAGCGCACCTACGCCGGCTGCGAGAACGACAAACAAGGCGGCAACAACACCGCCAAGGTCGGCGACCTGTGCTGGAAGTCACACAACGCGACACTCTCGCTGAACGGCAGGTCCACCCCCCTGGTGTGGGACGCCGGCAAGAGCGTGTGGAAGCCTGCCGACGATGACGGTTCCCGGGTGGAGCGCGTAACCGGCAGCGCCCCGGACGATGTCAACGGTGACGAGAACTACGAGTACTGGAAGCTGACCACGGTGGACGGCACCCAGTACTGGTTCGGCAAGAACCGCCTCCCGGGCTGGTCAAGCGGCAAGGAGGAGACGAACTCGGTCTTCACCGTCCCGGTCTACGGCAACCACCCCGGCGAGCCAGGCCACAGCACGGACTTCGCCTCCTCGGCCGACACCCAGGGCTGGCGCTGGAACCTCGACTACATCGTCGACCCGCACCACAACGCCATGGCCCTGTACTACTCGAAGGAGATCGGCCACTACGCGCAGAACCTCGAGGTCGATGCCCCGGTTCCCTACATCCGCGGCGGCTACCTGAACCGGATCGACTACGGCCTGCGCGCCGGCGCCGCGCATACGACGGACAACCCCGCGGGCCGGGTGACGTTCGGTGTGCAGGAGCGGTGCCTCGCCAACTGCGGCACCTTCGATGAAGCCCATGCCACCAACTGGCCGGACGTCCCAGTCGATCTGAACTGCACTGCGGACAAGCAGTGCCTGAACCCGTCGCCGTCGTTCTGGTCCCGCAAGCGGCTGACCGACATCAACACCTTTGCCCTGCAGGGCAGCACGATGCAGCCGGTCGACACCTGGGCCCTTGAACAGTCCTTCCCGGCGACCGGCGACGTCTCCAAGCCCGCACTGTGGCTGGCGTCAATCCAGCGCACCGGCAAGTCCGGCGCTCTGCCGGACCTCACACTGCCGACGAAGACCACCTTCGGCGGGACACCGATGCCGAACCGGGTCAACTCGGCCGAGGGCCGGCCGCCGCTGAACAAGTACCGCATCACGCGGATCACCAACGAGACCGGCGGCCAAACCCTCGTCACCTACAGTCCAACCGAGTGCACCCCCACCACCCTGCCGTCCTCCCCGGACCAGAACAACAAACGCTGCTACCCGTCCTGGTGGACCCCGGACGGCGCCGCCGATCCGGTCAAGGACTGGTTCCACAAGTACCTGGTCACCGAGGTCGTCGAGGACGACACCACCGCCGGCACCGGCTCGCCTTCGAAGACCACCACCTACGAATACGCCAACGGCCCCAACTGGCGCCGCGACATATCCGAGTTCAGCCTCGACAAGCACCGCAGTTGGAGCGTCTTCCGCGGCTACGGCACGGTCCGCACCCTGACCGGCGCCACCAACCGCACCAAGACCGAGACCAGCTACTTCCTCGGCATGGCCGGCGACACCCTCGCCGACGGCCAACCCAGGCCCGCCGCCAAGATCAACGGCATCACCGACCGCGACGACTTCGCCGGCCGACCCGCGCAGACCCGCACCTTCGACAAGGACGGCACCGGCGGCAAGGTGGTCGCCAAGACCACTTACACCCCGTGGGAATCCGACCCGACTGCCACCCAGAACATCACCGGCATCACCGACCCCGACAAACCAGGCACACCTGGCCCGGCGCTGCCGGACGCTGTCGCGCGGCATTCGGGCACGGTCACCGAGACCGCCAGCACCCTGCTCGACGACGGCACGACATGGCGCACCCTCACCACCACCCGTGCCTACGAACCGGTCTACGGCCTGGTGACCGCCGAGGGCGATGACGGCGACACCACCCGCGGCGTGAAACCGAAGTGCACCCGCACCTCCTACGTCGCCCCCGACACCACCAACTGGCTGATCGCTTACCCCTCGCAGGTCACCACCGTTGCGCAGGCACCCTGCGGCCTCGGCTACCTCAACACCGCCGTCACCGGATCCACCCGCGTCTCCTACGACGGCCAGGCACCCGGCGTCGCCCCCAAGCCGGGGCAAGCGAACACGACGAAGACCGAGCAGGCATCCAAGCTCGACATCAACGACCAGCTCGTCTGGGAGACCACCACCCAAACCGGCTACGACCAGTACGGGCGCGTGGTTTCCGCCGCGGGGCAGGACGGTCAGCCCACCACCACTGCCTACACGCCTGCCACCGGCGCGCAGCCCACTTCATTCACGACCACCAATCCCAAGGCGCATACCAGCACAACCACCATGGACGGGCTTCGTGGGCTCACCTTGAAGGTCACCGACGCCAACCAGCGCACCGCCACCGGCGAGTACGACGCGCTGGGGCGCCTTACCAAGGTGTGGAGCGCAGGCCGCGCCACCACCAGCAACCCCAACGCCACCTTCACCTACAGCATGTCCGCCACCACACCATCCACGGTGACGACGAAGAAGCTGTACGAGGACGGCGCCTGGGGCACCAGCGTCACGATCTACGACTCACTGCTGCGTGAACGCCAGACCCAATCGGACGCGATCGGTGTCACCGGCCGGACCGTCAGCAACACCTTCTACGACACTCACGGCCGCGCCTTCCAGACCGACGCCCCCTTCTACAACAGCCAGGCCGTCTCCACCACGATGCTCGTGGTCACGCCCAACCAGATCCCCACCTCCCTCGTCACCGAGTACGACGGACGAGGCCGCACCACCGCCTCAATCACCCTGTCCCTGAACGTGGAGCAGTGGCGCACCACCTTCGCCCACGGCGACACCTGGACCTCCACCCTCCCGCCGACCGGCGGCACCGCAACCCTGGCCATCAACGACATTCGCGGCCGCACCACCGAACTGCGCCACTACAAGGACCGCAACCCCCTCATCGGCGCCGCCGCCAGCCAGTATGAGAAGACCACCTACGCCTACGACCGCGCCGGCAACCTCGAGAAGATCACCGACACGTCCAGCCGTAACTCCTGGACCTACAGCTACGACCTGCGCGGCCGGCAGATCGCTGCCACGGACCCGGACAAGGGCGCCGCCAGCATGGCCTACGGCGCCGACGGCCGCCTCGCCACGACCACGGATGCCCGTGGCACCACCCTGGCCACCACCTACGACGAACTCGGCCGCAAGACCAGCCTGCGCACTGGCTCGGTCACCGGCACCAAGCTGGCGGAGTGGAGCTACGACACTGCCACCAGCGGCAAGGGCCTGCCCGCCTCCTCCACCCGCTACGACACATCCATCACCCCAGCCGCCGCCTACAAGACAGCGGTGACGGGCTACGACTCCACAGGCCACTCCACCGGCATGACGGTGACAGTGCCATCGGTGACCGGTGAAGAGAAACTCGCCGGCACCTACACCATCGCCACCACTGCCACCCCGGTCAGCGGACTGCCCGCCACCGCCGCCTACAGCACCGGCAACACCAACGCCACCACGGCGTTGCCCGCCGAGACCGTCACCAACCGCTACGGCGCCCAAGACCAGCTCGCCATCGTCGACGGAACCCTGTCGCAGGTCTATCTGACCGGCGCCAAATACACTCCCTTCGGGGAACTCGCCCAGGCATCCCTCGGGAACCTCGGCGCCCGTGTCATCCAGACCCTCAGCTACGACACCGTCACCCGCCGCCTCGCCACGTCCATCGCCGACCGCGAGACCTCCGGCCCCCAAACCCTGTCGAACATCAAGTACACCTACGACACGGCCGGCAACATCACCCGGATCCGCGACGACCAGAACGACGGCACCATCGCCGACGACCAGTGCTTCACCTACGACTGGGCCCGCCGCCTGGCCGAGGCCTGGACCACCGCGGACGCCTGCACCACCAAGCCGGTCAACGGAACGGGCACCCCGGCCCTCGGAACCGTCGACCCGTACTGGACCAGCTGGACCTTCACCAACACGGGCGACCGCGCCACCGAAACCCAGCACAAGGCCGGCCCCATCCCCGCCGACACGACCCGCACCTACACCTACCCCACCACCACCGGCGCCGCCCAGCCGCACGCCGCCCGCACCGTCACCGCAACCGGCGGCGCCACCGGGACGGACACCTACCAGTACGACGCCACCGGCAACCTCACCAAGAAGACCCCCGCCACCGGCGCCGTCCAGGACCTCACCTGGAACGCAGAAGGCAAACTCGCCACCTCCACAGTCTCCGGCGCCACCACCAAGTTCCTGTACGACACCGAAGGCACGCGCATCCTCAAGCGGGAACCGACCGCCACCACGCTGTACCTGCCGGGCGGCCAGGAGCTTGTCCTCACCAAATCCACGAACACGCTCGCCGGCACCCGCTACTACGCCGTGCCCGGCGGCTCAGCCATCCGTACCAGCAGCGACGGCAGGGTCCGCCTCCTGGTCGCCGACCACCACGGCACCAACCAACTCTCCGTCAGCGCCACAACCCTCGCGTTCAACCGCCGCAAGACCCTGCCCTACGGCGGCCCTCGCGGCAGCGCCCCCACCTTCTGGCCCGGCCAGAAAGGCTTCGTCGGCGGAGACATCGACGCCGTCACCGGCTACACCCACATCGGCGCCCGCGAATACGACACGAACACTGGCCGCTTCATCAGCGTCGACCCCATCATGCACCCCGACGACCCCCAGCAGATGCAGGGGTACGCCTACGCCAACAACAGTCCCGCGACCTTCTCCGATCCCACGGGACTGGAGATTGGCTCCACGCCGGGCACCTGCTCCTACGACGTCAAGTACTGCACCCCGGACCAGTTCTCTGGCAAGGACAGGGACAACGGGGCCAGGGACAACAGCGGTACCACGTCGGGGGACAGTGGCACCACGTCGGGAGGCAGTGGCAGCGAGCCGGAAGAGCCCACCATCGGGGGCACACCGATCCCCACCGCGAAGGAGCTGGCGGCTCGCGGGATCATGACACCCTGGAACACCTACGAAGAGGCCATCCAGCTGTGGGCACAGCACAGCTGTCAAGGCAGTGCCGCCAGTGAAAACACCTCGTTCTGCTCTGCAGCCGCCGATATTGGCCTACTCGACCTCGAGCACCCGTGGGTCGGAGTCGCCATTGTCGTGATCGCCGGTTGCACAATGGCAGCGGGAGCCTGCGTCACCGCCGCCATGGATGCCGTAGTCGGCGAGATTCAGGTCGCCGCAGGAGGATCGCTCGGCGCAGGTGCAGCCATAAGCGCATTCGGCAGCAAACTGAAAGGCCTGTACCGAAGCCTCGGCTGCAAGTGTTTCCTCGCCGGCACCGACGTCCTCATGGCTGATGGATCCACGAAGGATATTGAAGATATCAAGGTCGGAGACGAAGTCCTCGCGACAGACCCTAAGACGGGAAAGTCCGGAAGCCACAAGGTCTCACACCTGATTCGAACCGAAGACGACAAGCACTTCAACGAACTGACCATCGCAACTGATGACGGACCCCAGAAGCTCACTGCCACACACGAGCACCCCTTCTGGTCCCCCTCCGAGAAGCGGTGGGTCGAAGCAGGCCAACTCCAGCTGGGCGCGACACTCCTCACAGACGACGGCACCACCGTCACGGTCACGAACAACCGCCCGTTCACCAAGCACGCACGTACTTACAACCTCACCGTTGAAGACCTTCACACGTACTATGTACTGGCGGGCGAGACACCAGTTCTCGTGCATAATTCCACGTGCATTCGGTACGGCGGTGCTCTTGCAGCTGCGCAGGCGGCAAATCCACTGATTGAAAGTCTCCGTGCGACGGGGAAGCTGCCCGGTAACTATGTGACCAAGGCGCAAGCTTCTGCCGCCGGTTGGGAGCCCGGAAAGGCATTGGGGAACAAAATACGCGGCGCTCAGATCGGTGGAGATGTATTCGAGAATTCTGATGGGTTGTTGCCGAGTTCTGGGGGGCGGACGTGGTATGAGGCGGACATAGGGATCAACAACATGATGAAGCGGTCGAAGCAGCCAGGAACTCGGTTGGTCTATTCGAATGACGGGCTCGCCTACGTGACCAGCGACCACTACAGGAGCTTCTATCAGCTGCCTAACTGGAAATGAGAAGCTATGAGGGTTGAAATAGATGGTGCAGCGATTCACTCTGAGGTGGATCTTCATGAGTTCTTGTCGCGAGCTCTGGATTTTGGTCCCTACTATGGAGCCAATCTGAGCGCTCTGTGGGACCGGCTATCGACGGATGTAGAACGACCGGTCGAGATCGTCTGGAAGAAATCAGAGCTCAGTAGACTGGCGCTGGGTGAAAGTGAATTTGAGAAGATTCGCGATCTACTCCTCCGTGTCCAGTCGCAGGATCAATCTTTCGGATGGCGCGATCGTTTCTCGGTGACATTCGAATAGCATGTGAGGAGCCACACCGGAGGTCGCCCGGTGGGCTCCTCAGCGGCCTGACGGCAACTGGTCGCTGGGTATCAGCTGGTATGGAAGCGTTCGAGGGCCCGGCCGGCTCGACGCCGAACACGAGCGCCTTGTCGCCGTCCTCTTCGACGGCGACTGGACCGCCGAAAACCCCATCCCCGCCTTCACCTGACCGTCCGGACCCGGGATGCGCAACGCCTCTCCCGGCCTCGACGTCGGCTGGCGCCGTCTCCGCCGCTTACCACAGCTCACGCCTCACCGGGTCACGGAGCTGCAGGGTCACCGCATGCCGCATGGGGAGCGTGGTGAACCCGTGGTGCTGGCGCGCTGCAGGGTGCGGCAGATGGCAGCGGTACTGGCGTCGACGGCAGCGCCCCGCCCCCACCGCCCTACGCCACAGGGGCGGAAGCCAGCCTGGCGCTGAGAGCATTCGCTGGCTGCTTCCCCAGAGTCCTTGCGAACCTGTGCCGTCGCCATGCAGGACCAGCCAGCGCCGGAGCGCCCGTGGCACCCGATGGTCATTCGTCGTCGTCCTCACTAGGCCGGCCCGGGTGTCTGCGTACGTGCGCACCCGCACGCCTGGCTCGCCCGCCACACGGCAGGCGATCGACGGGCCGGAGGTGCGCCACCGGGTGCCGATCTCCACGATCGCGGCAAGCGCCGTTGTTTCGTCGGCGGCCGCCACCTCGATGACGACAAGTCCGGGTTCGCTGATGTGCAGCTCCTCGAAGGGCTTCATGCTGTGACCGAGGTCAGCGCTCCGGCCGTGGTTCCGGCCGGAGCCGCCCCTCACCCGAACGGGGGTGAGGCGAATGTTCCATGAGACGGCGCCAGGGTGTCGTGCGCGATGGGCGCCTCGCAGGGGCCATCGGCGAAGACCTTCGGCCCTTCGAGCTTGGTGGCGTCGAATCTGCAACGGCGTCGTCAGTGCCGTTGGCGGCGCCCTGTCACCAGTCCGCCGTCGGCGACCTGCCCTGTCGGCCAGCCAGCCGTCTTCGTTTCTCCCTGGCGCTGCCGCCCGGGACAGGCAGCAGTGCACCGCGTCGACGGTGAGCAGGGGCGCCCGCCGGCCCTGCACTTCGGAGGTCAGGACGTGACGGCGTGCGCCTGTCCGGCGTCGATGAGTTGGTCATCTCGCTGGCGGCGAGGCGAGGCCAAGCCCACTTCGCCGAGGTCTATGGCGCTGACGTGAAACGCCAGAGCATCTTCACCAATCACTGACAAGGCCCTGGACGGGATGGCCGAATGGCAGAACCGGCCGCTCGACGCCGTCTCCCGTGATCTTCGTCGACGCGATCCACGTGAAGATCCGCGACGGTGGCCGCGGCCAACCGGCCCACTATGTGGTACTCGCCGTCACGACGGAGGGCCGGCGCGAGTTCCTCGGCGTGTGGGCCGGCGACGGCGGCGAAGGCGCCCCTGGGCGAACTCGTCGGCGCCCTGGCCGGCGAGATCGAGGAGCGGGCCATCAAGGACTACCGCAGCCTCCTTCGAGACCGCTCACGTGGTCAGCCCGCCTGAAGCTCCTCGATGACCTGCTCGGCCATGCGCCGGGCGGGTTCCAGCCGAGGGTCCTCCGGATGCGCATCCGGCCCGAGGATCTTCGAGCAGACGAACAACGTCATCAGCTTGCCGTCCCGACTCTCGAAGTCGGACCGGCGCTCCTGCCGCACGCGATCAGCCAGAGCCGGGACCGCAAGGGAGCTCGCCCACAGTGAGGCAGAATCCAGCCCCTGCGGTGCGCTGCCCCAGTCTTCCCAGTCGAAGAGGCTGAATACCGGAGCGGTCACATTGGCCCAGTTCAGGTCCGCGTGGGCCGGCACCCACCGCTCGACGATCGAATCGAAGTCACCGGGGAAGGCACAGCGGATGGACTCCGTGACGAGGGCCTGGGTGATGGTGACGGTGTCCGGGGTGGCGATCCGCCTCGTGTTCTGAGCCGCCAGCGCGTCCAACGAGGCGTTCAGCGCTCCCCACCACTTATCCGCCAGCTCCGGGGCCTCGCTCAACACGGCGGAACCGACGGGAGCTCCCGGCAGGAGCTCAGTCTCGTCGGCCCGCCACATCACTGGCTCGTACTTGTCCCGCCAGACCACGCACCCTCGCCATACAGGCTGGGCGATGCCCTCCAGCCGCGCGGCACATTCGGTGCCGTTCCACCCCTGGTCGGGGATCTTGTCGAGCAAGCGTCGCTCGATCCGGACCCAGGTGTCGCGGTCTGTTCTGGCCCCCACAGACCGCCGCTTGCGGACCACCGTATCCGGGAGCAAGCGCACCTGGAGCGACCGCCCGACGCGATCAAGAACCTCATCAACCGGCTGCGCCCGTAGATCAACAGCCCGACCCGTGGAGACCGAGAGCGTCATACACGCGACCGTAGCAGTGGGGCGGGCGGGAAGTATTCCATCGCGGCGGGCACGTGGCTAAACAGCACTATTGGAGAGAGCGGGATCCGCCCGTCCGGCCACCAGCTCGCCGGCTGTCCGCGGGCAGACCTCTGCAGCCGCACAACCGCAACTTGAGAGTCCCGAATTCACGTCGTCTTGTTGGCTGGTCGAGGTCGCCGGCCTGCTCGACCACGCCGCTAAGGCGGCGTCCAGGAACCAGGTGGTCTCATCGAAGACGCCGCCTCTGCACTGGTCGACGAGCGCCCCCGACAACCGCACCCGCCAGACCGACTGTGAAGCGTCGCGGCTGGTGGATTCGGCCATATGGGACCGCGTTGTCAGTGCTCCGCCGTACCGTTTGGAGAGTGGCCGATGGACATGTGCTCTTAGACACCGGTTTCGCGCAGCGCATCAAAGCGCTTGCCTGCACTGCGCCCCTGCACGATCTCGACGCCCGCAAGTCATCTGTACAGACGGCGGACTTGAGTGTCTACCAGATGAGTGAGCTTGCGCTGCACGCAATTGATCTGGTGACGCTTGCGATGGACTTCGATGCCGGTGCCCCTCCGGAGCGGACTGTTGCAGAGCTCTCCCGGTACGCAGCTGAACAGGCACCGGGCCGTACAGCGGATGAATACGAGCACGCTGCGGGGTGGGTGCTTGAGAACCTGCTCAACGTCGGGTCCGCCGACCGCGGCTTCCGCGCCGTCTACGGCATGACGGGCGTGGACGGCAACTACGAGCGGCGCGACTTCGACTTCAAGCTTCTGGAGGAGGTTCCCGGAGCCGACGGCGGTATCTACCTGCGTGCTTCGAACGAGGCGGTCAATGTCCTCGTCGGTGCGCTGGAGGTCGATATCGAATCCGCGCAGATCGCCGCGGATGTGCGTCTCGAGACGCTGATTCGACGCGGCCGGCTGTCCGACGCCCAAGCCGCGGCTCAGGCCGCGCGGTACCGGACGATCCAGTACGGCGAGATGCTGCGCCAGCGACTCGAGGCGACCGGCCGCGACGTGCGCACCGTGGACTGGCTGACCGCCATGCCGGCCTTCATCGAGGAGGCGCTTGAGCACATCGAGGCCCGTTGCCGGGCGGAGAACGCCATCCTGGTGAACATCACAGAGGCGCGGGACACAGCTGATACCCCGGTCCGCAAGCAGCAGGCCGCGGCGCTCGTAGGGATCGTCCGTGATTGCCTGCGGCGTCACGAGCAACTCCAGGCAGCGCTGCAGAACGCGGGACGGCGCTTCCGGGCCGAGCAGGATCGGCAGACGTTCGCACCGCAGCCGACACGGGCCGGCCTCGACCTGCACGCTCAACTGCTGCAGCCTGCACTGGCCTTGCCCGTCTGCGACGCGGAAGGGGTGCTTGCTGCCTACTTCACGCGGGTGGTCGGCCTGAGCGTACGCCCGGCTCTGCGACTGGTTGACCTGTTCACCTTGCTGGTGACGCCGCCCGTGGTCCGGGAGGTGGTGGGAAGCGAGATCGAGGAGCCGGAACTGTCCGACGCGGCAGAGCTGCCGGCGTTCCCGGACGAGTGCTACGAGCACTTGGAGTGGCTCCTGGATCTGGATGTTGACGCCCCGCGACGCCTGTCCGGTCTGCTGGAGGAAGCTCGCGAACTGCACCCTGAGCTGCCGCTGCTCGTGGTGGTGCGGGTTCTCGCACTTGCGGCGCAAGAAATCGGCCCGGCCATCCGGCACGGTGCGGCCTCGGTGCTTCTCGCCGTTGATGACGGCACTGCGCTGAACGACCCTGAATTCGCCGGCGCCGACCTCATCGTTGCCCGGGCCGGGCTTTCCAGCCCCGCCGAACCCGGTGACTCCGACAGCGAAAGTGCAGGCGTGGGTGCCCTTCCGGCAGGCCTCATCCCTGCCACGCATGAGAGGGGAGCCGCATGAGCGCTTCAGATACCGCAGCCGAAGCCTCCCGCCTGGTCGGCTTCGGACTGCGGCCCAAACTCGTTCCTTCCCGCGACGAGGAATACCGGCGACTCGTGCGGCGCTTCCGTGCCGACGACGAGTTCGCCGCCGTCACCGCCGCCGTTGCCCGGGGACTGGACCTGGTCATCCTCGAGGTCACCGAGCGCACAGGAGTGGTCGTCGCCTCTACCGAAGAGAGCGTGTTCGCCATCCGGATGTCCGACTACGCGCGCCGAACCGGCGGCGAAGGCAAAGCGCACGAGCGGGTGCTCCACGCCCTGGCCCACCTGGGTGCCGCCACACTTGCCTTCCCCCGGCCTGCCGATCTGGCCGACGAAAGCTACCTCGGCCGGATCACCGTAGAGGGAGTCGAGGCCTTCGTACGGCAGGCTGCAACGGTGCTCGCCGAGAACGCGACGGTCGAAGGAGAGGACAGTGACCCCTCCAGCGACCGACCGGGACTGGAAACGGTGTGGCGGGTCTATGCGCGCCGCGCCCGGACCGGAGCGACCGGTGACGGACGCAAACTCGCCAGCTCCACCACAGGCATCGTCAGCAAGGCACTCGCCTTCCTCGCCGACCAAGGCCTGCTCGTACGCACCGGTGACGCACGGGGCGGTACCTATCGCACGACGCCGCGCTACCGGGCGCAGGTCCGGGAGGCCGGAGCCATCATGTTCGAGGAGCTTCTGGCCCTCGGTATCACCGCCATCACCGACGGGACAGGCACGCTGGCCGCGGTCGAATGGGCGCCCGACGACATCGCCAAGCCGTAGGGGATGGCAGTGTACGAACTCAACCGAGTCCGCATGTTCGGTGTCGGCCCCCGTGGAGCCCGCTTCACCGACGTCACCTTGAACTTCGCCGATGTGGGAGCACCCATCGGCGCAGGCACCTTGTTCGATGCACCGACGCGTCGCCCCAGCCCTTACAGCCTGCTCCTTCTGGAAAACGGCGGCGGCAAGAGTGTGCTGCTCAAACTGCTGTTCTCCGTGATCCTTCCCGGCAAGCGCAACACCCTCGGCGGCGCCTCCGACGTCCTGGAGAAATTCGTCGTGGGTGAGGACGCGGGCCATGTCGTGCTGGAGTGGATGCACGTCAAAACCGGCGAGCGCGTCGTCACGGGAAAGACGTACCAGTGGCGGCGCAAGAGCACCAGCGACGGCCGCAAGCTCAGCGAGGCATGGTGGTCGCTGCGCCCTAACGCCGCCGTGGAGGTGGCCACGCTGCCGTTCACCGCCAACGGCCGCCGCTTAAGACTGGCAGGCTTTCAGGAGGCGCTGGAGGAGATTGACCGCACCCATACTGTCACCCAGCTGGCCTGGATCGGGTCCCACCAGGGGGAGTGGCTCGAGCATCTGCGCAGCCTGCGAATCGAACCTGACCTCTTCGCCATCCAGCGACAGATGAACGCTGACGAAGGGGAGGCGGCCAGCGCGTTCAAGTTCAAGAGCAGCAAGGAGTTCGTCGACTGGCTGCTCACGGTCGTCATGGACCCGGCCGATGCGGTCAGCGTCGCGGAGAACTTCGACAGCTACGCCACCACCGTCGGCGATCGCTCCGCGATGGTGCTGGAGCGTGACTTTGCCGAGGGCACCGTGGCGGCACTACGCCCGGTGGGTGCCGCATTTTCCAAGGCGACGCAGGCGCGCGCGATGCTGGAGCGCACACAGCAGCATGTTCGGGCATTCAGTGCTCAAGTTGCCGCGCGGCATGCCGCTGAGCAGGCTGCGGCCCGACGGCTGAGCGCCGAGCACGAAGCCGCTGCAGCCAAAGCCAGTACGTCCGAGAGCGACCGGGACCGGACGCGTGACGTCGTCAACGAAATCCGTCGTCAGACGCTTGCTCTCGAACTTGCCGTCGCAGAGGAACAGCAGAACGCCGCACGGAGCGGACTTGCCGCGGCGGAGCTCGAGTTGGCCGGCTGGGCAGCGTGCGAGGTGGTCGAAGCACGCGATCAAGCAGCCGCTGATGCGCACGCCGTGGCGCAACAGATCGCCGACGCCGAAGAGAACGCACGGCCCGCCCTGGCCGCACGCGATACCGCTGCAGCCCGGCTCCTGGCAAAACTGCATGACGAGGCAGCCAACGACCGAACGCGAGCACGAAAGCACAATCAGGAGGCCGAACAGCACAAGGCGGCCGCTGGGGAGGCGGACCAGCAGCGGACCACCGCTCTGCGTGCTGAAGAGAAGGCCCGCAGCGAGCAGAAGTCTGCCTTGGCCGAGGTCACAGAGACTGCCCAGGCAGTGGACCAGGCGGTCTCCGAGGGACTTCTGCCGGCCGGCACTGACGTGTCGGCTGCCGCCGTGGAAGCACGAAGGAACGCAGCCCGGCTGGGCGAGATGCTCGCCGCGGCAGAACGTGATGCTGCCCAGATCGGACGGGAGCTGAAGGCCGCCCAGGCCCGCGCGCGGAAAGCCGACGAGGTACTGCTGGGCAAAGAGCGCGCGCGGGAGCCGCTGGCGCAGCAGTTGCAGCATCTGACGAGCCGTGCCTCCCGGCTCGCCGCCGACGAAGTTGTCCTCGCAGCCCTGGCGGTGGACAGCCTCGACACCCAGGCCCTCGACGCATCAGCCGAAGCGCTCGCCCGTCAGCTTGCCGAGGACATCGGCATGCGTGAGGAACGCCTGGACGGCCTGCGCAGCGCGCAGAACAACGACATCCGGGTGCTGACCGCCCTGGGCGACGGTGGCCTGCTGCCCGCCAGGCCCGAGGCCGAGGCCGCTGTCGAGGCCCTGCGTGCTTCAGGGATTTCTGCCCACACCGGCTGGCAGTACCTGGCACAGAACGCCGCCGCCGACGAGCGCACCCGACTCATTGCTGCGCATCCCGAACTCGCCGACGGAGTCGTACTCGTCGACGCCACGCAGCTTCCGCAAGCCCGCACCGCCATCGAGGCGGCAGGGCTGCTGCCCGCAGCCGCGATCGCCGTCGGCAGCGGCATGCAGCTCCTTACCGCAGCCGAGCTGACCGGCACCCGCTTCGTCCTCGACACCAACCCGGCGATGTTCGACGAGGCAGCCGCCGAGGCCCGCCGAGCGGAGCTAAGAGAGGACATGAACCGCCGCGGCCAGGACATCGAGACGCTCACCACGGCGGTACGCCGCACCCGGGATGTTGCTGCGGAACTGGCTGCCTGGCGCCATGCCTGCCCAGCCGGTCGTCTCACCGAGCTGACCGAGCAAGTCCTCGCTGCCGACGCCGCCGTCACCACAGCCCAGGAAGAGACAGCAGCAGCAACTACGGACGTGGAATCGTGGGCAGAGCGCGAGAACGGCTGCTCCACGCGACTTGTTGAGCTGCGCGTACAGGAGCGGGTCGTCGCGGACAACGCGAGCGCCCTCGAACGCCTTGCGGCACGAGCGGAACGCTCTGCCGCCGCGCAGCGAAGAGCCGGAGAACTGGAGCAGGCCAGAGAATCAGCTCGCCGCTCCGTAGATGAGGCGACGGCAGCGAGGGAACAGCTGCTGGAGCAGGCAGAGGAAGCCGTGCGGGCGGCAGAAAACGCCCGTGACCGAGCCGAGCGCCACCTCGCCGCTGCAGCCGAAGTCGTCACCGCCAGCGGCGAGGTGGCCACGGCCGTTCCAAGGCAGAGCCTGCTCGCTCTCCAACAGGCCTACGCAGCAGCAGCCGACGTCTACCGAAGCCTGGAAGTGGGCCAGGACCTGAGGTCAGAAGCAGACCGGGCCACGGCTGAGGCAGCCCGGCGCCGCACCGACGTAGAAAGCCTCACACCCGAAGTGATCGCCGAAGCCGAACGACTGCTCACCACAGCAGCCGGTGCCGACCGCGCCAGCCGGCAGGCCGCCATCGCCCGGGCAAACCGTGAGAAGCAGCGGCTGACCACGGCCATCAGCACAGCGGTCGAACGTGTCGGACACCTTCGCAGCGAGCTGCGCACCGCTAGTCCCGGAGCCGAACGCGACCGAAACGTGTGGATCGTTCTCCCCGAGGCACGCCGCCCCACCTCCGTAGAGCAGGGACGCCAGCTCCTGCTGACCGCACAGGCCGAGCATCGTTCCGCGCAAGAGGCCCTGGAGACCCTGACGCGGCACGCCACAGACCTGCAACGTCAGACCCAGCAGGCAAGCGAAGCCGCCCGCAGCTTCCGAGAAGTACTCCAACCCATGCAGGCGACCCTTGAGGACACATCCAGCTCACTGGCAGGGCCGCCCTCCACCACGGAACAGGACGCTGAAACGGCCGAGCCCTATGAGCAGTCGGTAGAGACCGCTCGCGAGCAGTCCGACCGGCTGCGGCGCAATCTGCGCGAAGCCCGCGCCGCCGCCAGCACCGCCGACCAGGAGCTCAATGACCTCATCGCTGCTGCAGTCCACTTCGTCAGCGGAACTCGATTCGACACGATGACGAACGTTGCCCGACGGGCCATCATCAGCCTGGGACGCGAACATCTGGGCGCCCGTGCCGCGGAATTCGCCGAACAGCTCGCACAGCGGCTCGCCACGCTGAACACCGACCTCGACAATGCCAGCAAGCACCGCAAACTCATCGTCGAGCGACTCGCCGCGCTCACGGACGGCGCGCTCAAAACCCTCCGAACCGCATCACGGCTGTCGAGACTGCCCACCGGGCTCGGCGACTGGGAAAACAAGGAGTTCCTCCGCATCCGCTTCACCGACCCCGACCCCAGCCTGCTCGCCGCCCGCATCGGCGAACTGGTCGACGACATCGCTGCCGCCACAGCGACCCGCCAGATCGGCACCCGCGGCAGCGCCCCCAAGCGAGACGGCGTCACCCTCCTGCTGCGCTCCGCCGAGGTGGCCGTCCCCAAAGGCTTCACCGTCGAAGTCCTCAAGCCGGACTCCGTCCTGCGCGACGAGCGCGTCCCCGTCGAGCAGATGAACAGCGTGTTCTCCGGAGGACAAGAACTCACCGCCGCGATCATCCTGTACTGCACCATGGCAGCGCTGAGAGCCAACGAACGGGGACAGATGCGCAACCGCCACTCCGGCGTACTGTTCCTCGACAACCCGATCGGCAAGGCAAGCGCGTCGTACCTCCTCGACCTGCAGCAAGGCGTGGCCTCAGCCCTGGGGGTACAGCTGGTCTACACGACTGGACTGTCCGACGACCGCGCCCTGGCAGCGTTCCCCCTGTGGATCCGGATGCGCAACGACGCCGACCTGCGGGCCGGACTCAAGCACATCCGAGTCGCCGACACCGTCCGCGCCCAACTGCCCGATCCATACGATGACGAAGAATCCGGCCTCCCCGGCGCAGCCCCAGGCACGGTCACCGCAGCCCGTGTCTACCGCCGGCCCACGGAGACGCAATGACCCCCTCGACTTCAGGCAACGTCATGCTGTCCCCACGAGCTTTGAGGCTCGCCGCAGCGCTGGAGGAATGGCCGCGAAGAACTCTCACCCTCGCCGAGCTGTGGGAGATCTTCGCGATCGCCGACGCTGCCTCCGCAATGCGCCCCAGCCGCCGCACAGACCTCGCCGAGGCCCTCGAAGCGCTCGCCGCCGCAGGCTTGATCAACTGCTCCCGCACCCGGGACACGTCCGCAGCCCCCGCACTGCCGACCCGCCTGACGCTGCCAGCTCCGCAACCCTCGTCCACGGCCGCAGCGCTGGCCCACACGATCGCGTGGCGCCCAGAGCTCGCCTGGGCAGCCTCAGCTCGGCTCACGCTGGGACAGATCGGCCTCCTGCGCTCAATCAACGACTGGCTGCGTGACCGCGGCCGCGACCACGACGTCGCACCCTTGAGGGAGCGCTCCCTCGAAGTCCTCGGACACGAGAAGCGCCTCGATGCCCTGCTCGGCACCTCCCTGTTTGCACCAGGCCGGCTCACGCTTGAACTCCTGCGCACCTTCCGCGCGCACCCACCCCTGCCGACACGCCGGACCGGAGACGGCCCAGTGCTCCTCGTCGTGGAGAACGCCGACACCTTCGACACCCTCACCCGCGTGCTGACCGCCGGCCCCGGCGAGGTCGGCCGGGTAGCGTGGGGGGCAGGGGCAGCATTCGAGGCATCGGTCGCCTCGGTCCTCGACATGCCAGAAATACGCGCAATCGCATACTTCGGAGACCTCGACGCCGATGGACTTCGCATCCCGGTCGGCGCACACCGAAGGGCTGCGCAGGACGGACTGCCTCCCGTACGTCCGGCGACAGGCCTGTACCGGTTGCTGCTCGACATCGGGGTGCCCCAGCCTGGCCAAACGCCGCTAGCCGCAGGGAAGGCCAACGATCTCGCCAGCTGGCTCCCAGAGCCCCTGGCAACGCGTGCAGCATCCCTTCTCACCACCGGCTGTCGGCTTGCGCAAGAGGCAGTCGGCACGCGTGCTCTGCAGGCGCACATGGACGCGAGTGCGTGGCGGGACGGCCTCGCATTCCCCAACTGACTGTCCAATGAGCTCTATCAGCGTTGCTGCTCCGTGCTCCTCAGGTCAGATCCGTCAGTCCGGATACGTCATCGCGGATCAGGGCGTTGCGCTCCTCGATGGTGAGCCATCGTGCCTGGGATCCCAGGGCCTGTTTCTCCACCCACAGGACGTCATCGACGGTCTCGGCGACGGGGTGCAGGTGACTGATGACGGCGAGCAGTTTGTCGCTGCCCACGTGCGTGCGCAGCACGGACAGGGCACTGTCGAGGGCGGCAGTGTCCAGTGTGCCGAAGCCCTCGTCGAGGAAGAGGCTCTCGATGTGGGTGCTGCTGCGGCTGTGGAGTTCGACGAGGGCCAGGGACAGGGCGAGCGATGCCTGGAAGGTCTCTCCGCCGGACAGTGTCTTCGGGCTGCGAGCAATGCCACTGCGGCGGTTGACGATGCGGAAGTTCTCTGCGAAGCCGAGCTTGCCGCCGGACAGTTCGTCGAGGAGAGCGCTGCCAACGCCGAGCAGGGAACGGGTGCGCAGTTCGGTGAGGTAGGCGGGGAACTTGGCATCGGTCAGGTGCCTGTACAGCCCGTCCCAAGCTGAGTGCTGGCGCTTCCCGGCCGCCAGGGCGGTGTCCAGTTGATCCGCGTGCGCGATCTGGGAGTCTGCGAGCTTGTGTCTTGCGAGGGCCTGCTCGGCGGCAGTCCGTGCGGTGACGGCCTGTTGGGTGAGCGGGTCGAGCAGGGCGGGGGAGAAGAGGTCCGGGCCGGTCACTGGTGCTCCCGAGCCGGGGATCGCTTCCGCGGCGATGTCCCGCTCGAAGGCCGTCACGGATTCCTGCGCTGCTACTGCGGCGGCGTCCAGCAGGGTGTGCAGGGTCTCCGACACCCGCGTAAGGGCTCCGGCGTGGGAGCGTGCGGCTGCCGGATCGGTCCAGTCGCCGGGTTGGGGGAGTGCAGGCCGCTCACCGTGTGCGATGAGTCCCGCGGCCTGAGCGGCCGCTTCCGCCCAGCTCGACAGTGTCCTGGACAGCTCCTGGAGAGGCTTGGTGACGGCCTCCTTACGACGCTGGGCCCTTTCTTTGTCCTGCTGTGCAAGGTCCCGCAGCGCGCTTTCGGCTTGTGCCTGCGCCTCGACGAGGGCTTCCAGTTGTTGCAGCTGCACGGCGACGGCCTCGACGGCCGCACGGGTGTCCTGTGCGTCAGGAAGCGCCTCGCCGCCCGGCAGCGCCTCGCGGGCCACCAGGGGCAGCTGCCGTAGCTGGGTGAGAAGAGCTTGGTGCCGGGCCGTTGTGCGCTGTTCGGCCTTCTTCAGCCGTTCAAGATCAGCGGTGAGGGCGGTGTGCTGCTCATCCAGGCGGCGCCGTGCGGCCTCCAGCTGCGTCGCAACCCGGGCCACCGTCTCGTGGGCCGTCGACCATGCCCGGGCCAGGGCCTGTTCCTGGTGTTGAGCGGCCTCTTTCACCTCCGCCACGACATCTGTGTGCGTGCTGCCTTCTGCGTGCCCGTCTGCCAGCCGACCCGCCACGGCGCTGGTTCGGGCGGCCAGCTCTTGGGCGAAGACGTCGGGGGCGGCATGCTCCGCGTGGACCGCCAGCTCTCGTGCGGATGCGCGCACTTCCTCGAGCCGGGCCTCGAGGAGGCCTTGGCCCTCGTCGGCGAGGGCGAGTTGCTTCTCGTGGGTGCTGGTGGCCTTGTGTGCCGCGGTGGTCAGTTGCTTTTGCTCGGCAATCGCTGTGGTGAGAGCAGCGGCCTTTGCGTCGAGGCCGTCCGTTGCCGCGGCCAGCGCTTCCGGGGCGGAAGCGGGCGGCGGTCCATAGTCGTCCTGGAGAGTGTGGCTGCAGACCGGGCACGTGTCACCGCCCGACAGTCCCTGTCCCGCCGTGTGCGCCGCATCGTTGCGTCGCAGGGCGGCGAGGACGTTCTCGGCCTTGCTGCGCTGTGCCCGGTGCAGGTCCAGGGCTGCCGTCAGCTGATGCAGTTCACCGATGAGGCGCTCGTGCTCGCTCTTCGCCGCGTCGGCCTGCTGCCGGTGGCCGGCGACCGTGGCCGCCTGGGACACGATGCTGCGGACGGCTTCCTGCAACCGGTCAGATGCCTGCCGGGCCATGGCCGACCGGGTCTGCGCATGCTGTGCAACCTGCTCGAGGGCGTCGACGTCCGCCTGCTGCACCTCGATGGCTGTCGCGGCGTCGGCGAGTTCCTGGTCTTCTGCGGCGAGCCTGTTCCGGTCGCCGGTGAGCCGGGTCTGCTCGCCGGTCAGGTCCGCCAACTGCTGGGGGAGGGAGTGCAACAACTGCTGGGCGGCGGTCAGGGTGGCGGGAGTATGCCCCTGGGCCTTGGCCGTGGCCAGGAGCTCTGCACTGTCAGCCCGCTGCTTGTCCGCCGCAGTGTAGGCAGCGTCGTGCGCGGCCTGCTGCTCCTCGAGTTCGTCATGGGTCTGCTGCAGGGCGGCAAGGGTACTGTCCACGTCGCCGGCCTGCCGTTCGGCGAGACCGTTGCTCGCCGCGGTCACTTCCTTGACGCGTGCCTGTGCCGCAATTGCTTCCTGCTGACACACGCGCAGGGCTTCCAGCCGGCCCTGCAGCTGGTCCGCCAGCTCTGCTTCCTTGTCCGCCTCGAGCTGGGCCGCCTCCGCCTCGCCGCGAGGATCCTCCAGCAAGTCCCTGCGGGCGAGTTCGGCTCGGTGGACCAGATCGAGGAGCCGGCTGCGCCCGTCTTCGGCGCGCCGGCGCGCGGTGTGGAGCTCCTCGACACCGAAGATCGACTTGAGCATGGCGGTGCGCTGGGAGTCGGTGGCATTGAGCAGGGTGTCGAAGCGCCCCTGGGGCAACAGGACGGCGGTCATGAAGCTCTTGTAGTCCAGTCCCAGCAGGCCCCGGATGGCATGGTCGACACCGCGGACGTTGTCGACGGTCTTTCCGGTCCGGAGGTTCTCCAGCAGCGCCTGACTGGGTTTGGTGTTGGCGTGGAAAACCCGGAGCACACGCCACGACTCGCCGTTGACGGAGAAGACGAAGTCGACGCTCATGGTCGGGCAGTTCTCGGCGATGAGGTCCGAGACGTCCCGCTCGCTCCACGAGCACTTGCCGTACAACGCGGCGGTCATGGCTTCCAGCAGCGTGGACTTGCCGGCGCCGGTGTCGCCGAGGATGCCGACGAGCCGCTTTCCGGTGAAGTCCAGGGGGCCGCAGGTCCCGGGGTAGCTGCGCAACCCGGAGAACGTCAGGGTGAGGGGTCTCATACCGTCTCCCGGGGCTGAGAGGTGTCGGAGGTCCAGGAGTTTTGCAGGGCTTCCTCGAGGAGGTTTTCTGCCGTGCAGGGGGGCGGCGGGTCGCCGTCGGGGGCGCTGAGCAGGTCGACAAGAGCGCCTAGGACGTCGTCGGCAACATGGCCGGGTGTGCCGCAAGCGGTCAGGTAGGTCCGGAAGGACTCGGTGATCTCCGGCTCGCCAGCATCGGCCGCGGCGCGGTCCAGCACCGTCAATTGCGTCTTCGCGCAGTCCTCGACGGTCTCCACCACCAGGGCACCGGGAACGGCGTCGGCGACCGCCTGTGCCAGGTGGACAGTCGGTTCGTCACTGGTGATGGTCACTTTGAGGAAGGTGTCGGTGTACTGGTGTGCCCGCTGGGCCAGGTCCTGCAGGGTGCCGGTGAACTCAGCGAGCCGGCGTCCCGCCGTGAGGGGGCGAAGGCTGATGCGGGTGGGCCGCCCAGGGTCGGCGTCGACCACCACGATGCTCTTGGACTCGCCGGCTTCCCCGAAGTCGAGCTGCAGCGGGCTTCCGGCGTACCGGGCGGCGAACGGCACGCCCGCGACGGCCTGGGGCTTGTGGATGTGGCCGAGGGCGCCGTAGCTGACGGCCGGAAGGTCGGCGGCCGCCGTTGCATACGTTTCGGTGATGTCCAGGGCCCGCTCCGTGTACGAGGGCACGGCACCGGCGACGAACAGGTGGGCGGCGAAGACCAGGACGTCGCGTTCCGCGTTGAAGCCGTCTCGCAGGCGGGTCATGAGGTCCGCCTGGATGCCGCGCAGGCCGGTGCTGTAGTCCTCGGCCGTCGTGCCTGGTTCGCTGGACAGGCCCAAAAAGCGGTTGGCGTGGATGAACGGCAGGGCGCCGAGACGGATCCGCTGCGTTCCGTCGCCGACTCCGAAGTCCAGGACCCTTCCGTAGGTGCCGTCGTCGGGGGAGCCGATGAAGTTCAGACGCCTGGTTCCGCCGTGCAGGCCGCTGCCGCACAGGTAGTTGAGGAGATCGAACAGAGCGGGGGAGTCGTGGTTGCCTGCCACGACCACGGTCGGAGCGATTGCCTGCAGGGCGTCCAGGGCCCGCATCGCGCGCATGATGTCGCGGGTAGCCGGCCGATAGGTGTCGAAGAGGTCTCCGCTGTGCACGATCAGGTCCGGCCGGGCCTCCCGCGTAATCCCGGTGATCTCCTCGAGGACAGCGTCGAAGTCGCTGTCGCGCGCATGCCGGGACGTCTGGCGTCCCAGATGCCAGTCGGATGTGTGCACGAGCCTCATGGGCGGTCCCTCCTCGGGCGGCGTTGGTCAACCCCTGTCACACAACGGACAGTTGCGCCGCATCACTAACTGTACACAGGAAGACTGGAGAACACTGGAAAAGACTGGAAGCTGGTAGAGTGCTTTCATGTCGGATCCTCTGGACGCCATCGAAGAACGCATCCGCGACCTCCAGCAGGCAATGCGCCGCGCCCGCGCGGAGCGCGACGACAGCGTGCTCAAGGAACTGCGTGCCGAACTCCGACGGAGCCAGCGCGCCTGGGAGACGCTGTTCGCCCAGTCCGAGGACGACCAAGACGACGAGGAGCCCGAAACCGGGCCCCTCGCAGAGCAGGAGCAGACCGAACCCCAGGTCCTGCTGCCTGCCCGCGAACAGGTGCACCAGGTACTGAGCCTGCTGAACGTGCCGGCAGCACCCAAACTGATCAGCTCAGTCCACGAAGCCTTCTTCACCAGCCCGTTGCCGCCCTCACGGCTCACCAGCCTGCGGCGCGATGAGGAACGCTCCTACCGGTCGGCCCCCAACGCCCGGCCCTACTACCTGTGTCCAGCACTCACCTCCGACCTCCTCTCCCCAGCCCGAGGCCTGCTGACCATCAGCATCTGGCCGATGGAACAGCGCATCGTCGGCCCGCTCAGCGCCCGGGTCCACTTCCTCACCGGCGCCGTCCGCATTGTCGACAAGGCCCGGCACCTCCATGCCGGCGATACCCACCTCCCCGCCGCCGTGGACCAGCTCCTGCGCCGCTACGCGCTGAACATCCCCGGCGCCCAGCCCTCCGCCCGGCAACGCCTCGCGCACGGCAACACCATCGATCTCGACCTGCTGCACCGTGCCGCCGAGAAAGAACTCGCCATCCACTCCGAAACCGACGCCCACGTGCGCACCGCCGCCGCCGACCGTGCGCGTCGGCAACTCAACGACGTCGAACAGCTCTTCGGAGGAACCTTCGAGTCCGCCCGGCACCTGAGGCCCGCCCCCTGACCCCCGCACAGCTGTGCATGCCCGCAAGGAACGCCTAGTGACATCGCTCGACGCTCGGCTCGACGCACTTCGTGGTCCCGCCCGGCCTGAACCGCACAACGCGCGCACCCTCGCCGCGCTCACCACGAACCCGGGCTGTGCCCGCCGCGCACTGCTCGACGCTGCCGGCGTGAACAAGGACGACCTCGCCGTCCATCTCGGTGAAGCCCGCCCGCTCGCCAAATCCTCCCTCGCGCTCACCCGAGGCGTCCTCTTCGAGCAGCAGGTCAAAGCCGACGGCTGCGCCGAACTGCTGCGCCTACTGCGCGACGTTCTCGGCCTTCCCCTCCCCGAGGTCTCGCACACCGACCTCTCGGCCGTCGGTAGCCAGGGCGGCTCCATGAGTCTGCGCCACGCCCGCACCCGGTCCCTGATCGTGCAGGCCGCCAACGATAAGCCCGACACCCGCACCCTGCTCGACCACCCGGTCCTCCGGCTCACCGTCGGAGAACACCGCGTCTACCTCGAACCCGACGTGATCGCCTTCCAGATCGATGGCGTCTTCCACATCATCGAGATCAAATCCTTCGCGATCATCGACGGCCAGGCAGACGGAGCGAAAGTCGCCGGAGCGACCACCCAGGCCGCCGCCTACATCCTGGCCCTGCGCGAACTGTTCACCGAGGAAGGCATCCCGCCCGACAAGGTCTCCGACTCAATCATCCTCGTCACCCCCCACAACTTCTCGCGCCGCGCCACGGCTGCCGTGGTCGATGCCCGCAAACAGCTCAAGTCGCTGCAACGGCAGCTCACCCGCCTCGACCGCATCGAGATCCTCGTGGACCAGCTGCCGACCGGGACCACCTTCGACCTGGCCCGCGACGCCCACGGCGTCCCTACACGGGACCCGCAGCAACTGCGAGCGGCACTGCACACCGCGCGAGCCCGCTATGCCCCGCGGTGCAGGAATCACTGCGACCTGGCCTACTTCTGCCGCAGCGAGGCACGCGAGGCGGGCCTGGTCGACGTGCTGGGGACATCGGTCCGCGACGACCTCGGCAGCATCGACATCATCGAGACCGCCCTTGACCTCGCGGACGGCACACGAGACCCCGCCCCCGACCAAGTGGACCTCACCGTCGCTCTGCGCCACGCGCACGCCATTCACACACGACTGGAAGGCGCCGCATGAGCATGCTGACCACCGTGATCAAGCTACGGGCGGCGAAAGCCGAACACGCCCTCCCCATGAGCCGGGTGCGGCACCATAACCTCTCCCACCGGCCACTGATCATCATCCCCCTCAACCGCTCGGGCGAAGCGGCAAGCCCCCTGGCCCTCATGCTCGGCACCGACCAGCACCGCCCCCACCTGCTGGTCGCCCCGCCCCGAGGCGCCAACAGCGACTTCCTCAACGACTTCGCCGCCGTGGTCAACACCTACATCCACGGCTTCCAACAGGAGACCGAAACACGACCCGCCACCGCCAAACGCGCCGCCCAAGAGCTGTACACCGACGCCCCCCAAATCCTCGTCCCGAACGCCGCATCGGCGCAGTACCTCCGACTGATGGGCCGCGCCCTGCGCTTCCGCCCCACGCCCGACGGCGTTGACGCCGCGTTGTCTGCCCCCCGCCTGGGCCAGTGGCTCACCTTCTTCGGCGAACGCCGCGAATACCCCGGCTCCGCCCTCATGCTGCCCCTCACCGATCTGCTCGCCACGCACTGGGCCACCGGACAGAGCCCTCTGGAAGACACCAACCTCGCAGCCATCCTGGCCTGGATAGACCCCCCGCCGCACACCACCGGACTGCGCGCCGCCCTCGACGCCGACAACCCGCTGCTTCACCGGCCCGCGGGACCCACCACCGACCCATCCTTCGACAGCATCGAACTGGACCGCATCTTCAAGGACTTCGACGCCGCGCGGACCTCCGCCAACACCGACGCGCAAGAGCATCATCTCGCCGACCTCCGCCAGACACTGGACGAGTACCTGCACCCCACCTGGAACAACGCCTGGACCGCCCTGTCCGTGCTCCAGGGACTGCCCCAGACACCTGGCGCGAACAAACGCTGGACCGACGACAGAATCCAGTTCACCCAGCAGAGCCGCTACATCGATGACGGCGGCCGCCCGCAGCCCATTCACGACCACGCCGTGCAGGCGGCACGCCGCCTGGGCCAACTCGAACAGGCCGCCGCCGCCTTCGAAGCCGAACGCGCTCTGGAAGACCCGTTCGTACTCGCCGAACGCCACACCACCGGAGAAGCCTTCACCGGAACCGTCACTGAAACCGACCCCGACCACACCGCTCTCACGGACAAAGGGAACCTCACCCTGCGCCCCCGCTTCACCCTCCACACCACCGATCCACTGCGCCTGGAACCCGGTCACACCCTGGTGACCCCCAACAACACCAAACGCCGCTACGAGATCTGCGAGAGCACCCCCGTGCCCGATGGGACCAAAGTCGTCATCCAGGCCAACACACACACCGGCACCCTGCGCAACCCCAACCGTGAGGCCGTACCCGATCTCGGTGCGGAAATCTGCTTCACCACCGCCCCCGACTACTTCCAGCGACCTCAGTTCCCCACCCGGGAGAACACGCCCTGGACCCACGGGGGACCCCCTGACGACACCACCGACCCGGAACCGGCCGAGGAGGACTCATGACCGCCCCCATGTCGACACCGGCCGAGCTGGCGCGCACCGCTGCCCAAAGGGTCCTCGCAGACCTGCGGCACACACAGCACCGGGGACTGGTCGTGGATTCCCCACCCGGCGCGGGAAAAACCACCCTGGTCGTCCGAGCGGTCCGCGCCCTCGCCGCCGCAAACCAGCCCTGCATCGTGATCGCACAGACCAACCACCAGGTCAACGACCTCGTCCGCCGCCTGGCCGCCCAAGCCCGTGAGCTGAAGATCGGACGACTCACTGCCCACACCTACACGGCCCCCCAAGACCTACGATCCCTGGCCAACACCCGCATCGACGTCAACATCAAGGCACTCGACGACGCGGACGTCGTCATCGCCACCGCACGCAAATGGGCCGGCGTCCGCGACCGGAAATGGCCCTGGGCCATCATCGACGAGGCCTACCAGATGCGCTCGGACGCCCTGCTCCTGATCGCCGAACTGGCACACCAGTCCCTCTTCGTCGGCGACCCCGGACAACTGGATCCGTTCTCCACCATCGACACCCCGCGCTGGCTCGGCCTGCCGCACGATCCCATGAACAGCGCCGTCGCAGTCCTGCTTCAAAAGAACCCCGACCTGCCAGTCCACAGCCTTCCCGTCTCCTGGAGGCTGCCCCCGTCCGCAGCGGACACCGTCTCCAAAGCGTTCTACCCCTTCACCGGATTCAGCGCTGGCACCCACGAATCCGACAGACGCATGCAGTTCGCCACCGCAGGCATGCTCGGCCCGCTCGATGAAACCGTAGACCTGGCCGCCCGCACCGGCTGGGCCCTGCACGAGCTCCCTCCCCGGCACACGGCCCGCATCGACCCGCAGGCATCACAGGCTGCCGCCGACGTAGCCACCCGCTTGCTGACCCGCCACGCCACCACATTCTGCGAGAACGAACCCGGCGGCCAGGCCCTGAAACCGGCCGACATCGCCATCGGCACCGCACACCGGGACCAGGCACGGCACATCCAGCAGATCCTGCACCGCCAATCCCCGCACCTGGCAGGCATCACGGTCGACACAGCCAACCGTTTGCAAGGACGCGAGTACGCCGTCACCATCGTCCTCCACCCACTGTCCGGACGCCGTGACGCCTCCGCCTTCCACCTCGAGGCCGGACGCCTTTGCGTGCTCACTTCGCGCCACCGACACGCCTGCATCGTCATCGCCCGCGCAGGCATCGCCGACCTCCTCGACGCACACCCCTCCACCGATCCCGTGCACTTGGGCGTCCCCGCCAAATTCCCCGACGGCTGGGAAGCTAACCAGCACGTCCTCGCCCACCTCAGCGACTACCGCATCCGCGCCGCCTAAGAGAATCGTCCCGACACCCGTCACCGGCAGGAGAGCATGCCGACCACCGACCCCGAGCTTCGGCCGCATCAGAAGGACGCTGTCACCGCGGCGGTCAAGACACTTCGTACGCATGCCCGGGCGAGCGTGATCGCGGCCTGCGGTACGGGTAAGACCCTGATCGCTGCGCGTACGGCGTTCCGGCTGGCTGCCCGGGGCCGTGTTCTGGTGCTGGTGCCGACGCTGGACCTGTTGTCGCAGACGGTGCGGTCCTGGCACGCGGCGGGCCGTAAGGGGCGTGCGGTGGCGGTCTGTTCGGCACGCCAGGCTGTCGAGCATCCCTCGGCTGGCGACATTCCCATGACCACGGATCCGGCCGAACTTGCTGCCCTGACCCCCGCCGACACAGGGGAGCCGGTGACCGTGTACGCCACCTACGCCTCCCTGCCCACTCTGCTGGCCGCCCATCACACCCACCGGCTGCCAGCGTGGGATCTTGCGGTCGTGGACGAGGCGCACCGCACCGCGGGCCGGCTCGGGAAAGCCTGGGCCGCCATCCACCACGACGACCAGATCCCCGCCACCCGCCGCCTGTACCTCACGGCCACGCCCCGTGTCTGGGACCCGGACAGCGACCGTGGCGACGACCCGGTGGCATCCATGGACGACGAGAACCTGTTCGGCCCGGTCGCCTATCGCCTGACCCTCTCCGATGCCATCGACCTCGGGCTGCTGGCCGACTACCAGATCCTCGTCCCCGTCGTCGACAGCACCGACCTGCGGGACTGGCTCGCCACCGACCCCGGCGCAGGAGTCGACGGCCTGCGCCTGGCCGGCCGCCAGGTCGCCGTCCTGCGCGCCATCCACGACCACCGCCTGCGTCGGGTCCTCACGTTCCACCACCGCGTCGCCGACGCCCGCGCCTTCTCCACCACCCTCCCCGACACCGCGGCCGCCCTGCCCGCCGACCTGCAACCCGAAGGCTTGTGGTCGAACTGGGTGAGCGGTACCCACCCGCCCCGCGTCCGCCGCCGCATCCTGCTCGACTTCGCCGCCCACACCCACCCCGAACAGCCGGCCGTCCTCGCCAACGCCCGCGTCCTCGGCGAAGGCATCGACGTCCCCTCCATCGACGCCGTCGTCTTCGCCGACCCCAAGAACAGCCCCGTCGACACCGTCCAGGCCGTCGGCCGCGCCCTGCGACAGCCCCCTGGCGCCGGCAAGAAGGCCACCCTGATCGTCCCCGTCTACCTCACCCCCGAGGAAGACCCCGACGACCTCCTCGGCGCCGACGCCTACACCCCCCTGTGGCGCACCGTTCAAGCCCTCCGAGCCCACGACGAACGCCTCACCGCCCGCCTCGCCGACCCCCGCACCAACCGCCCCACCCTCACCACCGACGAACCCGGCACCTGGCTCCGCTTCGACCGCCCCACCCAGCAAGAAGAAGTCGCCCTCGCTCTCACTCTGCGCGTCCTTGCCCCCAAGAGCGCCGAGTGGCGCCGCGGCCTGACCGCAGCCCGCCGCTATCACCGCACCCACCACCACCTCGATGTTCCCCAGGCCTTCGAGGACCCCGCCGGCTACCCGCTCGGCCGCTGGCTCACCTGGCAACGCCACCTGCACACCACCGGCGCCCTCGATGCCGCCCGCACCCACGCTCTCGAGCGCCTGGACATCATCTGGGACCCCCACCAGCACGCCTTCGACCGCGGCCTCGCCCACGCCACCGCCTACGCCCACCAGCACGGCCACCTGGCGGCCCCCGTCGACCACTGGCACGACGGATTCGCCCTCGGCCGCTGGCTCGCCACCCAGCGCAAACGAGCCGACCAGCTCACCCCCGCCCGCATGAAGGCCCTCCAGGACCTGGACCCGAACTGGAACCCGCCCTGGCCCCTGACCTGGCAACGCGCCTTCCACACCGCCCGCTCGCACCGCGAAGCCGGCCACTCACTGACCGACGTACCCAGGTCTTACGTCACCGATGACGGGCAGCGCCTGGGGGAGTGGCTGCGGACCCAACGCCTTCACCCTGAGCGACTGCACCCCCAGCAGCAGCAATTGCTCGCTGGCCTCGGCGCGATCCAGACTGCCGAACCACGCCATGACGCAAAACCGGTCACCCGGAACTGGGTCCGAGGCATGGCCGCCGCCCGCGCATTCCAGACACGGGAAGGACACCTCGACGTCCCCCAACGACACATCGAAATCCTCCACGGCGAACCCGTGCGTCTGGGGCAGTGGATCAGCAACGCCCGCCGCCGCAAGGACCGCCTTTCCCCCGACCGCATTCGTGTTCTCGACACGCTCGGCATGCGCTGGTAACCCCTCCATCCCGAAAAGGGCCGGTGGGGCACGGGCCCCCGTGCTGACGTGCCCCGCTCGCGGGTGTCCGGGCTCGCCGCGCCGTGGCCTGGACTGGCTACGCTCCCCAGGGCTGCCGCCGCCGCTTCCGCAGGCCCAGCTCGTCGGTTCTTGAGCGGTGCGGTACCCGTTTCCGGGTGGCCGCGCGGCAGCCCCACGGTACGACCCCGGCGCTTATCGCGGAGGTGTTCACCAGGTCGCTCGGCCGCCGGCTGTCGATGCAGGACCTGGGCTGGACGCCTGTGCGCCGGTGTACGTGGGTCTGGAGTTCGTGAGGTTCGGTTGTCGGTTTCCCGCATCTCCTGGTTCTGTCGATCAGCGCGGAGACAGCCGGCGCCGACAGAAGTGGCAGCTTCTTTGCCACCGGGAGGCCAGTTTCCTCGTCGGTCAGCTCCAGTCGGTCACACAGGACTTGCTCCAGGCCCGAGCTCCGCGGGGGCGGGGAGGGAAGCTGGTGGGGCTGCTGACGCCAAGGCTGCTGGCGGTGTCGCGGGCGGGAGCCGAGGGGGCCAGCGGGGTCAAGGCGTGCAATTCGCGTGATTGCATCTCAACTGCCAGCGGCTCAAGTACAGTTCTGCGTACTCACGTGGAGCCATTCTCTATTCCGTTGCGGTGGACTCCCGCTTGTGAAGGTTCTGGCCCAAGGCCCGACGTCTTCCATGCGTGGTGGTGCAGGGCAGCAGGAGGGGCGGCATGACCGCCCGAACCTGACTGCTCAGCCAGTACGGCAAAGAGCAGGGCGCAGCCGCGGGAGGCGGATACGACGGGCCATCGGCCGCCGTGCCGTCCGTCCTACCCTGAGGGAGGCCTCATGGCCGAAGAACTGCTCGATGAAGGCCATGCATACGGCGTTGACGACGCTGATCCGACGCTTGTTGCCGCGCGTGAGTGGGGTGTCGCCGACTCCCAGAAGGTAGAGCGGCGTAAGAAGAAGTTCCAGAAGCTGATTGCTGCCGGAGCGATACTCCTTCACCCCGATCACCTTGATTTCCTCCCCTACATCCAGAATTGGGACGAGGTCGACCGCTCGCTTCCGACCTTCAGCGCGAAGACCGGCCGCTACAGGGACCGGGTCCGCCCGATGCGCCTCGGTGAGTACCGTGTGTACTGCCTTGACTTGGTCATGCCCACGGTGGCCCTGGTCCAGCAGCTGATGAACTACCGCACACGGCAAGGTCGTTCGATGCGAGATGTGCCGACCAGTGCACATCCGGTGTCACGCAGCCAGGCACTCCTGGACCGCGAGGGCCTTGCCCTTGTGGGCGTCGCCCACACGTACCTGACGCCTTCTGGGCTCGTCGACGAGATGGGTAAGGCTTCGCAGCAGGTGAAGGAGTCCCGACAGCGTGAGCACGGATGGGACCCGCTGAATGACTCTGTGCTGAGCGACGGGGTGGAAGACGGTGGCCTGTGGCTGCAGACCGTCTTCGCCCCGGCCGGAGAGGACGGAGAAGAACCGGACTGGACCAGGGCGGTCGGAGCGCTCGCACCGGCGGATGCTGCAAGCCGGAAGGCGGTCTGCGATGCACGGGTAGACCCGGACGGCAAACTTGCCACACTCCCGTTGCTCAAGCCCCGTCGCTCGGACGTCTTCGACAACACAGACAAGGAACCCTCCGCAATCATCAGCGTCAGCGAGGCGGTTGCAATCCATCTGGGCAGGGTCAAGAGCACTGTCTCCGGCTTCGATTTCGTCGATGACCTGCCGGACGAGGCACGCGAACTCCTGCACACCACCGTGATGCCGGTACGGCTGGCCTACCGGGTGACCGACCGCCGCGGCCGTGACGTCCGGCTGGACGGGCCCGCCCTCTTCCGCAGCATCCAGAAGCACTTCCACGGACCCGAGCACCTGGGCCACCCCCCCACGGAAGCCGAACGCCTCGTGGCCGACGACATCTATGCGGCGCTGAGGCGCGCCGCGAAGGAAGGCCTCTTCGACACGGCCGCTGCCAGCGGAAGTCCGGCGACGACGGAGTGGACTCTGCCTCTGCTGGAAGCTGTGTGCGGCCAAGGCTCCCTCGAGCCGCTTGAGGAGATCGGGCTGCCACCGACCTGGCAGGGGATGGTGGCTGCCACGGTGATGCTCGTCTTCGGCGACGGACCCGAGCGGGCGATCATCGGCAAGGTCCTCAAGTCGCGCCCGCAGGGCGGAAAGTACAGCGACCGCTTGGACGACCGCAGGCTGGCGCTGTTGCGCGAGTGGATCTTCGGGGAACTGCCGGTCAACCGCCGGGCGTTCGAACAGGTCAACGCGAAAGCGTTCTTCGAGGACCCGCTGCGAGCCTGGGACGGCGAGACCGACGCACTGGTCGAGTGTGTGCATGCCCGGAAAACGACGGACACATTCAGCGCGCTGTTCGAGGTACTGGCCACCGTCGCCGCTGCCCACCACAACATGCAGATCGTCGACATCGGCTCAAGGCAAACCGCCCGCGGCTTCGCGAGCATCAAGGCACGCCAGGCCCTCCTCGGCCGACGGGTGCGAACCGCACCCACTGCGGACCCGCAAACTGAGTTCGTGCCGTGCGGCCCGGTATACATGCGCGCCCTTCTCGCCGATGAACTCCTTCTCGAAAACCCCGACCCCGGCACCATGGACGGCATTGCCCTGGAGGCACCCACCGACACTTCCTGGAACACTTGGGCGGCTGGCAAGACCGGGGCGCTCCGCGAGGATGGCTCTCCGACAGAGCCCCGGCTGGTCCGCGCAGCTATGACTGACGACCTCGGCAGGCTCATGAAGCACGCCGACGGAACGGTGCGCTACGACCTGGTACCGGTCCCGGAACTCGCCCCCATCGGGCTTCTCGACCAGTTCTCCAACCAGGCTCTCACCCGCCGCGCCAAGGAGCGTGGGGCTTCAAACGACCACCAGGAGCCGAACCGGCCCCTGGGCAAGGACGAACGGGCCAGCGAAGCCCTCGACGCGGCTGTGAAGTTTATCCCGGCTCTGGGCAGGGAGATCAGCAAGCTGGAAGCACTCGAGGAGGAGCATCACGTCTTTGACCTCGTTCAGCGCAGCCGGCTTTCCGAACTTGCCCTTGAGGTCAGAGGGGCCGGACAGCCCGACAAGGGGGCAATCGCTGGCCGCATCGACGCCCTGGTGCGCATGGCGAAGGATCGGGAAGCCCAGATCGGCCACGTCCAGGACGTCGTCGATGAAAGCAACCGGGCGGCGGCGACCGATCTCCACGGTGACGGAGAAGACGACGAGTTCTTGTCCGAAGAGGAGATCGCGTGAGTCGCACCGTACTCACCCCTGCTCTGTGGCAGGCAATGAGCGACCGGGCCGGAAAATGGCGGCTGAGACACGACCCGGTAGCCCATCCGATCGCCCGGCTGCGAGACGTCGATGCATTCCGCTGCGTATACGTACCCCTGATCGCCACTCAGCGACCCGCCGGGTCCTTTGTCATCGACTACATCGGCTCGGCCACACGCCACCACCGCCGCGCCGTTTGGCAGCGGGTCGTCGGCGAGCATCAAGTCACCCACCTCAGCAGACGACGGGACTGGGACCGCGTAGCCGTCATACCCCTCATCCCGGAAACTCCTCTGCGCGTCGTCCGCATCATCGAAGCGGCCGTTGTCGACCTGTGTGGCCGGCCTCCACGGTGCTTCCGTGTGCCGCACTTGCCTACGAACTGGCGTTCTTTGGTTGCCGCCGCCTGAACCGGTCGTCGCCTGGCGAGGATTCACGTAGGGACCCGATGAGCCGCAACCCCCGCTTGCAGGGGGTTGCGGCTGGCAGGTGTGGGTCTGTTGTGACCTGCACAGGCTCTCGCGCGATGGTGAGTCTGCGAACGCCCGAGCATGGGAGTGCGCTGCCAGGGGCATCGACCCAACCAATAGGTCGCGCGGGCCTTCCCAGCGGCTCATGGAGGTGTCTTCAAGGACTCGCCGCAGCGGCTTGTCATCCCGTGCCGGGTGCGTGTCGGGAAGTTGTCTGGTTCTCACACCTGTCCGCCCTCGGCCGGGTGCGCGTCGTGCCGCCGGTCGGCGTACTCGTGGCCTTCGGATCCAGTGGACCGAAAGTTCGCGCGGACTGGCTGATTCCGGGGCTCTGGGGGCGTGTGTGAGGCGGTCTGGGGCCTTGTTTGATTGCGAACGTGGTTGCGCTGTCCGTATTCTTCCGGCAACGCGTTGACGGAGACGAGTAGCCAGGGATCACGCGAGTAGAGAGAGCCGCCGGTAGCTGGGAAGGCGGTCTCGCGCCCCGTGGTGAAGACCCTCCTGAGCGCGGGGAGGAACGACCCTCTGGTGGTCCTATGCCCCGCCGGCCGGCCCCCGTCACCGGGCCTGAATGAGGCCGTCACCTGGTGGCGGTGAAAGTGCGGTGGTACCGCGAGTTGCCCTTCTCGCCCGCACTCCCAAGGGATCATGACGACGTCCTTCGGAGGACCGAAATGATCCACAGCCGCGTACATGTCTCTGACCTGCGAGAACATGTTGGCCGTACCGTTTCCGTGTGCGGGTGGGTGAACACCCTCCGCCTGCAGCGCAAGATGCAGTTCGTCATCGTTCGGGACCACACCGGCATGGTGCAGGTGACCCACAAGCGCAACGACGGGCCACTGGAGGCCCAGCTCGAAGCCCTCACTCCCGAGTCCGCAATCAAGATCACCGGCCGTGTCGTCGACGCCGCTCAGGTCAAGCTCGGCGGCCTGGAGATCGTCCCCGAGCAGGTGGAGGTCCTGAACCTGGCCGCCACGCCGCTGCCGATCGACGAGCACACTGGCCTGGAGCAGCGGCTGGACTGGCGTTTCCTGGACGTGCGCCGCCGTCCCGCCACCCAGCTGATGTTCGCCGTGCAGACCACCCTGGAGCAGGGGATGCGCGAGTACGCCTACAAGCTGGGCGCCACGGAGATGCACACCCCCAAGCTCATGGGCACCGCCTCGGAATCCGGCGCGGAGGTCTTCGAGCTCGGCTACTTCGACCGCAGCGCCTATCTGGCGCAGTCGCCGCAGTTCTACAAGCAGATGGCGATCTCGGCGGGGATCGACAAGGTCTTCGAGATCGGACCGGTCTTCCGCGCAGAGCCGTCGTTCACCTCCCGGCACGCCACCGAGTTCACCGGCGTCGACGTGGAGCTGGCCTGGATCGACGGCGTCGACGACGTGATGGCGTTCGAGGAGCAGATGCTCGCCCATGCGATCGCCAAGGTCGCCGACGCGCACGGTGAGGCGATCGCCGAGCACTTCGACGTCGAGGTCACCGTCCCCACGACGCCGTTCCCTCGCGTCACGATGGCTGAGGCGCACGAGATCCTGCGCAAGGGTGGCTGGGACCCAGCGGGGGTCAAGGAGGACCTGGACCCGGAGGGCGAGCGGAGCATCTCGGCTCACATCAAGGAGGCCACCGGGCACGAGTTCGCGTTCATCACGCACTACCCGGTCGGCATCCGGCCCTTCTATCACATGCGGCCGGCCGACGACCCGAGCGTGACCTTGAGCTTCGACCTGCTGTGGAAGGGGCTGGAGATCACCACCGGCGCCCAGCGCGAGCACCGTTACGACGTGCTGCTGAAGCAGGCCGCAGAGAAGGGCATGAGTCCCGAGCCGTTGCAGGACTACTTGAACGCGTTCCGGTACGGGTGCCCGCCACATGGCGGCCTGGGCATGGGGTTGGGGCGGGTGCTGATGGTGATGCTCGGTCTGGACTCCATCCGCGAGGCCACGTTCCTCTTCCGCGGGCCGAACCGGCTCACCCCGTAACCGGCGGCGGGCTGCGTCCCACGACACGGGCGCAGTGCCTCGTGTCGTGGGACGCGGTCTCAGTAGCGGACATTGCGCAGGTCATGCGTCCACGCTTCGCCCGGATTCTTGTCCCAGTAGGCCCGCAGGGCCAGCTCCCGCTCACAGAAGCGGCCTTGATGACACAGGCCGCCGTGGGAGAGGGTCACGCTCATGGCAAGCGCCGACTCGGTGGTGACCCAGTGGGGTGTCAGTGCGTGACTCCACAGCTGGTCACCGGGGCGCATGGTGACGGACTGGCGATCGGCCGCATCGTGCTCGGGCGGCTCCTCGCCGGTGGTCTCACCGAGGACCGCCGCTTCGGCCGGCAGGTGCTTGTCGGGTTCGAGGTAGCTGTGGAAGGTCTTGGTGCCGTGGACCTGCCAGACCAAGCCGTGCGAGTTGTCGTTGTGGTAGGTCGATGAGGCGCCCTCGGTGGACAGGAACAAGATGGGCGCCAAGCGCTGCCAGGTAAAGCCGTGGGCGGACAGATGCGTGCGCCAGGGGGTCATGACTTCCTCCTGGAAGCCGTCCAGGAGGTCGTCGTATATGCGGGTGAGGTTGAAGTGCACCAGCCGGAACGGCCAGGTGAGGATCTCTTCGAGCGGCGCGGTGCGGAACGCGGCGGTGCGGTCCATGCGCACGTGCCAGTCGTCGTCGCCGAGGATCGTGAACCGGACCTCCTCATCCTTGCGGAGGTGGTCGAGGACGTCGACGGCGGGCAGGAACGTGTAGTCGAAGGGGACCTCCATCGGGAAGTTCGGCGGCTGCCGCCACCGGCGGGTGAAGTCCTCGGGTGTCGTGATCGTCATAGAGCGGTCCATGGAGTCGTATGCGTCGGGCCGCCCTCACGCTGGCGCGGTGCACGACGCGCGGCGGTCGTCGGGCGTGGCGGAGGGGCGGCAGATGGCGGCGCAGTCCGGGGTCACCTGGTCCTGCGCCGGAGCGGTCAGGAAATGTCTGATCGCGGCACGAGGAGCGTGGGCGCTGACCGACGCCTGGCCAAAGGGGCAGCGCCGGATGCGGCCGTCCGCGGACACGTACGCGATTGCCGAGCGGCACGACCACCGCTCGCCCCCGGCCGCAGGCAGTTGCAGGTACCAGAGCTCGTCGAGGTAGGCCCGGTACCGGTCGGCGAGGTTGAAGTAGCGGCCCAGCACGTTGGCGTCGAGCTGCTGTTGCACCAGATAGTCCTGGACCGACTTGCCATCGCGGCGCAAGGCGCATTCGTCGAGGACGACGGGGCTGAACTGGACCTCCACCCCTGCCTCGGACACGAGGTCGGCCAGGTTCTGGCACTCATCGTCGCTCAGACCCCAGCAGGTGACGTGCAGGATCTTCGTCTCGGCGCTGATGGCGCGCGGCGTGTCGATCCCGGAGGCCGCGGTGCGGGTGGTGCGTCCCAGCAGCATCGCGCCCCGTGAGTCGGCGGAGACGGTCACGTTGGCCAGCAGATGCGCCACCTGGGAGAGGGCGATGACCTCGTCCGCGGTGCGAGCCGAGGTCACCATCGATACCGCCATGCCGAACTGGTGGGCCAGCCGTACCAGCTGCCGGAGTTGCGGATGGTGGGTCGGCTCGCCTCCGGTCAGGCACACCCCCTCCACGCCTGTCTCCTTCAGCCGCGACAGGGTGCGGGTGTAGGTCGCGGTGTCGAGGAAGCCGTGGGCGCGGTCGGCCCTAAAGCAGAACCCGCAGGCCACCTTGCAGTGCCCGGCCGTGGAAATGAGCGCCGTACGGACGTGGATGCTCATTGCACCCCCGTGTTGTCCCACACGGCGATCTCCACGGTGCTCGTGTAGAAGGCGCACATCTCGGGGTCCGGGATGCTGCCGCCGATGAGCGTCTGCTCGTTGCGGGAAGGTCCGCCGCAGATGGCCAGCGCCGGGCAGTTCCCGCACTCGGGGATCGGGGCGACCTTCTTCGCCACGCCTGCCAGGAGTCCGGGGTCGGCCCGCAGCTCGTCGAGGGTGTGCAGGAACGACGGCTCGGTGAAGTTGATGTCGCACAGGCTGACCCGGTTGCCGGGCAGCAGGGCGGCGTTCAGACTGCGGTCGCCCTGCATGTGGTCGAACAGCATCGGCCGCCGGGTGTCGAGGGCCTGGAAGGCGCGGTCCAGGACGGAGAACAGCATGCCGCCCCGTCCCAGGGCGGCCAGGCGCGCCTCGTACAGCTCCCGGGCCAGGTCGGCGCCGTTGACTTGCCAGTGGCCCTTGGTCGGGATGGGCGTGTTGACATAGATGAACTTCAGGCCGAGGTCGTCGATGATCCAGCGGACGGTCTCGGCGAGGCGTCCGATGTTCGCGGCTGTCGGGGTGAGGTTGCATCCAACGTGCAGTCCTTCGGCCTCCACGAACCGGGCGACGTTGCGGCGAATCCGGTCGTCTGCCGGCTGTCCGCCGAGCAGGAGACGGTGGGCTGAGTTGATGCCCGGGGGGCCGTCGATGGAGATGCCGACCCCGTACTCGAACGCGACGAAGTGGTCGAGGGCTTCGTCGGTCAGACGGGCACCGTTGGTGACGACCGTGCGCCGCACCCTGGCCACGTCGTAGCGGGCGGCGAGGGTGTCGGCGAGCTGATCGCCGTATCGCATGAGGTCGAAGCGGATGGTCGGCTCACCGCCGAACCACTGGATGGACACCTCGTCCTGTCCGGAGTTCTGCTCGAACAGGAACTCCAGCCCCTGCGAGAGCTCTTCCTTCGTCATGTCCGGCTTGCCGGTGTTCGTATCGACGAAGCAGTAGGTGCAGGCCATGTTGCAGCGGTCGGTGAGGACCACGCGCAGGCCGTTGATGCGGCGCGGGCTGGAGTCGAGGCCGAGGAGTCGAAGTCGGTCACGGAGTGCTTCACGCCGGTCGGCCACGGGCCCATCACCGGGGGTGAAGCCGAGACCTGCGAGGGCTTCATGAGTCGCGGTCGGGGGGACCCCGGCGAGGTCGTGGACCTCGCCGGAGTCGATGAACACACTGCCCAGTGCGACCGGGTCGAGGAGAACCGCTTCCCCGTCCCGCTCGTACTGGAAGTACTTCCCCCACAGCATCCGGGGGACGGCCATGGTGGTCAGGCCGCCGTTTCCTCTTCGGCAATCCCGAGCTCGCCCATGACCGCGCGGACCTTGTCCTCCGCGGCGGCCTGGAGCTTCCGGGAGGCGGCCAGGGAGCCACCGTCGGCGAGGGCGATCACACCGGGCAGCGCCGGGTTCGGCGCGATGACCGTGATGCCGGCCGGGTCAGTGCCGATGACCATGATCGCGTCCTTCAGCTCAACCCAGTCGGTCTGCTCCTTGAGCGCCTCGATGATGCGGCCCTGCTTCTCCTGGAAGGAGGCGCGCTCTCCCATCCACACGCCCGCCTTGGACTTGGAGTCCACGACGTCCGCGTAGATGAGGTGATCCGTCTTCTCTCGCCTGGCTTGGGGCATGACTGACCCTCCTGTGTTCTGGATGTACTGGAACAACCGCATCCGCCGGAGTCCGGCGGGTACCGCCCCCACTCGGGGTGATGGGCGGGGCGGCGCTGAGCCGTCCTGTGGCAACCGGGCTCCTTGGCGCCGGCCCTCCTCGCCAACCCCGCCGCCCTGCGGTGGGCAGAGCTGCGTGGCGGGACGCGGCTTACTAGTGACGAGGTGCAATCATCCTGACCCACAAGGTCCTATTCGAGGACCCTGACAGGTCATCAAGAGGACCCAGAGAGGGCTTAATTGCTGTCTCATGGATGATTTTGCGCCCGCTGTGAGGACACCGCGTGTCACTCTCTGATGAGAGCCCGCCCCGGAGGAGATCCATGTCCCGTCCCGCAGGCAACACCAGACTCAAGGCCGCCCGTCTGGCCGCTGGATACAACTCCCAGCAAGCCCTGGCCGACGCCATCACCAAGGCGGCGCCAAAGCTGGGTATCAGAGGGCTGGCTGTCGGCGTCCGGCAGATCCGACGCTGGGAGTCCGCCACACCCCCCTGGCCGCAGCCCGATGTCCACCGAGTCCTGACCCACCTCCTGGGGCAGAGCATGGAAGACCTCGGATTCACCCCTCCCTGGGGAAGCACACGGCCCCAGCCCAGCACAGCGATCGGCAATACCCCGCGCGCCTCCCTGTCCAGAGCACGGCTGGCAGCCGTCCCCGCCCAAACAGGAGGCACAACGCAGCCAGCGAGTGTCGGCAAGCACTTCGAGGCCGTCACACGCGCGCATCGCCACTTCTACTGGTCCGTTGCTCCTGCCGTCTTGCACCCAACGGTCTTGGAGCACGCCCGCCTCGGCTGCGCCCTCCTCCCCGAGACGGCGAGCCCAGCCCGCCAGACCGTCGCGGCCGCACTGGCCGAGTCCTACCTGCTGGCCGGGCGTATCGAGTTCTTCGATCTGCGACAGCCGGAGCAGGCTTCAGAGACCCTCCTCCGGGCTCTGCAGGCGGCAGGCGAAGCGGACGATCGGCTGCTCGGAGCAGCCATCCTCGCGCACATGGCCTTCATCCCAGGCTGGGCACAAGACCGGGAGGCGGCGATCGAGCGCATGCTGGCCGCCCGGACCTACGCCCGCCGCGGACAAGCATCAGCCGAGTTCTGGGCGTGGCTGGATGCCGTCGAGGCGGAGTGCGAGACCCGCTGCGGAGACCCTGACACGGCCCTGCGGTTGATCCACCGCGCCGAGGACACCCTCTCCACGGGAGCCGAGCACACCAGTCCTGAGTGGCTGGACTGGTTCAGCCCTGTCCGCCTATCCGCGTTCAAAGGCAACACGCAATTGAAGGCGGGCCACGTGCCGCAAGCGCGCCAAACGCTCCACCAAGTGCTCGACCATCTGCCACCCGAGTCGGACAAACAGCGCACCGTCATCCTCGGCGACCTCGCTGCGGTCGAAGCCGCCGACGGAAGACCGGAGGAGGCATGCAGCTACGCCATCCAGGCCCTCGACCAGTTGGCGGTCACCTGGTACGCCACCGGCATGGACCGCATCCGCGAGGTCCGGCGCACGCTCGCCGCCTGGCAGAACGAGCAGTGCGTCCGGGACCTCGACGAGCGTCTCTACGACTGGGGCACGACGGTCAGCGCTCTTCAGCGTTGAACTTGGCGATTTTCTCCGGCAGCTCCGCCAGCGAGTCGATGCGCATCGTCGTGATCGCGTCCGCATCCGGGTCGCGCTGCTGGATCGTGCCCCAGGGCCCACGCCGGATCAGGGCCGTCAGGAGCCCTGCCTGCACGGCCGGGCGGATGTCGTTGTCGAGCCGGTCACCGACGTAAAGAATCTCGCCCGGCTCGGCAGGCGTCGCGTCGATGACATGCTCGAAGAACGTCACGTCCGGCTTCGACGCTCCCCAGTCGTCACTGGTGGCGATCATGTCGGAGGGAAGGTCCAGCCCCCGCAGCAGACCGCCGGCCCGCACGGTCTGGTTCCCGGCGATGCCAACCCACAGCCCCGCCTCACGCAGGGCAGCCAGGGTGGGCCGGACGTCCGGGTACAGGTCACCCTCGCCGAACCACTCCGGCTGTCCGGCCGCCGCGCGCTTCTCCCGCTCCTCGGTCAGGTCGAACCCGGGCCGGAACTCCTGGAACGTCTCCCGGTAGTCCCGGCCCTGCGCGATGACTGCCCCGAACATCGCCGCGAAGGTGTGCCGTGGCACGCCCAGCCAGTCAGCCCACGTCCCGTACTCCCGGGTTTCGTCAACAAGACACTCACCCACGTCAAAAACCACCGCACGAATCATGCTCCGCAGGTTAGACGGTCCAGTACGACGGCGAAGCGGCCCTTTCGGACTGCGCCCGGCCATTCCCCGCCCAGGGTCCCCTGGCCGTTCACAGAGACCAACGGGCTGTACCACCGACCGACAGGTCATGGACCGCCACATAGATGGCTCGACGGCCTCGATGACCAGGCCCAGAAGTACGTCGCCCGCGGCACCTTCGAGCGGTCCTTGTGCATGCCGACAGCGCCCGATGACTCCCTGTGCCGGGGACCAGGCCGTCAGTGTGCGGTGAAGCCCGTGCTGGCGATGAAGAGCATCGAGTCCCTGAGGGGGATCGCCGACGTGGAGAAGCACTTCGCCACGACGCGTTCGCCCCACGCGAGCTGCAGTGACTGATCACCCCGGAGCTCGGCGGCCTCCCCAAGCTCCTGACCGGCACCCGCTCGCCGGACCCGTCGCTGCAGTCAACCGTCTTGTATCGGCCACTGGCTGATCGGTGCCCTTACCGATGCCTGCGGGGCTTGCCGAGACTGCTGCTCTGAAACGGGGGAGGATCATGTCAGCGACACGGAGACGACGAGCGACAGCTGCCCGGAAGCGTCGCCGGAAACAGCTCAAGGTCGGCGCCACTGGCGGGGGAGTGACCGTCGTCCTGCTGGTGGTGTTCTGGGCGGCGATCTGGCCGTACCTCGTGGCTGCGTTTGTTCTCGGCGGGGCCGCCTCTGGCGGGTGGTGGCTGTGGCGGACAGACCGCCTCATCAAGCGGGGGGATCGGCGGTGGCGCCGTGATGAGGCGCTGAGGGCCGGGCACCGCAGCCTCTCCCTCGCAGAGGTCGACGCGATGACGGGGACGGAGTTCGAGGACTTCGTCGTGGACCTGTGCCGGCGGGACGGATGTACCGATGTACGGCGGGTCGGCGGCTCTCACGACAACGGCGCCGACGTCCGGGGACGCCTGCCCGACGGCCGGAGCATGGTGATCCAGTGCAAGCGCTACACGCCCAAGAACAAGATTCCCAGCCGTGAGGTCCGTGACCTGCTCGGGGCGACGATGCACTTCAAGGCCGATGTGGCGATCTTCGTGGCCACCACCTACTTCAGCGCGCCGGCCGAGCGGTTTGCGTCGGACAACGAGATCATCGCCGTCCATCGTGACCACCTCGGCCTGTGGAACAGCGGGGCATCTCTGCTGTCCTTGAGTACGGTGAACGGCTTGGGACAGGGCGACCGTCAGCACCGGGAGCGCTGGAAGAAGACGTACGGGTAGGCAACGGGGCGGACCAGGAACGCCGGTCTCAGAGGCGGCGTAGTGGCCCAGGGGCTGCCACCCTGATCCGGCATCCCGTCAACTTCCTGTGGACACTGCCCCGTGACGGACGGTTTTACAGGCCGACACCACCGGCCACAGCAGGCGCTTGACAACAAGATTAGTAATCGTTCAGTCCCTCCTGGTCCCCAAACCCGGGGTGCTTCTCGTCGGCGCTCTTCGCAAGATGCAAGGGCGCGGGGAGGTTGGTGCGCCCGTCCCACATGGCGGCCTGTTCAGAGACCCGCGCGGCAAGGCCAAGCAGTTGCTCTTCGCGCCAGCCGCCGCGATGAGCGACCACGTATTCGGTGCGGGTCATGGCATGGAAAGGAGAACTCATCTGCGCCAGTTGCCCGCCGGGCAAGGTGCGGCGCGTGTACTGGGTGCCAGTGCGCTGACCGCCGGCATGCTGGCGCGACTGCCCAGCAAACAGCCATGACACGACACCCTCGTGGTCGTGACGGTAGAGGATCTTCTCCGGCATGACCGGCTGCAACGGGTTGGCCGGAAGCTTCCCGCCTCCGCCGGTGCGCCGTGACGGCTGGGGAGTCCCCTGCCCGTTGCCGACCCGGACGACGGCCAGATCCCACCCCTGCGCGATCAGGCCCTGGCCGGGGACACAGACATCACCGAGCTTGTCGTTACACAACCCAGGCCAGATCCGTTCGCGCTGCTCGGTGAAGACGATGATCGGATACCGGGGCCCGAGAGAAGCCAGCGCCTGGTCCACATAGGCGCGGACGCTTGTTGGCCCCGCCTGGTCCTCGCGCAGATGATGCCCCCTCTTGCCGATGGGACCGGCATGGTGCAGGGCCCGTGCCTGGGCCAGGGGACGCCAGCCCTGGTCCGTGTACATGCGGGTGGGCCAGTACTCGTCCTCGCCGGGCGTGATCCGCATTGCGACCAGCGTGACAGCCAGCACGGCCGGCTTGCGGGGGCGGCTCGGTCGCTCCTCGAAGCGGTGGTAGCGGGTCCACAGGCTCACGGCCACGGCCTCCCGGTCAAGGGCAGTGTCCTTGGCATTGCGGTGGAAGGCCGTGGCGGCCAGGCGGTTGTCGATGATGCCGGAGTCGGACTGCAGGCTGCCGAGAGCGATCTGCACGGCATTGTCGTCCTTGTAGGCGACTGGCGGCTCAGGCAGTCCTGCCTTGCGGGCCTTCGCCCGCTCGATCTGATCGCGCATGTTCAGCCGGTAGGGGTCACCGGGATCGGAGTCCATGGTGATGAACTGCGAAGGGGTGCCGCGCTCGGCGAAGAGCACTTTGAGCGCGTGCTTGGCGTCCGTCACCCCAGTGTCCTTCTCCTGGTCGGTGAGGAAGCGGGTCTCGCACAACGCGGTGACCAGCGCCCGCCAGGCACCGGGCTTGAACCAGGGCAGAGTGTTCAGGATCAGGCTCCGGTCGTGGCTTCCGTGGCGGACGAGTTCAGGCAGCCGCACTGCCAAGAGCTCATACCCGGGCGCAAGGACAACTGGCTGCTCATCGGGCAGATCGGCCAGAGTCGGCAGAGCGTAGTCTCGGGCCAACTGCCCCATCACCCGCCTGCGCCACTCCACCGACTTGTACAGTACGACGGTGCGCAGGGTGTCCAGGTCGGCGTTCTCCATGGCGCGCGCCACCTTGCCGGCCGGCACGTCCGCCAGGACGACCAGATCACCCATCTCCGAAGGCAGCTCATCCCACTCCAAAGGCACCCATTCCCGCAGCCGCACCGGCAGGAAGTCGATCATCTCGGCAGGCGTCGCAGGACCGGCCCCGACAGGCAGATTCGCCAGGATCACCCCCATGCATACGGGACAACTCCCGCCATGCACGAGGCTCTTCAGCCCTGTTGATCCACGCCGCTCCAGCCCGAAGAGCAGCAGAGATGATCTTCCGAGCAGCAACACGTTCACTAGATGACACAGCTCAGTCCCCCCATGCCCCACCAGTGGTATTCGGGGCAGTTTCAGACGGGCCAACGTCTCGGAACCTACACGCAGTGTCTGACAGCGCCGCCCAGAACGAATGGAGTTGAGCAAGCCCCTGCCCCGCAATGAAAGTGAGATGATCCCTTTTCCGTCGTATGACAAGAAGGGGCCGAGCCTTGATGAGTGACGGACAGCATCCAGCCGAGCTGATCTGGTCCGTGGCCGACTTGCTGCGCGGCAACTACGACACTGCGGGCTACAGCAGCGTGATCCTCCCCTTCACGGTGATTCGGCGCCTTGAGTGTGTGGCCGAGGCGGCACGAAGGCATGCCGCAGATGCAGCGGACGACGGCGGGACCATTGCCGAGGTGTCGCACAATGTGCTGCAACTGCCCACCACAAGTGCCCTCACGCTCCGCCAGATCGCAGACGGCAACGTCACTTCCGCCACGTCCGCACTGCTGGCCTACGTGGGCGCCTTCCCCGATCCAGTCAGGAAAGTACTGGAGAGCTATGGGTTTGAACGGGAGGTAAGACGTCTGCACGAGGCAGACCTCCTGAACATGGTCACCCGGAGGTTCGCCGACCTCGACCTACGCCCCGTGCAGGTATCCGACCAGCAGATGGGCGCCACCTTCGACGAACTGGTCCGTCTCTTCGTTGAGCAAGCAGGCAAGACTGTAGGTGAGTTCTCCACCCCCCAAGATGTGGCTGGTCTGATGGCCCGGCTGCTGATCGCACCTGACGCGGACCGACTCAGCCAGCAGCACGACGAGGTCCGCGTCCTAGACCCGACCTGTGGCACTGGCGGCCTCCTCAGCAGAGCAGCTGAGCAGATATCCGTTCATGGCCCGAACACCAGCGTCGCGTTGTACGGGCAGGAGCTGAACAGTCACACGTGGGCGATATGCCAGTCGAGAATGATGATGCGAGGCGGGGGGACCGACACCATCACACTCGGCAACGTCCTCACGGACGATAGCCATCAGCATGCTCACTTCGACTACATCGTGGCTGCCCCGCCATTCGGCATGGAGTGGAAGCGGGTACGGCAAACCGTCCTCACCGAGCATCACGAGCTAGGCTACAACGGCCGGTTCGGCGCCGGACTGCCGCGCGTTAACGACGGTGCGCTCCTGTTTCTCCAGCACATGCTCTCGAAGATGAAGCCGGCGAACGCAGGGACCGAGGGCAGCCGACTGGCGGTCCTGTTCAGCGCCGCGCCCATGTTCGCGGGCGCAGCAGGATCAGGCGAGTCCGAAATCCGCCGCTGGATCATTGAGAACGACTGGCTTGAGGCGGTCATCGCCCTGCCCACACAGGTCTTGCCCCACACTTCCATCCCGACCTACGTCTGGATCTTGAGTAACCGCAAACCCAGGGAACTGCGCGGCACAGTCATCCTGCTCGACGCGCAAGAACGCCAGCAGCAGATGCGCAGGCCTCTCGGGACGAAACGTAGATACATCACATCCGCTCAAGCCGAAGCCATCACCGCTGCGTACACGCAAGCCATGGCCGCCGCTGTCGACGGCCGGCATCCGGAACGCGGCACGTTCAGGGTGGTACGCACTGACCAGCTCGGTTACCAGCAAATCGCCGTTGAGCAACCACTGCAGCTGCGCTTCGAAATCTCCGACGAGACACTGACCCACCTCGCCGAGTCCAAGGCCATACAGAAGTCCGGCGCTCTAGAGCACTTGCTCACCGCCCTGCGCCCAATGTCAGGTGAGGGGTGGCCGGGTAAGTCAGCTGCCGTCAAGGCCGTCAAGGCTGCGCTGGCCAGGCAGGGCCACACCTGGCCAGCCAGCGCGGTATTCCAGCGGGCCTTGAGGGATGCACTGGGCGTGCGAGACCCCCAGGGCGAAGTCCAGAAACTCAATGGCGCTCCGGAGCCGGACCCGACGCTCCGCCGGGTCCTCAAAGTTCCCTTCGGTGAGGACCCCCAGGAGTACGTGGAGCAGGCGCTGCCGGAGGATTCAGCATTCTGGATCGATCACGCTAAAACCAGCTACGGGTACGAGATCTCTTTCCAACGATTCTTCTCCACCGAACAACTGCAAGGGCCGTTCGAACCGCTGTGGAAGCTCGCCCGCCTGGAAACATCCAAGATCCCCCCAGTCGGCGATGACGCCATCGGCCAAGACCGGCCATTCCACTTGCGGGCACAAGACTTGCGGCTCGTCGATACGGCCGTTGAACTGCCCGAAGCTCCTGCTTCCGGGCCCAGCCTGACCCCATGCGCGGGCGGTGATCTCGTGGGACGCCCAGGGAACTGGCGACTGCTTCCACCGGGGTTCGGCGAAGCAGTCACCTCCCTGCACGTCCTCCACCCGCTGCACGGCAGTGGTCACACGCTGTGCGAATGGTTGAACTCACGCGAAGAGGCCGAGCCATACACCAGCGGCCCACGCCTGATGGACTGGCAGGTCCCGGCCGACTTCGTCCCGAATGAAGAAAACGACCGTCTCATCGAGGCCGTCGACTCTAGTCGCCAAGCCCTGAAGAAGGCCACCTCGAGTCTTTTGCCGAACGTCTTCGCCAGTAAGGAGACCGATCCTGGCAAACTGCGGGAAGACCTGCGTGCCGCCGCATCCAAAGCCCAACTGATCGACACACTCGTTTCCCCTCTGGAAGACCCTGTATGGCGGGCGGAGTCGAGCTACCCCTTTCACGTGGCAGCGCTAGCTCGCCGATACCGGACCAGCACCCACGCATCAGAGAAGAAGGACGGACTGCTCAAAATGGGGGAGGGAATCGCCCGGGTACTGGGTGTCCTGACCCTTGCAGAGAAGATTGCTCTAGACGGATTCACCAGGAAACTACGGCAGCAGTTCAGCCGCGGCGCGACCTTCGGCACGTGGCTGTGGCTCGTGAACAATCTGATGGCCGACCTCACCTCTCCCGGCGTGCGGGAGTTGACTGGTGTCCTCGAACAGACCTACCCCCTCCTGGAAAAGATCAAGGACCTTCGCAACGACACCCACCACGCCCACGGCATCCGTGCGAGCCATGAGATCGACGGAGAGATCACTCAACTGGAACCCCAGCTCGTGTCTGCCCTGACTTCTGTCAACTGGCTCTCCCGCATCCACTGGGACTGGGTAGAGCGCTGTGAGTACTTGGACGAATCGGAGTACAGACTGGTGGGCCTGCGCCTGACAGGCAGCCACCCTGGGTGGGAGCCCTTCGAGCGGTTCAGCCCGCTTCCAGTCAAGCCCGACCGCATCTACATCGTCCACGCCCACGGCGCAGCCCCCCTCGGGCTATGGCCACTGGCGTCGGTGAGTCTTTGCACTGTGTGCAACGCTCGGGAGCTGTTCCTGATTGATGAGATCCGTGACGACAAGCTGACCCTGCGTAGTTTGGAGGAACACTGGATGGAGATCCCGTACGCCGCCATATGAGCGGCGACAAAGGGTGGACTCCTCGATCGTGTGGGCCACTTTAGGGGAGCGGACCGGGGCCTTCGGTAGGTTCAACTGGCCAAACTGCTGCTGCGGCAGGTGGACAGGCCAGGTGTTCGTCGGATCGGTTCGAACGCCGTAGTGCGGGCGGCCGAAGCAGCCCGATGACCGCGGCGCCTTCATACCGCGGGCACCTTCCCGGCCGGCTTCGCGACGCCCAAGTGTCGGTCCGAAGAAAGAGGATCATCGCCGAGTCGGGCTTAACAGCGGGCGGGGGAGTCATGGCAGTGCGGACAGCCGAGGAGCAGGAGGCCGCCAATTGGGCGGAGCAGCTGTTCAAGAAGACGTGCGCGCCGGGGCAAATCGTGCCCGAACCGCCGACCCCGGAAGCAGCCAGTGCTGCCGTCGAACGATTTGCGGAACTGGCCGCAGACGCCGGTGTGATGCAGGACTCGGTGATCGGGGCCCGGCGCGGTGCCAAGCGGATGTCCACCGATCGTCTGCAAGGACTCTCAGAAGTCGTGCAGAACGCGGAGGACCTCGGAGCGACCGAGGTACGGATCCAGGTCTGCAAGAAGACCCTGCTGCTGGCCCACAACGGCAGACCGGTCTTCCTCACAGACGTCCTCCCCCTGTCGATGCCATGGGTGACGAGCAAAGCCGAGGACGAGGAAGCCACCGGGCGGTTCGGGATCGGCCTCATGACGCTCTTCTGCTTCTCGCCCACGATCGAGGTGTACAGCGGCCACTACCGTTTGCGGATCGGCGAGTCAGGTGTGGGTCTGGCCCCGGTGCGGGTTCTGCCCCCCGAGTTCGGCGGCGACGGCTGGACGGTCTTCCGTGTTCCGCTCACCGAGGAGCCGCTCACGGCAACTGACGTGGACGACTGGCTGGCCTCCTGGGGGCATGAGGCGCTGCTCTTCCTCCGCCATGTTGCCGCGGTGGTCCATCTCGACGGCCAAGGCCGAACCTTGCAGCGACTCTCGCTGCGGAGAACGGCCGCCGAAGGCTTTACCGCCGAAGTCGGCGGGCAGAGCGTGGCGGTGGATGTGGCGCACGTGCGTGATCCTGACGGCCGGTGCTGGCGGGTCTGCCACGCCGCCGTGACGCCTCCGCCGGGCCTCGAACCCGAGGCGAAGGCCGTCGGCGACTCCACACCCCTGGCTGTCGCCCTCTCATCGCAATCCGAGGAGGACAGGCCCGGCCACGTCCATGTCCGGCTCCCTGTGACTCCACTCTCTCTGCCCGTGCGTGTCCATGCCGCATTCGACCCCACTCCGAGCCGGCAGGGACTCAGGGAAACGGCCTGGAACAAGGCGCTCGTGCCGTGCCTGGCCGACCTGTGGGCGGCTGCGGTCACTGAGTATTTCCGGCTCGACCCGGCGGCGTCCTGGTCGATGCTGCCCCTGCCTCAACAGTCGAGTCGGCACCAACGCACCGGTGCCGCTGGCGCGCTGGAGGCGGCGCTGCTTGAGCGCTCCCGTCTGCAGATCGCTGCGCGGCTGCGGATCGACGTTCCCGGCCGGGGGCCCCAGGCGCTGGAGGACCTGGCCGTCGAGACCGCCGAACTCACCGGTCTCCTGACTGAGACGGAGATCGAGCAGCTGGCCGATTGCCCGGCCCTCCCGTACGCGGCGCGGGACTGGGCAGGCCGCTACCGGGAGGTCCTGGAGGACTGGGCGGACCACGGCGCCGCCAAGCCGCACCCGGTCGACGCGTACGACGCCCTCGAGCTCCTGGGGCACGAGAACCGCTCGCTAGAGGACGCCATCGAGCTGGCCGCTGTGGGCCTGGCATCCGGCTGGGACTTCCGCCTGTTCGGCTTCGCCTGGCTGGCGGACGAGACCGGTACCCGGCACCGGCCGCCCGGAAGCGGGGAACTGCGGATCTTCGCCGACCGTCCGGGCAGCCTGGCGGAAAGCCTCGGTTTCGCCCATGTCCTGCACCCGGCCTTCCTCGCCGACTCCCCTTCCGCCGCCCGCGTACGAGAGTGGCTGGTCGAGCACAACGCCCTGCTGACGGACGGAGACGAGCTCACCGCGCTGCGGCGTCTGGCGAACCATGGCAGAGCCCGGACCGCCGGCCCAGCACTGCAGCTCACCGACGGTCAACTGCGCGATCTCAAGGAGGCCTTCGCCCGGCTCGACGACCGCGACCGAGCCCGGCTCGGGGGCGACGTGGGCCAGGCCGTCGCGCTCCAGGTCCGCCAGTATGCGCGTGACGGAGGCCGGCGTGACGGGTGGGCGGCTGTTGCGGAGTCGTATCTGCCTCCGACCCTCGACCGTATCGACCGCGCCGAGAGCTTCGCCCACGCCGCCGGCAGCACCCCGGGCCTCACGTGGCTGCGCCCCCGCTACAACGACGTCCTGCGCGGAACCGGCTCAGGGATGAGCCCCTTGAGTTTCCTGCGGCTGCTGGGTGCAGAGTCGGCGCCCCGGATCCAGCACCACCGCCACCGTAAGGAGCGGCTCAACCGCCGGGAGGTGCCCGTCCACGCGCCGGGCTCACCGGAAAGCCGGGTGGCCCAGATGACCGCGCGCGGTGCCGAGTACACCCTGAACGACCGCGAAACGCCCGACCTCGACACCGTGGCGCGCGCGATCGCCGACGAGGCGGACGGAGCGCTGCGACGTCAACGGGCCATCGCACTCATCCATGTGCTCGGCAGGGCCTGGACCACGCGGTACGCGGACCACGCGGAGGTCACGGCCGCCATCGCCTACCGTTCCTGGAACCCGGTGGGCAAAGTCCCCGGGTTCTGGCTCTGGCGCCTGAAGGAGATCCCGTGGCTCGACAACGAGAGCGGGACCCCCAGGGCGCCCTCGGTCTTGCGTCGGAAGACCGAGGCGACCGCGGTGGTGTACGGCGCGGACGCGGACGGACTGCTGCACCCGCAGATCCAGGCCGCCGTCGGGCGCCGTGAAGACGTGCTCAAGGCCCTCGGCGTCGGCGGCGAACCCACCACCGCCGACATCGTGGACCGGCTGCGGCGGCTGCGGCAGGCTGAACAAGAAGGCGCAAACCGCGACGAGTCCGGTGCCCTGCTGCTCTACCGCGCCCTCGCCGCCAAGACGGTTCCCTCCCGTGCCCCCGCCGGCGAACTGTCCCGCGACGACCTTCTGCGTGCCTTTGCCCAAGGCGACGGCCTCGTCCTCACCGACGCGGGCTGGCGGACACCGGCCACGTGCCTGCGCGGCAAGCCGCTGTTCGGCCGGTTCCGTGCCTTCGCACCCCACGTCGCCGACGGGGATGCACTGTGGCAGATGCTGGGAGTGCCTGAGCCCGGCACGGACGATGCGATCGCCGTCATCCGGGAGCTTGCGCCGTCCACCTCGAAAGCCCGGCAGAAAGAACCGGACGCGGAGGCCCAGACGGTACTGCTCCAGAGCCTGCAGTTCCTCGAGGGCCTGGCGGCCGCCGATCCCGAGGCCCTGAAGGGAAAGAGGCTTCGGCAGCTGCCGCTGTGGACGAGCCGAGGATGGACAAGCCATCGCCCCGTCTACGCCACGGCGGACGAGGCCATCGCCACCGAGATCGCTGGCGCGCTCGCTGCGGGCGGAAGCGAAGCCGCAGTGTGGCACCCCGGGGCGGAGCTGGAGCACTTCCCCAGACTCGTCGACCGGCTCGGCATCACCGTTCTCGGCCCAGACGACACCGCCCCGTACCCGCCCGGGACCCCGAAACCCGACCGGCACGCCACGGCCCGATTCGCCGCGGCCGTAGCCCACCTTCGCGAGGACCTCCAACGCAACGATCCCAGTACCGCCCGCGAACTCTCCTGCACCTGGGACGAGCTGTCCGATCTCGTCGTCTGCGTCGAGCCCGGACTGATGTGCGCGGTCACGCCGTCCGGGTGTGCCGACCTGATGCACGTCCCCGTCGAGACCGCGATCGACCGGGCGGAGGGCATCCTGTACGTCCGGTCCACCTCGGCGCTCGCACGTTTCTCCCACGTCGGCCGGACTCTCGCAGGCCGCTTCCGCGCCCGACGACGTGAAGTGGCGCACGCATGGGTCGCAGCCTGGCAACGAGCCGAGGCCGGTCTGACCGCGATCGACATCACCCGGGCAGAGGACCGCATCAGCGCCCTCAACGAGGCCGCCGACGCGGAAGCGGAGCAACGGCTGGCCGCCTTCCGCGAGGAGACCCTCGCGCGCCACACCATGGAACGGAGCAGCGCGGCCAGTAAGAGCAGATCAGCACGCCTGGTCAAGCCCCAAGATCGCTTGCCTGCCCCGGCACCCACAGCGATCGAGAAGCGACGGCTCGTCGATCCCACTGAGCTGCGCCCGGTACTCACGGCCCCCGCAGAGACCTCACGGAAGCAACAGTCACGATCCGGAGCCGCCACCCCTGGCCCGAGCCGGCCCGTGCTGTCCCGTCCGAGCCCGAGTCCGGCAGTACCCCGACAGCGGAGCGGTGTGAAGAGCTTCACCCCGCTGGAGCAGGAGGCCGTCGCTCTCGACCTCGTACGGGCGGCCCTGGCACGGGACTCCGAGGAGTTGCGGGACCTGCGGGCCCAGCGCGGCGTCGGGGCGGACGCCGTTGACGAGTTGAGCCGCTTCTACGAGGTGAAGTCTTTCCTGGGAGCGGAGGAGGATTCCCTCTCCCTGACCCCCCACGAGTACGAGCGGGCAGCCTCCCAGCAGGACTTCTTTCTCGTCGTGGTGTCGGGCCTGCAGCGTGGGACGGACACGCCGCCGACCGTACGGATCATCCTGGACCCGCTGCGGCAGCTGACGGCCCGCCCCAGCGGAACCGTCACCCTCGCCGGCGTCCGGGAGTGCCGAAGTCTGACGATCTCCTTCGAACATGCGGACTGAGGCCTGGTCAGGGGACCACGGACAGGCTCCGTTTGAGAGCAGAAGTGTCCTGTCGGCCACCACCAGTGAAGGTGGTGAGGGTGAGCCCGAACAAGAGTCGGTTCATCTCCTCACCGGTCAGTCCCAGCTCCGCCGCGACGCCTGAAGGCCTGACGTGCTTCGTACGCAGCGCGGTGAAGACCTTCGTCAACACCTGCGACGTTTCTCGCTGCCCCATGCCCTCGGGCTCGTCGGACCGGTACCCCAGACGGCTCAGTTCCGCGCATGTCGAGCGGTACTGCCAGTCGGTGAGCAAACCCAGATCGTGCATGCGGTAGGTCAAGGCCATGGCGGAGACGTTCCAGATCCGCTTCCCGCGGATGATCTGGTCAACATGCGCCCCCGAGGGCATGTGGCCCAGGACGCTCGCCCTGGGCATCAGGAACGCGGACGCGAAGTCATTTGCCTGCCTTTCGGCCTCGGGACCTGAGCAGGCGTGCTCGCTGCCGTGCATCACGAGATGCCCGAGTTCGTGGGCCGCATCAAAGCGCCCTCGTTCGGCCGACTTGAGCGTGTTGAGGAAAACGAAGGGCACGCCGTCACGCCACACCGCGAACGCGTCGACCTCGGCGTGGTCGGGGTCCAGTGAGAACACACGCACCCCGTGGGCCTCCAGAAGGTGGACCATGTTGGGTGCCGGCGCCTCGCCCAGTCCCCAGCGGGTGCGGACCATACCGGCGGCCGTCTCAGGGTCGGGTTTGCCCAGCGAGGGGACGTCCACGGCCGGGAGACGGAACCTTTCGTCGATCCAGTCGTAGAGCATTGCGCCGAGCGTTCCCGCTGCCCGGGCGGCATCCAGTATCCGTGACGAGGTCTTGCTGCGTGCCCGCCAGGAGATCCCTTCGGGGGGGAGCTCATCCAGCGCCGGGCCCTCGAAAAAGGTGGCGGGAAAGTCCAGCGCAGAAGCGATCTTGTCCACGGTGTCGGGACGCGGAGCAGTGCGGCCTGTCTCGTAGTTGGACAGGCTCTGCAGCGATACCCCGGCCCGGTCCGACAGTTCGGAGAGGGTCAGGCCCCTGCGCTTGCGGGCCAGTGTGATACGCGACGGGGTCACCATGTGGGGCTGCCTCAGTTATTTGTGGTGCACGGTGGGGCGACGGAGTCCGCCGCCCCACCATCGGGCCTCAGCGGAAATCGACGGGGATGTCGATCTCTTCAGGCCCATCATCGTTCAGAGGTTCGATTCCGTCCATCGTGAGCGCAGGGAGCGGAATCCGCCTTCCCCATTCGACCACGAAGCCATCTTCGAACCTCTTAGGCTGAGACAGCTCGCAGTCGATCCGCACCGCGTCCCCGGTCTTCGTGCGGTAGGAGAGCAGGAACCAGGTCTTCAGCGCGAAGGTCTCTTCTTCGCTCAGCGCCACACCATTGGGCCCAGCGCCGGCCACGAACAGAGCCGTCTGAACATGCGTAGCTCCCTCGCCCGCATTAGCGCGCGTGATCTGCTCCGTGGCGCGGCCGCGGCGGCGGGCGTTCTTCGGGAACAGGCTCGCCTGTCCGGTGGCCGCGTCGCCGACCATCACGCCGATCGCGATCGACCGGTCGGCGTTGCAGACCAGCTCCAGGCGGCCGTGCACGAGCCGCGCCCATTTCTCGTGCTTGATGTGCAGCTCGCGAAGGGTCCGCACATGCGCCTCGTAGGCCCGTCGACCCGCCGTTCCCGTCGGATCGTTAGGGACGGCGATTCGTCTTGCCGCCTCACCCGCACGCAGTACGTCGTGCAGGAACTCCAACCTGGTCCCCACGCCCCCCAACTGAGCCCGCACATCATCGGGTTCGGGGGACGGCGTTACGAGGGACAGGGCCAAGGGGACCTCCGAGAGTCGGCATCAACTTATAAAGACTCTACCGCAAATGAGGTCCCGCCTTTATAAGATGCGCTGAGCTGTCCCACCGTCACCCCGGTCCGTTCTCTGAGCACTTCGCATCAACCGGAGACGAAGCGGGAGCCTCCGACAAGGCCCCGAGACCTACTTCCGGCTACGCCACGGATGGCATGCCGCTGTGGTCGGGGACGCCGAAGACGTCGTCGAAGTGCAGAGATCTGGCAGCCGGCACCAGTACGTACAGGGTTCCCGATCCGACGGCGCTCCGCGGCCCTTGGTGTCCGAGGGTGAGAGCGTCGCAGGGGGTGAGGAGGTCGAGGTTGTCGAAGACGTAGTAGATCGGGAGCTGTGTCCAGGCGACGAGCTGGAGGTGGGCCATGACGGCGGCCCGCTCGATGGCATGCCTCCGGCTGGCCCGGCTGGTCATACGGCTCTTGCAGTCGATCAGGACGATCTGCCGGCCGCATGCCGCGATGAGGTCGGGAGTCCAGCGCAGACAGCTGCCAGTGCCGTGCAGGGCGCGCCGAATAGGCTCGCCCATGACTCCCTGCCCCCAGGGACTGACATGCCACCCGCGGAGAGTGAGCTGCTGGGTGACGCGCAGTTCGTGGGCGTCACCGATTGCCTTCCTGATCTGAAAGCTCGGCATACGGGGGAGTGTGACGCACCCAGACTCTGCTGAAACGGCGACCGCTCCCAGGCCCGTTACCCTCGGCCACACCCGGCCATCGTCCGCCAGAGTCCGTGGTTGTCCGTGAGTGTTCACCAGATCCCACGGTGTCTCACTGAATCTCACTATGGCTCACCGTAACTTGACCGGATCCCGCCCCCGGCACAGCGGTGCCCCCCACCCCCAGGGAGCCAGGCAGCCCTCGATACCCCGCCAACAGCCGAGCCCCTCTCTTCCGGCGACACCAAAGCACCCAGACGGGCAGCCAGGACGCTGGCATCACCGACAGAACCCCGCTACCCACCTCGCAGCACTTGGAGCCCGGCTTGCGCGGGCGAGACACCCGGTCAGGGGCGCCAGCCCCTGCAGAAAAGCGTGCACTCGCTGTTGCAGCACGACAATGTCACCGGCCGCCTTCGGCTCAAGGAATGAGCCTGGAGATCTCGTCCCAGACTTCCACGCCCGCGGAGACATCTCCTCAGGATCCATCTCCACGAGCTCCGCACCCAGCTGTACCCGGGCAGGCTCCTTCGACGGGATCGCACCCGATCGACCGCGCAGCTACCCAACCCCGAACCCCGGGGCAGCCACACCCACTGCGCGCCAGCCCACCTAACCCTCACCGCCAGGGGAGGGGACGACACCAAATCAAATCACTGCCCAACAAACCTATATGACATCAAGGCGCCGGCAGGCGCCCACACAAACCCGGTCCCGCCAGGGACCGGAACGTAACCCCAACACCCCGTCATGCCGCCAGGCATGACACACCACCAACCTCCGGCCGCCAGGCCGGAGTCGAAGACAACCACGTTGGGCCGCCAGGCCCAACCGTTCCTACCCCTCATGGCCCCCGTCAGGGGGCCAGCCCCCACCAACACCCCGTCATGCCGCCAGGCATGACGCCGCGCCATCCTCTAACGCGTGGTGTCGATCGCCTGGGCACCCCGGGACCACGACCCGGCGCGGGACGGAAGGTTCTCGTTGGGGTTGCCGGAATCGGCCACGAAGCGCCCTTTCTGG